>JAHJAO010000025.1 GCA_018813905.1 Candidatus Omnitrophota bacterium
AAATTTTATGAGGATGCTAAAGGGCTTGACAGAGAAGTTTTTAAATTATATAATCGAATGGCTATCATATTAAAAAGAAAGAGGTTATAAGATGATTGACGAGTTGAGGCAGCAACGTTTAAAAAAATTGGAAGCATTGAAAAAAGAGGGTGTAAATCTCTATGGAAGCGGTTTTGCCGTTACACATACTGCGGCCGCGATCAGGACGAATTTTCGAGAAAAAGAAAAAGTTTCTATCGCCGGAAGAATCATGGCTCTGCGCAGTCACGGCAAGAGTATGTTTGGCGATTTAAAAGATAGTACGGCAAGGATTCAGTTCTACGTCAAAAGAGATTCTGCTGAAGGAGGAGTTTTTTCGGTCTGGGAAAAACTGGATGTAGGGGATATCGTGGGTATGGAAGGGGAATTGTTCTTGACGCATACCCAGGAGCCGACTATTTTGCTTAGCAGGGTAGAGATATTGGCTAAAGGGATAAGGATGTTGCCGGAAAAATGGCATGGTTTGAAAGATGTGGAAATAAGATACCGTAAGCGTTATTTGGATTTGATTGTCAATGATAAAGTTAAGGAAGTCTTCATCCTGCGCAGTAAGATCATAAAAGGCATAAGAGACTTCTTGGACGGCCGTGGTTATCTGGAAGTGGAAACGCCGATGATGCATCCCATCGCCGGAGGCGCCGCCGGCAAACCTTTTAAAACGCACCACGATGCTTTGGGGATGGATTTGTTTTTGCGGATTGCGCCGGAACTTTACTTAAAAAAATTGCTGGTCGGCGGTCTGGACAGGGTTTATGAAATTAACCGGTCTTTTCGTAATGAAGGCATATCCACACGGCATAATCCGGAATTCACTATGCTTGAGGTCTATACGGCTTATGCGGATTACCGGGACATGATGAAGCTTGTGCGCGATATCATTGTGCATATCAGCGATGAGATATTCGGCAAACGCGAGATAATTTTTAACGATACTAAGATAGATTTAAATTCGTGGCAAGAGCTGTCTTTTAGCCAACTGATGCAGGAACGGTTCGATATCAGGCCTGAGGATGATGAAAATGAGTGGCTGAAAAAGCTGAAAAAGAAAGGGATAAAGCTTGAGTTAAAAGACGGAAAAATAAGCCGCAGTTTTATCCTGAATCTAATCAGCGACCTGATCGAAATCAAATCGTCTCATCCCGTGTTTGTTACGGATATCTATACCGAGCTTTGTCCGCTGGCTAAGAAGAAAAAGGATAATCCGTTTTTGAGCGAAAGATTTGAGCTTTTTATCGGTGGCATGGAAGTGGCTAATGCCTATTCGGAGTTGAACGATCCGCTTGAGCAAAACGAAAGATTCCTGATTCAGGCGAAAGAGGAAAAGGACGCGAAAATCGATGACAGCTTTGTGGAAGCGCTTGAATATGGGATGCCGCCGGCCGGAGGCTTAGGCATCGGGATTGACCGGCTGGTAATGCTGTTTACGGATCAGGCCTCGATTAAAGATGTAATACTTTTTCCGCAGCTCAAAAGTGAGACAGACAGTTCCGGACAGGAACAAACAGACGAATCGGAATAAATTTGGTTTTTACAGGCATTTGAGGATAAAGTAATTATGTATCAGATGTGGATGGGGGCGAGGTATCTTTTTGGCCGCAGAAAGCAAAAGTTCATTTCGATTATTAGCTTGATTTCTATTATTGGCGTGGCCACGGGAGTCGCGGCGCTGATAATTGTAATCGGAGTGATGAACGGCTTTGATAATGAATTGCGGCAGCGTATAATCGGAACCTCAAGCCACATCGTTGTAGAAAAAATCGGCGGCTTGGACGATGTGCAATATGTGATGGAAAGTTTGAAGGGGGTTAAACATGTCCGGGCGCTGGCTCCATTTTTGAATACGCAAGCGCTGATAGCCTGCGATGATAAAATATCTTCCCTGATTTTAAGGGGGATAGACGAAACCTTAGAGCCGCAGGTGAGTGATATCGGCAAGTTTTTAAAATACGGCAAGCTTGATTTGAGCCAAAGCAATAATATCATCATCGGCCAGGAATTGGCGCAGAGATTGATGCTTCATGTTGGCGACGAAGTAAAATTACTTTTATCCGCCAAGAAGAAACCGGAAGGTTATAAAGTGACCGGGATATTTGCCAGCGGGATGTACGATTATGATTCTAGCGTAGCGTTTATTTCGCTTGAGAAAGCTAAAAATTTAAATTTTACCGCGCAGATTGTAAGCGGTGTAAGCGTAAAATTAGACGATGTCTTGGAGGCCAATACGGTAAAAAAAGCTATCCAGGAGAAACTGGGGTTTCCGTATTATGGCCGGACATGGATGGATTTAAACCATAATCTTTTTGAAGCGTTAAAGCTTGAGAAAACAGCGATGTTTGTTATCCTGACTTTAATCGTGCTTGTCGCCTCGCTTAATATTGCCAGCACCTTAATCATGATGGTGATGGAAAAAACTAAGGATATCGGGATTTTGAAAGCGATCGGAGCGACGGCAAGCGCTATCCGGGCAATTTTTATGATGGTGGGTATGAGTATCGGGGTTATCGGGACAACCCTGGGTGCCGCCGCAGGGATGATTTTGGCTTACGCTTTGAAGACGTATCCGTTTATCAAGTTGCCTAAAGACATTTATTATATAGATACTTTACCGATAAAGGTCGATACTGCCGATATAGTATGGATTATTCTGGCCGCTCTTGGTATTAGTTTATTTTCAACAATTTATCCGGCATATCAGGCATCCCGGCTTAATCCGGTGGAGGCGTTGCGTTACGAATAACTAGTGCGCTGCGACATTAAATGACGGAGCAGTATATGCTTAAGGTACAGGGCTTACATAAGCATTACCGGACACAGGGAGAAGATCTCCATGTGCTCAAAGGTATAGATTTAAAAATAGAAGCAGGCGAGCTGGTTAGCTTGTTTGGTGTTTCCGGCGCCGGCAAATCTACCCTGTTGCATATTTTAGGAGGATTGGATTCTCCTGGCCAGGGTCAGGTATTGCTTGAAGGCGTAAACATTTTTAAGATAAAAGAAGGCAAAAGGGCGCAGCTACGCAGCCGCAAAATAGGATTTGTGTTTCAATTTTATCATCTGTTACCGGAATTTACGGCTTTGGAAAACGTGATGCTGCCGGCGCTGATTGCGGGCTTTAAAACAAAAGAGGCCAGAAAAAAGGCTCTAACGTTGCTTCTGCAGGTAGGGCTGGACAAAAGGAGCTTACATCATCCGTCGGAACTTTCGGGCGGAGAACAGCAGCGGGTGGCGATTGCGCGGGCGTTAATAAATAGGCCGGCGATATTATTTTGTGACGAACCGACTGGGAATTTGGATTCAGATACCGGGGCTAAAATTTGCGAGCTGCTTTTAAAATTAAATCGGCAAGAGTATTACACAATGATGATTGCCACGCACGCCGAAGAAATAGCAAAAATATCTTCCCGGCGGATGTTGATCCGGGACGGGAAGATTATTAAATAGTTACCACTTAGATAAAATTTTAGTTTTATTATTTTTTTGTTATAGATATGCTATCATATTAGCAGAGGTCAAATTCACACTAATCACTTATATTGCTGATGCTCCATAAGTGATGTGTTCATTTAAAGGAGGATTTGATATGGGATTCAAGGTGTATATAAACGGGAAATTGTTCGAGAAAGAAAATGCCAAGATATCGGTTTTTGACCATGGGCTTTTATATGGCGATGGCGTATTCGAAGGAATTCGGTCGTATAACTGCTTAGTGTTTAAACTTAAAGAACATATCGACCGTCTATATGAGAGCGCGCAGAGTATTATGCTTAACGTTCCGCTTTCAAAACAAGAGATGATCGCGGCGGTTGTAAAAACTTTAAAAGCTAATAAATTAAAAGACGCTTATATTCGTTTGATTGTTACGCGGGGAGAAGGAGACCTAGGACTTGACCCGCGCAAATGCAAACGCAGCTGCGTGATTATGATTACCGATAAGATTGTGCTGTATCCGGAAAAATTATATAAGCAGGGTTTAAAAATTATTACTGTGCCTACAGTGCGCAATCTGCCGGAGGCTCTGAATCCCCAAATCAAATCGCTTAACTATCTTAATAATATCTTGGCAAAAATTGAAGCGATAAATGCAGGTTACGAAGAAGCGATTATGATGAATTCACTGGGTTATGTCGCAGAGTGCACGGGGGATAATATCTTTATCGTAAAAAAAGGGCGGCTTTATACTCCGCCGCAGTGCATGGGGTCTTTGCGCGGTATCACGCGGGACGAAGTGCTTAAGATCTCAGCTAAGTTAAAGATTGCCGCGCACGAGCAGATTTTAACGCGCCACGAACTGTTTATTGCCGATGAGGTATTTTTGACCGGTACCGCGGTTGAGATTATCCCGGCTGTCGGTATCGACGGCAGGACTATCGGCAACGGAAAACCAGGCAAGCTCACGCTGAAATTTATAAGTGAATTTAGAAAATCAACAAAATCTAACGGAGTAAAATACACAATTAGTTAAGGCATATTTTAGGGAGGCGGGATTATGGTTTGTCAGATTTGCCAAAAGCGTTCGGCTACGGTTCATTTAACGGAAATTATAAATGATCAGATGACGGAATTGCATCTTTGCGAGCAGTGCGCGAAAGAAAAAGGTATCGCCGGATTAGGCCAGCCTTTTGGCCTGCAGGATTTACTGACCGGGTTGGTAGATTTCGGCACGCCGGTGGAAAGCGATAAGAAAGCGGTTATGTTACAATGCCCAAATTGCAAAATGAATTATGAGGATTTCAGAAAAATCGGGCGGCTGGGATGTAGTCAGTGCTACGAAACTTTTAAAAAGAGTTTGGAACCTCTGCTCAAAAAAATTCACGGCTCAGTGCAGCATTTGGGTAAAGCGCCGGCCAGAGGCGGTAAGGTTTTTAAAACAAAAAGAGAACTCCAGGATTTAAAACTGAAGCTGCAAAAAGCGATTGAGATGGAGGAATTTGAAGAAGCCGCGAAATTGCGGGATAAAATTAAGCAGATGGAACAGGAAGATAAATGAGTTCACATTTTACGGAGCAAAGCTCGTAAAATGTCTGGGCGAATTTATCCCGCCAAGGCGGGATAAATAAAAAAGCGGGATTCATTAAGGAGAAAATAAGAATGAAAATTGATGACTTGATTAAGCAAACAAGCGGTTGGTTAAAAAATATAGGGCCGAATTCGGAAATAATATTTTCCAGCCGCGTGCGGTTAGCCCGTAATTTAGAAAAAGCCGTATTTACAAACCGGGCCAAGAAGAAACAACAGGAGCAAACGCTGGAATTAATTTCGTCCGCCGTAAGCAGTTTGGAATCAATAAAAAATAAAGGATTGTTTTTAAAAATTTTGGACATGTCCAATATTGATAAGCAATTTTTGGTAGAACGTCATCTTATCAGCCGAGAATTAGCCGTTAATACCGATGTCAAGGCGGTGGCGTTCAGTGTGGACGAAATCATTTCGATCATGATTAATGAAGAAGACCATATGCGTATTCAGGTGTTACAGCCGGGTTTTAACCTTGATGAATGCTGGCGTAAAATCGACGAGGTTGAGACTGAGCTTGAAAAAAAATTGGATTTCGCTTTCTCGGTCAAATGGGGATATCTTACGGCCTGTCCGACCAATACCGGGACCGGCATGCGCGCGTCAGTCATGCTGCATCTGCCGGCTTTGGTGCTGACAAAACAGATTGATCGGGTAATCCAGGCAATCTTAAAACTGGGATTGACCGTGCGTGGATTGTTCGGCGAAGGAACGGAGGCGGCCGGTAATTTTTTTCAAATCTCAAACCAGGTATCGTTAGGCAGAAGCGAAGAAGAGATAATTGATAATATAAAGCGGATTATAAAACAGATAATTGAATATGAACAGAATGCTCGCCAGGTATTGTTGAACCAGAACAAAAGCAGTGTCGCCGACCAGGTGTGGCGTTCTTATGGGATTTTAAAAAATGCTCATATCATTAGCAGTTCCGAAACGATTGAATTGCTTTCTAATGTCCGCTTAGGGATAGACATGGGATTGATTAAACAGCCGACGCGGGAAACCGTAAACGAATTGTTTATTCTCACCCAGCCGGCGCATCTGCAAAAATTGGAAAGCAAAGAACTTAGTTCCCGGGAGAGAGACGTAAAACGGGCGGAGTTGATACGTCAGCATATAACAGCGTAATTTTTTAATAAATAATAAGGAGAAGGGGGAAAACATATGTTTGACAGGTTTACAGAACGGGCCCGGAAAGTAATTTTATTAGCTAAAGAGGAGGCAAAAAGGTTCAATCATGATTATATCGGTACCGAACATATCCTGCTGGGCTTGATTAAAGAAGGGGAAGGGGTCGCGGCCGCAGTTTTGCAGAATTTAGGGCTAAATCTGGATATGATTCGTTTGGAAGTGGAAAAACTTGTGCAGGCGGGGCCGAGCACGGTTACTTCCGGAGATATCCCTTTTACTCCTAAAGCAAAGCGGGTTATTGAAATGTCCATGGATGAAGCAAAGGGGTTAGGGCATAATTATATTGGCACAGAACATTTACTTTTAGGTTTGATTAAAGAAGGCGAAGGTGTATCTTCTCAGGTGCTGATGAATTTAGGTTTGGATTTGGAAAAAGTAAAACGGGAAATTATGGATTTGTTGGGCACAACTTCTACCGGTTATGAAAGCGGAACCGGCGCGGCTCAAAACGCTTCGCTCGGTAAAGCAAAAACTCCGGCGTTGGACGCGTTCGGGCGCGATTTGACGAAACTGGCGAAAGAGGGAAAGCTGGATCCGGTTATTGGCCGGGCCATGGAAATAGAACGGGTTATCCGTATTTTAAGCCGCAGGACCAAAAATAATCCCGTGCTTTTGGGAGAAGCGGGTGTGGGTAAAACCGCGATTGTAGAAGGGCTGGCGCAGATGATTATAAAGTCGGACGTGCCGGAAGTGCTGAGGGATAAAAGGGTGATTGTTTTGGACTTAGCGCTTATGGTTGCGGGAACAAAATACCGAGGTCAGTTTGAGGAACGGATTAAGGCGGTTATGGACGAGATTAAACGTTCGGAAAATGTGATTATTTTTATTGATGAATTACACACCCTGGTAGGAGCGGGCGGAGCGGAAGGCGCGATCGACGCCTCCAATATTTTAAAGCCGGCATTAGCCCGAGGCGAAATCCAGTGCATCGGAGCCACGACCTTAGATGAATATAGGAAATATATAGAAAAAGACGCGGCTTTGGAAAGGAGATTTCAGACCATAATGGTTGAACCTCCGTCTGTGAAAGAAACTATAGAGATTTTAAATGGATTGCGGGATAAATACGAAGCCCATCATCATGTTAAATACGGCGAAGACGCGTTAGAAGCCGCAGCCAAGTTTTCCGACCGCTACATCAGTGGGAGGTTTTTACCGGATAAAGCCGTGGATATAATCGATGAAGCCGGCGCGAGGGCCCGGCTACTAGTGATGACGGCTCCGCCGGACTTGAAGGATTTGGAGAATAAAATTAAAAACTTACGCAAGCAAAAAGAAGATTCAGTTAAAGCGCAGGATTTTGAAAAGGCTGCTGCGTTTCGGGACCAGGAAAGGGAGGCCCGGACCCAGCTTGAAAAAATAAGGGCGGATTGGAAGGAAAGCCGGATGGAAACAACGATTGAAGTAAAAGAAGAAGATATCGCCCATATTGTTTCCCAATGGAGCGGTATCCCGATCGCGCGCTTGGAAGAAAAGGAAGCGGAAAAATTGCTTAAAATGTCGGAAGAATTACAAAAACATGTTGTGGGCCAGTCCGAGCCGATAATCGCAATTACGCATGCAATTCGCCGTTCGCGCGCCGGGTTGAAGGACCCAAAGCGGCCGATTGGCTCCTTTATTTTTTTAGGGCCAACGGGTGTAGGGAAAACGCTTTTAGGAAAAGCGTTGGCCGAATTTCTTTTCGGCGATGCGGATGCGATTATTCAGATTGATATGTCTGAATATATGGAGAAATTTAATGTATCCAGGTTGGTGGGCGCTCCGCCTGGTTATGTCGGCTATGAAGAGGGCGGGCAGCTTACGGAAAAAGTAAGGCGTAAACCCTATGCGGTTATCTTACTGGATGAAATCGAAAAAGCTCACCCGGATGTGTTTAACCTCCTGCTTCAGGTACTGGAGGAAGGCCGGATGACAGACAGTTTTGGTCGTAAGGTTGACTTCCGTAATACCGTCTTGATTATGACGTCGAATCTTGGGGCGGAACTTTTGAAGAAACAAGGCGCGATCGGTTTTACGCCGCAGGAGGATGAGGTTACCTATCAGTCGATGAAGGATAAGTTGATGGATGAGGTCAAAAAAGTGTTTAAACCGGAATTTTTAAACCGCGTGGATGATATTATTGTCTTCAGAACCTTAACAAAGGAAGACTTATATAAAATCATCGAAATTGAAATAAAAGAGGTCACCGAACGCTTAAGCGAACAGGAAATCAAAATCGAGCTGGATATGGCGGCAAAAGACCTGCTTATTGTCAAAGGGTTCGACCAGGTTTACGGCGCCCGGCCGCTAAAGCGTACTATTCAGAAATTTTTAGAAAATCCGCTGGCCGAGGAGATTCTTTCCGGGCGCATTGATAAAACAAAAATAATCAAGGTATCTGCGAATAAAGATAAAGACGTGCTAACTTTTCTGAGCGGAAAATAAAAAAAGGTGTTTTGTTATGGGCAGAAAGTTGCCTGAAATTTTTATTGTCGCCAAACGCAAAATCGCGACATTTTTGGAATATGTGGGTGGCGTGATTTTGTTGTTTGTGCAGACATTGAAATGGACATTTACCCCGCCGTTTAAACGCCGGCCGCTGATAGAGCAGATGGAAAAAACCGGGGTAAACAGTTTTTCCATCGTGTTCCTGACGGCTTTTTTTACCGGCATTGTGCTGGCTTTTCAGACCGCTTATACGATGAAAAAAATGTCTGCGGAAATCTGGATCGCTTCTTTGGTTGGCCTGTCTATGACCAGAGAATTAGGACCGGTTTTGACGGCTTTGGTTGTGGCGGCGCGGGTAGGAGCCGCGATTGCCGCGGAAGTAGGCACGATGAAAGTCACCGAACAAATCGATGCCCTGGAGACATTGGCGACGAATCCGGTGAAATATCTGATTGTCCCGCGGTTTCTGGCGCTTGCGATAATGCTGCCGATTTTAACCGTTTACGCTGATTTTGTGGGGATGTTCGGCGGCTTTATTGTGGGTGTTTCTAAATTACAGATCCCGCCGCATCTTTATATCAAAAAATCGTTTGATGCCTTGGTTTATAAAGATATTTTTGCCGGCTTATTAAAATCGCTTATCTTCGCGTTTATAATTTCTATCATTGCCTGCTATGAGGGGATGCGTACTAAGGGCGGGGCGGAAGGCGTGGGGAAATCGACAACGATGTCGGTAGTAAATTCCTGTATTTTGATTATCGCTTTTGATTGTTTCTTTACGGCTTTGTTTTATTTTTTATGGTAGTTTTTACAAAAAAATAATGGCAGAAAATATGATTAAGATAAACGACTTGCACAAAAATTTCGACTCCCAGGCAGTACTGAACGGCCTGAATTTGGAGATTAAAAAGGGCGAGACTATTGTAATTATCGGCCGCTCCGGTTGCGGCAAAAGCGTATTACTCAAACATATGATTGGGATATTAGAGCCGGATTCAGGCGAGGTGATTGTTGATGGGCAAAGGGTCGCGGATTTAAAAGGCAAAGACCTTGTCCAATTGCGCATGAAATTCGGGATGCTTTTTCAGGGAGCGGCACTCTTTGACTCGCTGGATGTTTATGAAAATGTCGGATTTGCGCTTATTGAGCATACCAAGTTACCCGAGGCTGAAATCCGCAAGCGTGTACGCCGCGCCTTGGAAAGCGTGGATCTTGTGGATATCGAACATAAAAAGCCGGCGGAATTAAGCGGCGGGATGAAAAAAAGAGTAGGTTTGGCGCGGGCGATTTGTAATACCCCGCAGATTGTTCTCTATGATGAGCCGACCACGGGGCTTGACCCGATTATGGCGGATATGATTAACGATTTAATTATCCGGTTGCAAAGCCAGCTAAAAATCACATCCATTGTGGTTACGCATGACATGACTTCGGCCTATAAAGTAGGCACGCGGATTGCTATGCTCTACGATGGGAAAATTATCACTCAAGGCAGCCCTAACGAAATTAGAAATACACAGGACCCGGTAGTCCGGCAGTTTATCAACGGAGCGGCGAAGGGGCCAATAACCGATAAACGGAATAATGATTTTCATTTTTAACTTATAACTTAAATATCCAATTGGGGGGAGATAAGATGAAAAAGATTAACACGGAATTCAAAGTTGGAATTTTTGTTGTACTGGGCCTGATAATTTTATCCACGATTGTTTTTCAAATCGGTGGGCTCAATATTTTTAACGCTAATATTTATAAGCTAAACGTAATTTTTGATTTCGTCAGCGGAGTGCAAAGGAATTCTCCGGTACATTTTGCCGGGGTAGCAATCGGAGACGTGGAAGACGTGGAGATTTTTTATAACAACAATAAAAATAAAACCCAGGTAAAACTTATCCTTAGGATTAAAAAGGAAGTGAAAATACCCAAGGATTCTCTGGCTTATATAAACACGCTGGGGATTTTAGGGGAAAAATACTTGGAAATATATCCGGGTAAAGACAGGGAAAATTTCTTACAAAACGGGGATCAGATCCGGGGCAGCAACCCCGTGCAAATGGAAAAACTTACCGAGTCGCTGGTGGATATCGTGGGAGACCAGAAGGTCAGGGATTCATTGAAAGAAAGCTTTATTAATTTCCGTATCGCGACGGAAAACTTGCGTCAGACAAGCGAAACGATTAAGGAAATTGTTTTATCCGTGCAGCAAGGCCAAGGAACAATGGGTAAATTATTAACTGATAAATCCATATATGATAAGACCGAAGGAATGATCGTTAATCTAGATAAGAGTTTACAAAAGACGATAATGGACTTAAATACTCAGCTGAATGAATTAGTCAGCGATTTGAAGCACCATCCCTGGAAGCTGTTCCAGAAGCCGCCGCGGATCAAGGCAAAGAAAACTACGAAAAAAGAAAAGGAAAAACAGGAATCGGCTTCGGAAGAGGAAGGCAATAAAGGGTATATTCATAAGACTCCATGAAGACAAAAACCATATTCGTTTGTCAGGAATGCGGATACCAATCCGCCAAGTGGATAGGCAAATGCCCGGAATGCGAGAAGTGGAATTCATTTGTCGAAGAGATGGAAATTGAGAAAAAACCGGCCGGACACAGGTTTTTGGCCGGCGCGATTGCCAGTTCCGCCCAGAAACTTAACCAGGTCATGCCGGTAGGGCAGTTGAGATTAAAAACCCAAATAGAAGAATTAGACCATGTTTTGGGCGGAGGATTGGTGTCGGGTTCGGTTGTTTTAATTGGCGGTGCGCCGGGTATCGGCAAATCCACGTTGCTGTTGCAGGTATGCAATGCCTTGAGTAAAATCGGCAAAAAAGTTCTGTATGTGAGTGCTGAGGAATCGGCGCAGCAGACAAAGCTGCGTGCCGAGCGGCTGGGAGAAAAAATCGCAGATAGTTTATATATTGTAACCGAGACGAACCTCGAATCGATTCTTGAACATGTAAGCAAAATTTCACCGGATGTTATAGTCGCGGATTCTATCCAGGTAATATACACAGATTCTATTGCGAGCACGGCAGGTACGATTAGCCAGGTTAGGGAGTGCGCCGGGCAATTCACGGCTCTGGCTAAAAGAGGAGGCGTTTGTGTTTTTCTGGTGGGGCACGTAACCAAAGATGGATCTTTAGCCGGCCCCCGGGTACTTGAGCATCTTGTGGACTGTGTTTTGTATTTCGAAGGTGAAAATAAAAACAATTTTCGAATCTTAAGGGCCGTAAAAAACCGGTTTGGTTCGACTAACGAGATCGGAATTTTTGAGATGATGTCGTCGGGTTTAAAAGAAGTTAGCAATCCTTCCCGGATGTTTTTGACCGAACGGCCTCAATTTGTCTCGGGATCTGCGGTGGTGGCGACCATAGAAGGTACGCGGCCGTTACTGGTTGAAATTCAGGCGTTGGTAAGCCGGACTAATTTTGGCATGCCGCAGCGGCGCACAACCGGAATTGATTTCAACCGCGCGGCGCTCTTGATTGCTGTTTTGGAAAAACGGGCTCATTTGTCTTTAGGTGCACAGGATATTTTTCTTAATGTCGCCGGCGGGGTAAAGATTGTAGAGCCGGCCGCGGATTTAACTGTAGCCGCGGCAATTGCTTCAAGCTTCAAGGAAAAGAATATTGCTTCTTGCGACGTAATTTTCGGAGAAGTGGGCTTGGGAGGTGAGATTAGAGCTGTCCCCCAGGCGGATTTAAGGATTAACGAAGCGAAGAAACTTGGCTTTAAACGCGTTATTTTACCGGAAAATAATCTTAAGATATTGGAGGGGAGGTTTAAAAATAGTGGTTTGGATATTATCGGAGTGCGGGATATAAAAGAGGCGTTGGGATTTATATTAAAATGAGCTTATTTTTTGTATTTTATCATTTATACCGTTTAATTTTTATCATTATCATAAAGAAGGGGTGTTGAGAAATGACTATATTTTTTGTCCGGTCTTTTTTTATTTTGATAAGTATGCTGGTCGGATATCAAATCGGGGCTTTATTGTTTGAGAAAGAAATAAGCGGCGCTGTCGGTGGTTTAATCGCCGGTTTTATCGTAAGCGGCGTAATTATCCTTATCGAGCGTGGTATGCGCCGGATTTCGGTGCGCGGTTTATCCAGCGCGGTGTTTGGTTTGATATTCGGTTTATTGGCTGCTAAACTTCTTACCGATGCGGTAATGCTTTTGCCGGTGGATGAAGCGACAGCGCGCACAACGCGCGTGGTTTTTACTTTGGTTTTATGTTATTTGGGTATGATCATCGCGATTCGCGGCCGGGACGAATTTAACCTGATAATACCTTATGTTAAATTCCAGCGCCAGGATCAATGCCAGCAAGCTATAATCCTGGATACAAGCGTTATTATCGACGGCCGAATAATTGATATCGCGCAAACAAATTTTCTTGAAGGCAGGTTTATTATCCCCCGCTTTGTTTTAAAAGAGCTGCAGCAGATCGCGGATTCATCCGATCCGCTAAAGCGCAACCGCGGCCGCCGCGGGCTGGATATTTTAAACAAGATGCAAAAGACCAATCATATCGTGCTTCGTATCCATGACGAGGATTTTCCGGAAATATCTGATGTGGACGCGAAATTGCTTAAATTGGCCAAAGTCCTGGACGCGAAAATATTTACAAACGATTTTAATTTAAATAAAGTCGCGGAACTCGAAGGCATAAGTGTTTTAAATATTAATGAATTGGCAAATGCCTTAAAGCAAATAGTCCTGCCGGGGGAGGTTCTGGAAGTAAAGGTTGTTAAAGACGGCAAAGAACATGACCAGGGCATAGCTTATTTAGAGGACGGGACAATGGTTGTAGTTGAAGATGCGCGGCGCCTTATCGGCCAAATTTTAAATGTTTCGGTTACAAGCGTATTGCAGACCTCGGCCGGGCGGATGATTTTCGGCAAAATTTTAAATGACCACAGATCTGACAAAAATCATTTTCATAAGTAAACGGACAAGCTAAAGAATGAAAACAGTTTTGGCCATAGTTGCCGCGGCCGGGTCGGGAAACCGGTTACGGAAAAGAATACCAAAGCTCTATTTGAAAATCGGCAAAAAGCCGTTACTTGCTTATTCGCTGCTTTGCCTGGAACGTTCTAAAAAAATAGACCAGATTATAGTTGTTTCGGCAAGGCGTTATATGAAATTAACGCAGAGAATTGTCCGGGATTATAACATCGCAAAAGTAAGAAAGATTGTTGCCGGCGGCAAAACGCGCAGTGAGTCCGTGAACAACGGGTTAAAGCATGTGCCGCCGAAGACGGATTTAGTGCTTATTCATGACGGAGCAAGACCGTTTATCAGCCAAAAGATTATCGATACCTGTATAAAAACGGGTTTACGGTATAAAGCGGTAATTTGCGCGGTACCCTGCGTATCCACAATAAAATCCGTGGATGAGCAGTTGAAAGTTATCACAACTTTAAATAGAAATATGCTTTGGCAGGTGCAAACGCCGCAGGTTTTTGATTATAAGATAATCAAGAGAGCTTATCAAATGGTTGAAGGTAAAAAGTTATCTTTTTCGGACGATTCGGCGCTAGTGGAAAAATTAGGGCATAAGGTAAAAGTGGTTTTTGGCTCATATTTAAACATGAAGATTACCACGCCCGAAGATTTAAAACTGGCTCGGGCAATAGCCGATTTTAGTTAGTTACCGTTGGAAAAGTGGTAACTACTGGGGAATCTTAAGGGGGTTGCAGGCAACCCCCTTAAGGGGTAACAGTGAGTTTCGGCGAAGTCGGAACGAACGCCATCGGGGCGTGAGCCCCTTTGGAAGCAGTTATAGCAGTAACTAATTAGTGAAACAGGAGCAAGTTAAAATTTATGCGAATAGGATATGGTTATGATATCCATAAGTTAAAAAAAGGCAGAAAGTTGTATCTGGGCGGTATTGTGATACCCAATGAGGTGGGCCTTGTCGGGCATTCGGACGCGGATGTGCTTTTACATGCTGTCTGCGATGCGCTTTTGGGGGCAGCGGGGTTAGGAGATATCGGCGAGCATTTCCCGGATACCGATATTCAGTTTAAAGACATCTCGAGCGTCAAATTACTTGAGCGCACATATGAGCTTGTGCGGCAAAAAGGATTTGGCATAGAGAATATTGATTGTATAATTTTTGCTCAAACATTCAGAATAACGCCGTTTAAAGAACGCATCCGGAAAAACATCGCCCGGGTACTATCAATAGGCCCGGAAAGCGTAAATATCAAAGCCAAAACCATGGAAGGATTTGATGCTGTTGGCGGAAAGAAAGCGATTGCCGCTTCCTGTATAGTTTTACTCAAACAGGATTAGTTACTGCGGAAAAACAGGGTTTTTTTTAGTGGTAACTAATTAGTATATTGCGTTAATTTTTTAAAAAGAAGGAGTAGACAGACGTGTTTTTAGAAATAGTAATGGTGATTTTTGTAACGCTCGTCCTATTATTTATTTTTGTTTCGGTGGTTTTTAAAAACGAAATCAATTCCGCCCGGCAGCAGGACCCGGCGGCAACGAATAATATCGAAATTCTGCTTACCTATTCCGGGGTGCACGCATTGATTTTGCACCGTATTGCCCACAGATTATGGCGCATGCGTATTCTTTTTTTTCCGCGCTGGCTGTCCCAGTTCAACCGGTGGCTTACCGGCATCGAAATACACCCGGCGGCTAAAATCGGGCATGGGCTGTTTATCGATCATGGTATGGGCGTGGTTATCGGGGAAACAACGGTGATTGCTGATAACGTAACTCTCTATCAAGGAGTGACCTTGGGCGGAACGGGCAAGGAAAAGGGCAAACGCCATCCCAATATTGGCAGTAATGTCGTTATCGGCGCGGGGGCCAAAGTGCTGGGCAATATCACTATTGGAGACAATTCTTATATCGGCGCGAATGCCGTGGTTATAAAAGATGTCCCGGCTGATTCCACGGTAGTCGGCGTTCCCGGCCGGATAACCAAGCAGGACGGCAAAAAGATCGAGACAGAGCTTGACCACATTCATGTTTTGGACCCGTTGATGCAGATGATGGATGATTTGAAGAGAAGAATTGAAGAATTGGAAGAAGAAAAAGGCAAAAAGTAAAAACTGTAATCCGGTTATGGAAATTTAATTTATGGCCCTCCAAATTTACGATTCACTCACCAATGAAAAAGAGGAATTTAAACCCGAAAAAGCAAACCAGGTAAATATGTATACCTGCGGGGTGACGGTCTATGACGAATGCCATATCGGCCACGCGCGTTCATTGTACACCTTTGAGGTTATGCGCCGCTATTTAAAATACCGCGGCTTCAACGTTAACTTTGTCCGGAACATCACGGATGTCGATGACAAAATAATCGATAAAGCCCGCCAGTGGGCTGACCGGGATAAGATCTCCTTGTCCGACGCGTTTGACCGGGTGAGAAAATATTATATTGATGATTATTGTGAGGACCTTAAGCTTTTAGAGTTGCCGCGAGCGGATTTTGAGCCGCTGGCTACGGAAAATATCAGCCAGATGCAGGAGTATATTCAAAAGCTGATAAAGAGGGGATTGGCATATGAAAAAGACGGCAATGTTTATTTTTCCGTGCGTAAGTTTCCTTCTTACGGACGGCTTTCGGGTAAAAAAATAGACGATTTATTGACATCGGTTAGAATAGAAAATGACCCGT
>JAHJAO010000026.1 GCA_018813905.1 Candidatus Omnitrophota bacterium
CCTGGGGATCGCCTTTGACGCCGAAAGCTCGGCTATCTTTGCCTGTTTATAAAATTCCAGGGCTTTAAGATTTTCTCCCTGTTGTTCAAATAAAATACCCGCCCGGATATTATCTTCCGCGTTAAGTTCCTGTTTATTAAGCAAATCCGGCGGTATAACCTCCAACATCCAGGAATCGGCCTGCTGCCAATTTCTTAAAAAACCGTTATAACTTCTTTTTATATACGCCGCCCGGCCCGTATGTTCAAGGATGAATCCTTCTTTATCGTTAAAACCCACGATCACAACATAGTGGCGCCGGTTAAGAAAATAAGGATGCAGTTTTTCCATAACAATAACCGGCACCCCATCCTGTAACCTTTGTTTGAGCCGGCTAAAGTCAGCACTGCCGCCCCTGGCCCAAAGCCCTTGCTTTGCCGCGTAGTGTTCCAAATCAAAGTTCAGCACGCCCCCTAAATCCGGCTTAAAAATACATTGCGCGATCTCCTCCTGGCTAGTTTTATACCCCCAATAAGCAAGCATCGAACTTAACGCGGCCGGGCCGCACAGATTTTTCTTCTGTTTTACAAACGGCACATCCAAAAATACGCTGTCCGTTGGAGCGGATGAGGAAGGAAATGTTTTTTCGAGGCGTGAAATATCAACTGCCGTAGCGCACCCGTTTACAAGCAGCACTACGGCAGTTAGAAATATTACTATTTTTTTCTGTTCTATATTCTTACACAAAATATGAAAAATAACCCAAAGTCAAAAACTTAATCTACTCCCGATCCCGAACTCGTCTGTCCTGGTTCTTAGTGCGCGGCTCAAGCTTTATCCGGTAATCGGCAAAATACATCACGCACATAGCCACCAAAAGCACGATCAAAAGCACAACCAACGCCGTATCTCCGGCGGCATTAAGTTTATCTATCCTGCCGGCCAATTGCTTTAATCGCGCTTCATCCAGCTGCCCCACATATTCCTGGACCGCATCTTTACTCATACCCAGTTTAGAAAGCCGCTTCTGGACTATCTGCCGGTCCAAGAAAGCTTGAATTTTCTCCATATAAATACTCTGGGAAGAGCTATTCGCGATAATCGGCTGCGAATTAACCGGCATCGCCAAGCCCGCTTGTGGTGAAAATCCCAACATTACCGCTACCGCCAGCATAAAAACAAAAATCCCTTTTCTTTTCAACAATCCATTCAAATACATATCTCCCCCCTTTTTTGAAAAAAAATAAACTCAACTGTTTAACTCTAAACTTTAGCTAAATAATACCACAAATTTTAAAATGTAGTCAATACTAAACTTGATTTTAAAAAAATTAAAACTTCACAATCGGATTTAAAACTAGTATAATTTTAAAAAACTCACATAATATTTAATTATTGATATTTCCCATGTATACATTCTTATCTAATAGATTTACATTTGCCATCCTCGCTTTATTCCTTATCTGTCTTATCGCTTATGGCGGCAGCCTGAAAAACAATTTTTTGATTGACGACATGCCGCTGGTCGTCAACAACCAGATAATACAAAACCCGCATTGTTTTTATCTTGCTTTTAAGCTGCCTTTTATGTCCTCGTATTATCGCCCGATTACCACGCTGTCTTTTACCTGCGACTATCTGGTTTGGAAATATAACGCCTTCGGCTATCATTTGACCAATATCCTGCTTCACACTGCAGTTTCCGCGCTGTTTTTCGCGCTTATCTATCTTTTATTTTCAAGCTTTGAATTATCCCTGATTTCTAGCTGTTTATTCGCCGTTCACCCCCTAAACAGCGTTAACGTAAATTATATCTCGGACCGCGGCAATCTTCTGGTATCGATTTTCATGCTCGCGTCGCTGCTGTCTTTCTTCCACGCCTACAAAAACAAAAAAAACCGCTATTACTTTTTAGGATTTTTGCTGTCTGTTATCGCTTTGTTTTGCCGGGAAAACGCGATTATTTTCCCGCTCTATCTTGTCTGCCTGTTTGCGGCCGCATTTGAGAAAAACCGGCTGAAAATAATCGCCTTCTGTACGTCTTTTTCCTTATTAATCTCCGGGCTCTATTATTTTTTGCGGACAAAACTGCTGAATCTGCCGGTTCCAATTCCGCCGCTGCCTAAACTATCTTTTCTTACCGCTCATTTTGAGCAGATGCGGGCGTTTTTATCCATGATCCTAACATATACACGATTGCTCTTTGTGCCCGCGAATATCGCTTTCTACCGTCCGGTAAAGCCCTTGCCCGCGAATTTGTCTTTGTTGCTGTTTTTCTCCTTTATCGCTTTAGCGGTATATTTGTATCACATCCGAGGCAGAGTGAAAAAAAGCGTTCTATTCGCGCTGGGTTTTTTCTTAAGCGGTATCCTGCCTTTATATATTCTGCTGCGTTTTCGTCTGCAGTTAAAATTTACCATGCAAGACAGCTGGATTTATTTTTCTTCCATCGGCCTGTTCATGCTGCTTGGCGAACTACTCTTGTATTTGAAAAACCGCGCGGACAAGAAACTATACCGCGTCTTTTTAATTTTATTATTCACCTTTTTCATAACAACCACCTGGCAATACAATCCGCTATGGCACGATACGGTAACTTATTGTAATTTCTGGCTGAAAATCCTGCCTAAAAATTATATCGCCTATCGCAGTTTGGCGCAGCACTATGCCATGAAAAGAGACTTCGACCGGGCGGCCGGTTACTACCTAAAGGCGTTAAAGTTAAACCGCGTACAAAGAGGCGAAGAAATGATTTTCACCAAGAAGGCATCTGAAATTTTCACAGAACTAGGCATTGTATTTCACAAGCAGGGGAAATTCGATCAAGCTCTGCCGTATCTGTTCCAAGCGCTGAAGATAAACCCTTATTCGAGTTTTGCACATTTAAATCTGGCAAACACATATTACCGTTTAGGGAAGTTTGACCTTGCCGAGCAACATTACAGAAAAGTTACGGAACTAAATCCATACCATCTCAAGGCGCGCCAAAAATTAGCGGTGTTATATGTCAAAACCGGCAAAGAAGCTCTGGCGTTAAAAGAAACCGAAGTTGCTCTTTCTCTATCCCCGCATTGTTTTGACCGGGTACTAAAATCGCAGGATTGACTTTGAATTCTTGTATGATATAATTTGTGCCTACGTAATTCATTAAAGACGCGGCCCCATCGTCTAGTCTGGCCTAGGACGTCAGCTTCTCAAGCTGTAAACACGGGTTCGAATCCCGTTGGGGCTACCAAAAAACTCATATTATTCCGCTAAATTGATTGCTCAATTGCTCTGCTGCGAAATTGCTCATTAATCAAAGTCAAACTGCTTTGTAAGGCCTTATCCATGCTGGCCTTTACTTGAACTTGATCTTCTGATGCCAAGGACTGTCCTTGTTCTAAAAAAAAGTCAGCTTCCTGATCATATAAAAGGAGGGCGTCTTCTAACCATTCAGCAGATTCAATAAAATCCTGGGCTCGATCAGGCCCTAACTTACCTTTAGCAAGTTCTTTTTCTATTTGCAGGCTTTTCGCACGTAATTGCCCTTTTCTCAATGCCAGCATAACAGGCAATTCTCCCATAACTTCGGCAAATTTTAATTCCTCTTCGATAATACGGGGATGGATATGGCTAAATATGTAATTAAACCGCCGATCAATTATCCCGTTTTCAAGAAACTTCTTCTCAAGCAATTCATGGAAGAAAAGAGATTTGTTCAATAACGTTGCGTCATTACGCTTCATATAATTAGGCGAATAATAGATGCCGGCTTTTTCTATAGAAGGGTGCATTATAAGTATAGCGTGCGGATATTGGAATAAAGGCAATATCGGTATTTCAACCTTCTGCCAAAGTTCTCCCTTGCCACCATATAGTTGTCTTATTTTTTTAAGTAATTTAGCCGTCGGCTGGTCCAAGACAAACGGCATCAGGGCAGCTTCGGTAGTAAATGCTCCTGTCTTTTGAGCAAATTCTTCCGGATCCATGTTGCGGATTTCATCAATCGACCCGGCTTTTTCTTTAATATACTGCCAGATCTCTTCCGTAATCTTTGCTATCCAGGCATTGTCTAACCGAGGTTCAGCTATATTCTCAGACTGAAATATGCCAAATAAACGTTCTGCCTCGTCAAAATCCCCTTGGTTTAAGGCATTGACAACTTGCCCAGCGATTTGGTCTATGTCTTCCGAAAATATTAAAGGCGCCTCTTCAACAATCTCTCCGACAAAAAATAAACGATCATCCGCTCTTTTATTTATCAATCTTTTACCGGCAAATCCTTCTTTTTCTAAATCATCAATCGTCTTGGCTAAACGAAAAAAGACCCTAAATCCTTCTTCTCCAAAACGCTGCAGCATTACACCAAAAGAATCATGATCTTTTACGGTCCTTTCTAAACTTGTTTTATCAAAAAACGGCGTCAAGACCAATCTTCCTTTGGGTCTAAGCACCCTCACTGCTTCTTGCAAAGTCTGCCTGATTTTTTCTTCCTGCAAAATACCATTGTCCATCGCTACCAAGTACGGAATGCTCACCAGGTCAAAAGAATCATCTTCTAAAAAAGAAAGATTACTTGCATCACCAGCTTTAAATTCAACATTATCCGGGAATTCCAGCCTTACCTCGCCTTCAGATATTGTGTCATTTAACAATCCCAGCAATAAGTCTTTTGCTTTTATCGGGTTTATTTTGGGATATCGCTCCCGCAAGCCTTGTTTTAAAACTGGGCTCTGGATTAATGGAGTAACTGTCTTGGCAATATTAATTGAATTTTCATCTAAATCTACGCCAACCACCCGATTTGCCCCGGCTAAAAAGGCGCCAAAACAAGCCATCCCCGCCCCACAACCAAGCACTAATACATCCTTTCCCGTTAGATCCTTTTCTCCCTTAATAGCAAAATTCTTATTTATCGGATGATCTGTCGAGAATAAAATGCCTTCTTTGTCTGTTTTTCTTAGCAAGACACTCAAAAATTCTAAGGCTTCCGGTATGCTCTTGAGGAATAATTTTTCTTGCAGGCTATCCATTGCGGCTCTATTTTTTGTCTTTTTTTCTATTGATGCGGCAAAAATATTATTTATTGTTCTCTGATATTTTTTCAATAACATACCCGCTTCATACAAACTTGTTTTTTCCCGCGCAGTTTTCCTTTGCAAAGCAATAATTTCATTGAAATCGACAAGTAAAGAAGGACAGAACTTTTTAATTATCAGATATCCCTCATATATCCGGCCGCAGGCCTGCTTGAGAAACTTGGCCGCATCCTTCGACGCCTCAGCCGCTGCTATTACTGCCTGGTCAATTTTATAGCGGGCGCTGTTTTCTAGATCAACCAGTCCTATCTTTAAATTATTTTCTAAATGATCAGTCTTTTCCCAGTCTTTTCCCCATAAAGTCACAAACCGCCAGGGCGCAGTACAGACATCACTTTCTACAATATTGATAAGCCTGTGGCGCCGGATATGGACATAGTCCTGCCGGGGATTTTGCAGATTTTCTTCGCCGATAATCATAAAGTTTATTTCCGGCGATCCAATAGGAAGCGTTCCCTGCGCGATCACGCTTTCAAAAGGAAATTCCCAATATTCTAAACATTTACCCTTAACAATGACGACCAAATCGATATCACTAACCGGGACCCCGGGAAAACCATAAATGGCACCCCCATGCACCGAAATATTAACTATTTCCAAAGACGGGAATTTTTGTGAAAAATAATCACGAATATCTGTTGTTAATACAGAAAGGTCTTTGGCCCGCTTAACAATTTCCTGTTGTTGGTTTTCCTTTTCAATCTTTCCTAATGGCGCTTCCCAGAAAATATTTCCTTCCATAGAAGCTTTAAATCTTTCTTCTTCGAACTTTCCGTTATCAATAATTTCATCTTTAAAAACCTCAAATGGGGTATCAATCACATACTCATCGGTTAATGGGACAACCGTTGTTTGGGCATTTTCATCATCAACACTGATCATAGAAATATCTATTCTGCCATTATCATCTTTAAAGGTGATTTCCTCTTTATCAGTAAACAGGGTAAAGTATTGATCGGCCTTATAATATCCGACTATTTCCGGATAAAGCATACGCAGTTCATTGATTTTATCTAAAGCAGAAATCTTATCCTGAGCATTTAATATATCTTCTATGCCGGGCGTGCCTTTGGGAAAAATGTTTTTATATATATAGTTTGTCTGGGTATATATCTTAATCTCGTTTGCAAAATACTGCATTAATGGAATGAACTTTGGTATTAATAAAGGTATGCCGCTTTGCTGATACCTGCGATAAGCCTCTCCATATTGCGAATACAAGTGTCTGTGTTCATATAAGATCCTAATAAGTGCGTCAAGACAGAATGCATACAAAGTCATAAGAGCTAGTTGACTCGGAAAAGCCAAAAATATGCCTAAAGGCAGTAACATCTGAATTGTATAAAAGGGATGTTGTGCCCATTGATAAGGCCCCTCAGTTACTAATACTCTCTTTTCTAGTCTAGGCAAAAGCCAAGCCTCCATTTTCTGCCAGCCAAAAAATCCTGCAAGAGTTAATCCAATTCCTGCAAATGTCAGGATAAAACTGTCAAACCAAAATGTAACCGCAAAAGAAAGCCCGCCCCTGATACCCAATAATACCAAGGCGGCAACACCATAATTTTTTGCGGTTTTAGCGATAGATTTCTTAGCTACAACGGGGGCTATCTTAATAACATCCTCTTGCACAGAAACAACAGATTTATGATAGACCTGCTGAAATGTTTTTACATCTATATTGATGTGCGGCGCTAACGTACTGGTCTGCCCATTGTGCGGCAAAGAAGGCAAAACTTCCCCTCCCGCCCAGGCACAATTACTCATCACCATCGCCCAAACCAGCGCCAGCGCCGTCACCCTGAAAAATATGTTTATTTGCTTAGTTCTTTTGATCTTCATTTGTAACTTATCATTTATAATTTATAATTTATAATTTGCAACTTACAATTTGTAATTCTCTTTTATATTGCCTGCTCGATTAATATGTCTTTATCAACTTCATAAGAAAAATCGTGATATTTTAATTGTTCGCTAACCTGTTGAATCCTTAGCATCTCCTCCAATCTATCCAGCCTTAAAACATAGGAATCATCTTGTTTTCTATAAACTTTTGTTTCAATAATGATTGAGTTAACGATGCCAGGAACCATGTTCCCCGCAGATCTCCCCTCGGATATCATGTTGCGTATTTTAGTCGAAGATATTTCCGCTTTTTCAGTAGGCAGCTTGAACGGGAAAGAATGAATTTTATCATTGAACCTCCTGTATTGACGATATTCCTTTACATCCTCTATCCTTTCACCATGTCTGTCCATAACAATAAAGTGGTTTTCCTCCAGAAGCTTCTCTGTTATCGCTTTTGAATGCGTATTTAATGCCACCTGCATGGAATCTTTACCCATAATAAAATAGGTATTTACCGTTTGTTCATATGCTTGCTGATAATACCTTCTAACCGCTTCTCCCATTTCAAAATACAAACCCGTGTTGCTTATAAATAACCCATCCAGGCCAATTCCTTCACTGGTTTTCAATTCTTCAAATGTTTCCTTAAGACTGATTACTCTATCTTCAAAGGACATCCCGGTTATTGTTTTGCTAACATGTTTATTCCCTAACAAGACTATTATCTGGTCTAACTTTTTCCCGTCGGGCAACTCGATATTCCTCGCGGCATTCATCAGCTGAAGGTGGACATTGTGCAATGGATTAGCGGTAATAGCGCAAATGCCTATTTTAAGATTTGCGGTTTTCTCTCTATTTATCTTTTGCTCCGCTATTACCGGCAATACCACAGGAGTTTTCTTTTCGCTCACCCGGTTGCTGATTTTTCTTACCTTTTTCCATTCTTGAAAATAATTTTTCGCATTCCATTTATTTGCGGATAATATATCCTGAACAAATTTTTCCCAAGCCTGATTATCAAGCTGTTTCGCGGATATAACCATCTCTTTAAAAAATCTTATTTCTTCTTCGCTATCCCTAACTCTGTCCATGGTATTCCAGCGGGTAAGCCAAATAAACTGCTGAATAAGTTTTGCCCTTAACATCTCCGGTATTACTCTGATTTCTTCTTCGCTTAAGGGGTATCCCACCTTTTCCGCCGCTTTCTGATAATCAATAACCCAGCCTTTCAGCCCTTCCAAACTAAATTCCAAGTCATTATTAATAAGCCGATAAAACAGGCTGCGCACAATATCATAAATCCGCGCCTCTTCCCGCGCAGTATCCAAGTCAAATACAAGTTTTATTTTCTCGTATGCTTCTTTTTCCCCATACAAAACGTTTTCCGGCCTAAAATCTCCGTGGATGATGCATTTTGGCAGTTTCTTATAAACATCTTTCAGATTTCTTTTTAGAACTTCAATTTGTTCTTTAAAAAATTGATAATTTTCCAGAAATAATTTTTCTGCCTGATTTAAATCTGCGGGATTTTTATTTCGGAGTTCACGATAGGCCCTATCCAACTTTTCTTCCCGGCGGTCTATCCCGTCAAATTCAACGATTGTATCTGTTATCCTTTCCCCTTTAATCGGGTGAAAACGTCCATCCATTGTATAGGCATGTAATTTTGCCAAAAACATCGCCGCATTTTTTTTCATTTGGGGAATTAATTCGGTTATTTTCACAACTCTCCCGTCCCGATGTTCATAAACAGCGAATATTTCCTCCCCATCAACATACATCGGGGTGTTCTTTGAAGTAAGGCATGTTATTGGGATTTCAAATGATTTATCGCAATCACGCAAATATTCAAGCAACTCATATTCCCAGATCGTGCCTTTTCTGTCCCAGTCAGACACCCTGACCACTTTTTTACCCGCTTTTTCTGTTTCGACTATAAGAACCTTCGTATCATATCCCTCTTTAGGGATGCGCTTATCTTCTTCCCGCACCTGTCCAAATCCATAATTAGAAAAGATATTTTTAATTTTGTCCCGGCTTATGCTCATTTTTTGATCGCGACGGACATAGTCTTCTCTTCTGTACCACAGTTCTTTAGAAGCCTGCGGCAAATATCCAACAATATCCGTAGGAATAAGCCCGGAAAATTTATCTTCCGCTGCTAAATCTCCGGCACGGCTATGCATATAAACCCCCAATGCCGCAGCCTCAAATAAAGAAAGCCCTTGTCCAATTAACCCCGCGATCACGCCGGTAAGCACATCTCCCGTGCCCCCCGTAGACATGTATCTATTTCCAACAGTATTAATGTAAAGATACCCATTTGGATCGCTAATTATAGTAGGAGCGGTTTCATCTCCCTTTAAGACAACGACCACATTGTAAGCGGCAGCAAATTCCCTTGCCACATCATGCCGGTTGTTTTTTATGTATTCTATGGATTTGCCCGTTAACCTAGCCATCTCCCCGATATGAGGAGTGATCACTATTGACCCCTGCGCTCTGCGCAAAATCGACGTTTTACCCACAACAGCATTGAGGCCGCCTGCGTCTAAAACGATAGGTATTTCGGCTTGTTGAATTATCTTAAAAACCATTTTCTTCGCTGGATTTCTTTCGACTTTTAACCCGGGGCCTAACGCTAAAACAGATATTTTTTCTCTAGCAATAATATCAAGAATTCTATCGGCTGAAGAGACATCAAATGAATCATCCGTATTGTGCGGCAAAGCAAACGGCATTACTTCCGGCGAACTTTTTGCTTCAAATGGCGCAAAGAGTCTTTTAAGTATTCCTGCATGTACTTTTCCCGAGCCGCTGCGCAATGCCGCCGCTGTAGCCATATGGATTGCGCCCAGATATTCTTCCGCCCCGCCCACCACTAATACTGTCCCTCTTCTTGTTTTATAATCGTCCGCTTTAAATGCCGGGGCAAGAAAAGCGGCTTCTTCCTGATCAATCAACTCCTGCCTCCCCTCCTTATCCAATATTGCGTCCAGGAACAATACAATTTTTGGAAAGTCAACATCTTCCGTCAAAATCTCGATATCTTTATTCCAGCGTTTAATTTGCCGTGAAGGCGTAAAATTATCCACATTAACGGTAAACCCTAATCCGCTAAGCACGTTTACATATTGTTCTATGCTATAATATTGCCAGCTTTCTTCCCTCTCGATATCCCAACGCGGTCCGCCAACATAAAGATATTCACATACAAACCTAAGAAAATCCTGTTTAGAGAGAGTTGCTTCGCTTTTATTTAGGCCGAAAAAGGGGTTTTTATATTTGATTTCTTTGGGTAAAAATTCCCTGGCAAATTGATAGAATTTCTTTCGGGTATCTTTATTCCTAAAGCGCATAGTAACTGTTTCATCCCGTTCATCGGCGGACAGTTCCGCTCCGTCATACAGCAGTAACCTGCCTTGCGGTTTTAATAGTTTTTTAATATTCTTCAACGCCTTTTCTACATAGTGCTCTCCTAATTCCGGATCGATTCTTTCCTTAGGGTCGCGATTTGGCCGGCCATAATACGAAAACACTTCATGTAAAACATTCACAACCATGACCACATCAAACCGTTCTTCGAGATCGTTAAAATTTCCTTCTATCAAGTCTCTAACAATGTAATGGATATCTCCCGCTACTTGTTTTGCTTCATCTATAATATCCGGGTTAATATCCAATCCCACATATTCTATGTTCGGTTCATCAGGAAATTCTTCTTTTAAGACATTCAAATCAATTGCCTGCCCGCATCCTATAGATAAAACCGAAACCTTCCCCCCATAATCCAGCCTCCTTTTTATCTCCTCTTTCGCGCTAGCAATAACTTTTCCTTTACCATCCATGATCTTGCAGGAGGTCATCATATTAATTAAATATTCTCTAAAAGCAGCCCCGCTCACGGCAATCCTTCCCTGAACCCATTCGGCAAATCCTCTGTAAAGAGCATTTTCTTTTATATACTGTTGTATTTCAAAAGGCACAAGTTCATTTATCGGCGCCCCTTCTTTTACATTAATCCTGACTCTTGCCGAAGAAATATCGTTATGTTTTTCGTCAAGCGACATTCTCTGCACGCTACCCGAATATTTTTTATACCTGGGGTTATACGCCAAAAATTTGTCCAGATTTTCGCCCTTCCGGTCAGCAACAATAAAGTTAAAATCATTAAATAATTTCTCTAACGCACCATCTTTATCCTTGTAATCCCAGTTAATCATCCGGTCGAAAGAACGCATACCAATCACAAAGTAAATATCCGCATTTGCAAATTCCGGGAATTCTTCTTTTATTTTGCCACCGATATCAAGATATAAAGAATCTTTGCTGGTCATAATGCGATAATGCCTCTTGTCTTTTATGCGCAGTTTCAACATATCTTCTCTTTGCTTTAATGTAGTTCCAATAACTTTTTGATGAACAGGCTGTTCTGTAAGCACAAGGATAACCTCATCTAAATTATTTTCTTTTTTGGCTTGTTCAATCATTTCTTCCATCGAAATCGTGAGGGGGTTAAACGTGCCCGCTAAAACACCCACCTTAGGCCTGGATTTTTGCGCGCTTTTATGGAAAAAATTAACCCTGGATGATCCCGCAAAAATTTCTTTTATTTGAGGAATTGATATTTGTAACGAAGGGGAAAGACAATCCTGCTCTTTTGCTAAATAAATCCCCCCGGCCAAAACATGCCCCGGCATAACCATCGCCCAAACCAGCGCCAGCGCCGTTACCCGGAAAAATGTGTTTGTTATTTTGTATTTTCTCATCTTCATTTTTAACTTTTAATCCCCCCTGCGAGGACTCCCTCTTGCGAGGACTCCATCTCAAAAATTTATTCAAAAGTAAATCTTTGAGGGGCCAACTCGAACATTTACCCAAAAGTAAATCTTCGAGGGGTCTGTCAATTGTGAACTAAATTGCTTGCTCGATTGACATCAGCTGGGATATGTCCTTAAAAGAAATCCTTTTTTGAGAAATACTTTCGGGATTTTTATTTACTTTTTCTAATGTTCCTGCCGGCAAGGTAACTTTAATTTTAAACCCGGCGCGTTTATCTACTCCTTCATTAGTCACCGGTAGTTCTTGTCCTTGCGCATTGATATTAAAGCACCACATCTTGCCAGCCATAAGCCGTGCGGCCCAATAGGCCTTGCACATCCCCAGTCCCGTGTCTTTATAACGACGGCTTGTATTTAAGCGCGTGATGTTCTGCCGTCCGCTTCCGGAATATGTTTCCTCAAGCATCCACGTATCCGCTACCCCGCCCACATTATCCATAAGGTTGATTTCAATCTCTAACTGCCCGGATATCTTTTCGATATTTATCTTAAACATTAATGGTTTAATTGACATGCCTTGTTTTTTTGCCTGGGCAACACCCATCTTGTGCTCTTCTTCAAACTTCTCACTGGCAACTTGCATACTGTTTATAACGCCCAGCCGTATTATTTCCTGTAAATACACAAAATTAGCATCAATCGGGATATCCAAACCATTAACTTCAAATCGAATCGGATAACCATAATCTATTTCTTCAAAAATTTGAGAAATATCAAACTCCATCGTAGTTTTTTCGCCTTTAACCGTAAGCTTATGGCTATCCCAATCGATCTCGCTGATAAAAGAATAAACATTGCTCGGCGATCCAGATAAAAGCGTGATAAAATCCGTCATTACCTGCCCCGCAGTAACACTTTCGAATTTAAGCGAGTTAAAGATGAAATCAAGAAACACCTCCGGCACCATTTTAAAAACATCATAAGCAAACAAAGACTTTTGCCGCACAATTCCTTGCGCGGCTATCTTTTGTGCCGCGTTATTAATAATTTGGAGGTTATTACGTATCTGCCGGGCCTCAGAAAAGGTAATCAAGGGTTTATTAACATATTCCGGTTTATCGCGCCGCTGGCCGATTCTTCTATATATTTCGGCTAAAAGGCCTTCTTCCGATTCCAACATTTCCATAGCTTTATCGATTGCTTCGGATTTGGGAAACTTGTTTATATAGATCTCTAAAGAATCTTTTAAATCAAAATATTTAATCGCATCGTGCCTGATAGACCTTAGGGCGATTTCCGTGCGTTCATTTAAATCAAGCACCGGTTCAATATGTTTTAAAAATTCATCAACATTTTTGGTATTGATAATGCCTTTATGTGTTCTTAGAAAATCAATCAGTTCTTGGGTAACGCCGCTCGGGTCATAATCTCCGGCGAGAAACGCCTCTAAAGGTGAAATTAAGTTGCGCATATCTACATCATAACGGATATTAGAGTCATAATTCCTATCTACCCAGCGTTCATAAAATTGCCGCAAAAACTGCAGGCACATTTCTCCATCCCAGCGTGCCGGAATAACCGGCAGCGGTTCAAAACCTTTAAGACCCTTAGTCGTAGCGATGGCATCTTTATCCCCTAAAAGCAATTCTATGCTTTTATCATAGTCAATCCGCACAAGCTCCAGCACCTGGTTAAAAAACACTTCATGATCGTTTAAATCTGTCAACGATCCGATAATTCGGGCTAAATGCAGGTCAAAATCGTCTATGGGATCACGGTATTTCTTAATATCGGCAAAATACGCTTCTTCCGCCTCTTTTTCAAAATCACCTTTATCATCCTGCGTTATCTTCAATTCCATATCGCGCAATATGCGAATTAAACTGCTATTATTTACTGAAGTAGTGCTCGCATATTCTTTAAATTCCTGCATGAGTTGCTCATAATTAGCCTCGGATATGCCATCTTGCCCGCTTGTGATAATATTAATTGTGTTGTTAAGGCGGTTTTTAACGACCGCATGCAATGACTCCTGAGCAATTAATTTGTTTAATCGTTCCACGACTTCGTCCCGAATCGCAGGTGATTTATAAAAAATAGCTCCTATGCTATCGATAATGGCAACTTGATAATCGATATCCCAAGGTTCATGCGAATCATCATCCTGATCCTCTAAATCATCCTCCTGAGCCTCTGAATCATCCTCCTGCTCCTCAAGCAAGCTCACAAAATCAAGGGCTATCTGCTCATCTCTTAAAAATCCGGCTAACCGGTTCATGTTTCTTTGAATATCGTTATAACCGTGAAAAGAACGCGCTGGAATCATAAGATGTGATTTTATGGCCGGGTCGATTCCAGCGGCAAGGGCAATCGCCATGCCGATAACCGGGATAAGTTCTTTATATTCTCTATAATGATGTACGTTGCGGAATATATACATATAGAAATCTCTGCCTAACATCCCGGGGTCACCAGTCATATCAAACATGGCCAGCAATAATCTTGCTAATTCAAAACTAAGCTTTTTATGAATAGCTGGGATGCCTTTGCTTTCTCTTAAAGCCTTGATAAGCATCGGCACTACCGGTAATTCAACATACTTGATTTCCTGCCCATCTACATCCGTATAACGTTTTAAAAGCGAAAAAGCGTCTTTTCCCGGCGCTTTTCTTACCTGGAAGAAACTTATGCCGAAATCAAATATTTTCATGCCGGGGAAGACGGCTTTAGAAAAATCTTTAATCGGGAAAGCAGTTTGAGTTATATCTTTAGCCACATTATTCGGCAGTTTAGTTACTGTCTGATTTAGCTTCGCCAAACTCATATAGATAGAATAAGCATCCCGAAACGTTTCGACCTGAATATTAACTTGCGGCGCCAGGGTACTAAAAGAAGTGCTTTTGCCCTCGGTGGCCCAAACATATCCCGGCACAACCAGCGTCCAGATAAGTAAAAGCGCCGTTATCCGGAAAAATGTGTTTGTTTGCTTAGTCCTTTTCATTTTTATAATTTGTAATTTGCAATTTGCCATTTGCTATTAGATTGCCTGTTCGACTACCTGGTTATTTAGCTGCCCATTGACCAGTCCTAAAAATTTCTGCTGCAAAACACCATTTTCGATTTTTAAAAACATTTCCTTGGTGAACGCTGCCCATTCCGGCTCTAATCCCAAATCGAGCCTATCTACATGCGAATTAACTATGGTTTCAAGTTCCTGGATGCTCCGCCACACCTCAAGAATCTCGCGCGGCGATATAAGATTGTGTACTTGCTTTGCCAATACCTCAACCAATATATCCTGTTTAGCTTTCCAAAAATTCCCTACTCTGCACTTTATCATCTTGGGGAATTCTCCAATCATCTCGGAAAACTTCAATTCTTCCTCAATTACGCGGGAATTTGCGTGATCAAACAGCGAACAAAACACCGGATCGATTATCCCGTTCTCAAAAAAGTTTTTTTCAAGTAATTCGTGAAAAAAAGCGGTCTTGTTTATAGTATCCCATCCCTGTTTTCCCTGATAATAAGCCGGCGAATAATAAATTCCCGCTTCTTCTATCGCCGGATGAAAAATCCGAATAATATCCGGGTAATCACTTATTAGCGAGTTTGGCTTTTTAATATCCTGCCAAAGCTTATCTTTGCCCCCATAAAACTCCCGCATCTTTTTAACCAATTTTGCCGTAGCGCGATCTAATACAAACATTTCTACCTCTATCGGGAGGATAAAAACTCCTATTTTCCGCGCAAATTCCTCCGGACTCATTTCGCGAATGTCCTCAACTGTTCCCGCCTTCTCTTTTACATGCTGCCATGTTTTTCTGTTGATCTCTTCCACTCGCGAAGGCTCCAAGGAAAATTCCGGAATATTATGCTCTTGCAAACTGCCGAATAACCGTTCAGCCCGGCTAATCCTGCCTTCTATCAACGCGTTTATCGTCTGCCGGACGATACTGTCCGCGTCAAAATCTTCATCCATTTTTTTCTCTCTAGCCACGCCCTTACCCAATTCCGGGAATACACTAATCTTTTCGCCCTGTTCATCAACAAAACTAATCTTATTTTCCAAAAAGTCCTTAACTTCTTTTTTCTGGCCCGAGGTTAATACGGGCGCGTCAAATTTTATATTACGCATCGGCGGAATATTAACTGTTTTTCCAAAAAACGGCCGGGCGGTAAACTCATCTATCGATGGCCATTTTTGTTTGAGCTTGCCAAAAGCTATGTTCGAAGATTTTGAAGCATTATAAATTACGCCCTTTTTCCCCTGCCAATCAAGTTCCTGCGCCAGCAACAGCCAAAGAAGCGATATGCCTAGCCCCGCTTTTAAAACTTCTCCATTGCGTCTACTGCCTTTGCTTTTGGGTAATTTAGGGTAAAAGGTCACCACTTGGATATTAAAATTGTCCTCTTTGTCGCTAAATAACCGCGCTCCCTGCGGATCCCGGTATACCCAAATTTTTATAAAGCCAACTTCTTGCTGCCGGCCGCTTTCATCCTTAGATGTTATATGAAAACTAATCCCATCAAATATATCATGCTCTCTGGTAACAGACACTTGAGCGGGAAGGACTTTTTTTTCGATTCTTAAATCTTTAATTTGAGCTAATCCTTCTATGTTCAACCACTCGGGCAAAGAATTAGATTCTTCAGTCCAGTTAAGCGGCAAAATGGATTTGCGATATTCTAGATATGCTTTTTGCAATAAGGGCGTGTGGATAATGATCTGAGGCGACAACACGTTCCTCTCTTCCTTTTGCGCCTTAAAAGTCATAACCATGCTGCCGGCTAAAGAAATATCGCCGAGCAGAAATGCCCAAATCAGCGCCAGCGCCGTTATCCGGAAAAATGTGTTTGTTTGCCTAGTCCTTCTCATCTTCATTTTTAATTTTTAATCCCCTGCGAGGACTTCCTCTTGCAAGGGCTCCAACTCAAACATTTACAAAAGTAAATCTTTGAGGGACCAGCTCGAACATTTACCCAAAGGTAAATCTTCGAGGGGCCTGTCATCTGCAACTTGCAACTTGCAACTTGTAACTTGTAACTTATATTTATATTGCCTGTTCAATAAAAAACGCTTCAAAACTAAATACCGGCGGTTTCTGCAATTCTTCTCTCTGTTCCATCTCCTGGGCCAGCGAGTGCATCGCCTTTTCTCTTTCGATTAAGTGGCGGTAGAGAGCCAGCCGGTTTAACCACGCCAGATACTTACCGTTTTTCTTAATGATTACAAGGAGAGAATTAGAAAACTCATGGCCATATTTATACGTCCATTTACCATTTTCTATTGTAACTTCAAAAATTCTACCGGAATTATACTCATCCGCCAACCAGGACATAGCTCTGAACATGGGCATATCATAACCTTCAGAATCAAGCGAGCCCTTGGCAATATCCTCGGCGATATTTATTCCATTTACATCCTCATATCCTAAGGATTCAAATAAACTAACCGTGCTATGAAGAAAAGCGCTGGCACCAAACTCATCAATAAGAAAGGTTTTTGTGCCTTTACTTAACCCGATTTTTTTCAAATACTCATCCAGCGCTTCCGGATTGTCCCAACCCAGATCAAGGCAATTGGTCATCCCGCCATGATGCGTAAAATCCAAAAGATGATATTCGGAAAATATCCTTTCTTTGAACATAAATTTTGTCGCCCAGTAAATCAAATCCGTTGCCCGGCCTAAAAATACGTATTGCGCCGGGGTATCGTATCTGTCAAATATCCGATTTGACATTATAAATAGATCCACTGCCGCTTCATAAATTTCCGGGATATGATTCTCAAGTTCTTCTAAATACCTATAAACATCGCCGTAGCTTGTTCCGAACGTATTGTTTAAATCATTATCTGAATCGATTATCTCCTTTGTTTTTTCCCCATCGCGCCAAAATTGTTCGTCGTTTAAAAACGGGTCTTCCTCGAGAATAAACGAGTATTTGTGCGGCAGCCGCTCTAGGGCCTCGATAATGTCCTCCGCGCCCAAAAGCCGCAAGCGATGCAGTTTTCTGTCCCGGTATACGCTAAAGGCCAAAGAAGAGCATAGCTTGGAAATGCGCTTATTTTCTCCGGAAATGTTCCGCAGCCGCTGAGTCATTTTTGCAAAGTCATGTCCGAGAAATTTTACGGATTCTTGAATCCAGGCAAATTTATCCTCCCGCCACAGGTGAAAAAGCGGATGGCGGTAGTCCTGCGCATTGACCGAGATGCTGAATATTTCCTCATAAATTTCAAAAATAGTTTCAAGCTCTAGTGTCGACGGGCCGCGAACGTTAATTATCACCGGCTCATCGCCTTCGTATAAACGCATAAGCATCAGCTCATATCTTGAACGCTTTCTTACCTCATCAAAATTTAACGTCCGGCCCTCATGATGCATGGAAATATCCACATCAAAACCGTGCGCGACAATCATATCCGCCGCGGCCACAAAATTTGTAAGCAGAGTTAACGCCTCTTCTTCAAATTCCAGTTTCGGCGTTAATACCCGGCTGATTTCCACTTTATAATTTAAAGGATTCAAATCATAAATCCCCTCTTTGTCCAAAATCAAGAATTCCGCCTCATGATTTTTTATAACCGGAGCTAACTTTACGGGAAACCGGAATTTATCCGTTTCGCTCACGTTCATCTCCTGCGGCAATTCCACAAGATCAATCCATTCCAGTTCCTCTTGCAGGCGGCGATTTATCCATTCCACGACTCTTTCGCGGGCGCCGGTCCGGCTACGATCAAATCCTTTTATATAAAGTTCCGGTTTCTCCTGTAAGTTTTTCAAAAATTCCATCTTTATCGGCAGTCCCAGGGGCCCGCGGGGCAATCGCGTCCTGAAGGATTTGGGCGGCAAGATTTCACCTTTGGCCAGCACCGCGACAATATCTTCTTTGGTAAATGCCGGCAGTTGGATCACGAGCCACCCAGGCACAGGAATAAGAGCTTCAGCCTCCTCTACGGTTTTGCCCACATTGTCCACATTGACGTCTTTGTCTAACTCATCCAAACGGCTGATAAAATCCCGGGCTGCTTTGTGCTGCTCTAATTTATCCGCGTCTACGGTAAAAACATAGGCCTTGCCGGCATAATGGATAACTGCCATGTTTGGATCTTTTTTGCCATCGAAGAACTTTAGCTTAAATTCTTTAATTAATCTCTTCATTGTCTGCGGATTAACAACTTCCACGCCGCGGTCCCAGACGCCTACGCCAAACTCATCCCAAGGGACAAAGAACATGGGAATATATTTCAGTTCAATCTCTTTACTTGCGAGAAAACGGTGGTTACCGTCTAACACAATAATCATTCCTGTTTTAGGATCCTGGGTTACGATTATCGGCGTGGGAAAGCGACCATCTTCGCTCTTTAAATCAGCGCATAATTCTCCCAGTTTTGATCCCGGCACAAGCTCTTCGGTTTGATAAAGCTTATCCGTAAACGATATCCGGACCATTTTTTTTAACTTGCGGTATATGTCGCTTTCTTTTATATCCAGTTCCGGAAACACTTTAATCTTTTCGCCGCTTTCATCAACAAAACTAATCTTATTTTCTAAAAATTCCTTGAGTTCTTTTCTTTGAAGCCGGGTTAAGGTTGGCGCATCAAAGCCTCGATGGGAAAATTCCACATTCCGTTTAAGGTCTTTGGCAAAAAGCGGTTTTGCCACAAACTCCCAGGAAGGCCATCTGTTCCCAAGGGTGTCAAATGCTTTGTGCGAAGGTGTTTCCGCATTAAATATTACCGCCTTTTTCCCCTGCCCACTGGCTTCATGCGCCATCAACAGCCAAAGCAAAGATATCCCTACCCCGGCTTTTTTTAGCTCAACAGCTCTTTTTTTTCCTTTGCCACGAGGCAGTTTGGGATGAAAACAGGTTACCCGCAGATTAAACGCGTTGGTTTTATTTAAAAATAACCGCACTCCCTCCGGCCGTTTATAAACCCAAAATACGATAGACCCATTCTCTCTGAATCTATTTTGTTCATCCTGATAGGATATTTTAAAATTAACCGCGTAGAACTCTTCATCATTTTCCGTGGGAGATTTCTGAACTGGAGAAATTGTCCTTTCGATTCTTAAATCTTTAATTTGAGCTAATCCCTCTATGTTCAACCACTCGGGCAAAGAATTAGATTCTTCAGTCCAGTTAAGCGGCAAAATGGATTTGTGATATTCTAGATATGTTTTCTGCAATAACGGCGTGTGGATAATGATCTGAGGGCTTAAATTGCCGGGTGAGTGTTCCTGAAGACTTCCAGCTGTTCCTGCCCAGCAAACGTTGAGCGATAAAAACATTTGAATCAAAACAACCGCAATAATTTTCAAAAATAGTTTGTTTTTCATGGATAAAAATTTCGGGGTTAAAAAATGTAGTAAAGTGTACCATATAACCACAGGTTTTGCAAACAGTTACAGAAAAATTTCAAGCGGGATTAAACAGGTTAAAACAGGCATTTAGCCGGCAGAAATAATGCGGGGATTTTAAATATAACCTATTGCATTACAATAAGTTATGCGTTTTTCGGCCCTGGGACGTAGCCGGAACTGGTTAAAGACGTTTTTATAAACGCCGCAAATAAGGGGTGCGGCTTATCCGGCTTGGACTTAAATTCCGGATGGAACTGGCAGGCAATGAAAAAAGGGTGTTTTTTCAATTCGATAATTTCTACTAAATTACCTTTTGGGTGAATGCCAGAGAAAACCATCCCATGTTTTTCCATGAGCCCTTTAAACTTATTATTGAATTCGTATCTATGCCGATGCCGTTCATATACTTTTGTCTTTTTATAAACGCGGTGAGCTTTACTTGCCAGCTTTAACCGGCACGCGTAAGCGCCTAAGCGCATCGAGGCGCCGATATGTTTTACTTTCTTTTGCTCCTCAAGCAAACTGATAACCGGATATCTTGAATTTTTACTGAATTCCGTAGAATTGGCGCGCGGTAAACGACAGACGTTGCGGGCAAATTCAATTACCGCTGTTTGCATCCCCAGGCATATCCCTAAAAAAGGAATTTTGTTTTCCCGGGCATAGGCAATTGCCTGAATTTTCCCTTCTATGCCTCTGTTGCCAAAACCGCCCGGCACAAGAATTCCTTCGCTTCCTTCCAGGTATTTCTTGGCTCCGTCTTTTTCGATATCTTCCGAATCCACTCTTTTTATGATCAGCTCCGCGTCATTGGCTATTGCTCCGTGGACTAACGCCTCATAGATGGATTTATAAGCGTCCTGTAACGCGATATATTTACCAACCACGGCAATTTTAACTTGTTTGGCCGGAGACTGCAACTTCTTTAAAACCGTGTTTTCCCATGCGGATAAATCTCGGTCTTCGCATTTCAAATTAAGCAGCCTTACGATCAGCCGGTCCAGCCCTTCGTTTCTCAAATTCAGAGGAACTTCGTAGATACTTTTCACATCATCCGCCGGAATTACCGCTTCGCTATCGACATTACAAAAAAGAGCAATTTTATCTTTGGCTTCTTTGCTCAAATGCTTTTCTGTCCGGCAGAGAATAATATCCGGAATAATTCCTATTTCGCGCAAAGTGCCCACGCTGTGCTGAGTAGGTTTTGTTTTAATCTCATCCGCTGTCTTAATATAAGGAATAAGGGTAACGTGAATATTGATCGCGTATTCCCGCCCCAGTTCCAATCTCAACTGCCTAATCGCCTCCAAAAACGGCAATCCTTCTATGTCACCGACCGTGCCTCCTATCTCCACGATAACCACGTCAATCTTGCGGCCATAGGCGACTTTCTTTATGTTATTCTTTATCTCTTCGGTAATATGCGGTATGATTTGGACGGTCTTGCCTAAATAATCGCCTCTTCTCTCTTTGGATATGACGGAAAAATAAATTTTTCCGGTAGTGATATTATTATCTTTAGAAAGCTTCGCGCGAGTAAACCGTTCGTAATGACCTAAGTCCAAATCCGTCTCCGCGCCGTCGTCAGTAACATACACTTCTCCGTGCTGATAGGGATTCATTGTGCCCGGATCAACATTTATATAGGGATCGCATTTGATTAAAGTAACTTTCAAGCCCCGCGATTCCAGGAGCTTACCGATAGAAGCTGAAGCAATTCCTTTGCCTAGACTAGAAACTACACCTCCGGTAACAAAAATATATTTGGGCATGCTCAGCTCCTTTCTAAGATATCTTTAGACATCTTCTTGCAGGGTTTAATCGGGTAATTACCGTCAAAACAGGCCGTGCAGAATTCACATCGCGCTAGGGGCATGGCGTCAAGCATCCGGTCTTTACTTAAATATTCCAAAGTATCCACGCCGATAAAATTCCGGATGCATTCGATACTATGGCTTGAAGCAATCAATTCTTTTTTGGTCGGAAAATCTATGCCGTAAAAACACGGAAACCTAAGCGGCGGGCAGCTAACCCGCATATGAATTTCTTTCGCTCCCGCCTGCCGCAATGTCTTCACCCGAATGCGGCTGGTCGTGCCCCGGACAATGGAATCTTCGATAATAGCGATACGTTTGCCTTTGAGGACGTCTCTTATCGGATTGAGCTTAACCTTTACTCTAAAATCCCTAATAAACTGGGAAGGCTGGATAAAGGTCCTGCCGATATAATGATTTCTTATCATACCTATCTCGTACACCACCCCCAACTGCTCGGCAAACCCGACACCAGCATAAGTTCCGGAATCCGGAATCGGCATAACCAAATCGCAGTCCGCCGGGCATTCAATGGCGAGCTGCTGCCCCAAACGCTTGCGGGTAAGATAAACATTTTTTTCAAAGATATTACTGTCCGGGCGAGCAAAATAGATGTATTCGAAGATGCAAAAGGCATGGTTTGTTTTGGGAAACGGCTTTATGGATTCAAGTCGGCCTTTATGGATAAATACTATTTCTCCCGGCTCGATATCCCGGATGTATTCCGCCTGAATCAAGTCCAATGCGCACGTTTCACTCGCCAGCACAAACGCTCCGTCTAATTTGCCCAGACACAATGGCCGCCAACCCTGCGGGTCCCGGCTGCCAATCAATAAATCATTCAAAGATATGACCAACGAATACGCGCCTTCAAGCTGCAAGAACGCTTCTGTAACTTTTTTTTTGTAATCGGTCTCTTTGGATTTGGCCAAAAGATGAGCGATTATCTCGGAATCCATCGTAGTTTGAAAAATCGAACCTTTTATTTCCATCTGACGCCGCACTTTCGCCGCATTGGTAAGATTGCCGTTATGCGCGATCGCAATATGGCCTTTTCGGTGATTTACCAAAAAAGGCTGAATATTTTTTGCCGTGCTTGAGCCCGTAGTCGAATAACGCACATGCCCGATAGCCAGACTCCCTCGCAACAATTTTATCGCTTTTTCATCAAAGACATCACCGACCAATCCCATGCCTTTATATGAATTTACCTTTCTGCCGGTATAAGTAATTATCCCCGCGCTTTCCTCGCCGCGATGCTGCAAGGCATACAAACCCAGGTAAGCCAGCCGCGCCGCGTCCTTATGCCTGCTTATTCCGAATATCCCGAACATAACTTAGCGTCTCCTCTTCGTAATGTTTATGAAATATATTCCTGTAGGGATTTAACGTAAAAATTTCCCTTTAATACAGATTCCATCCCGTTTACAGCTGCCTGCGCGCCCTGAATAGTTGTTATGCACGGAATCCCGCGCATAACGGCCGCGCTTCTTATCGGCTTCATATCCGATTGGCCCCGGGCGCCGGAAGGAGTATTTATAATCAATCCTAACTGTCCTTTTTTAATAAAGTCCAAAAGGTCGGTTTTGCCTTCGGCAATCTTGCCGACTACCTGACAGTCGATATTGTTGGAATTAAGCACCTTTGCCGTGCCCTTGGTGGCAATAATATCAAACCCCATATCCGAAAGTTTTTTGGCGATAAAAACTACGTCTCTTTTATCATCGTTTTTAACGCTTATAAATATTTTGCCTTTTGCGGGAAGCGTATTGTTCGCGGCAAGCTGTGATTTGTAAAACGCCGCGCCAAAAGATGAATCTATGCCCATCACCTCGCCTGTGGATTTCATCTCCGGTCCTAAGATGATATCCACGCCGGAGAACCGGGAAAAAGGCAATACGGATTCTTTGACACAGATATGGTTTATTTTTTTCTCCTCGGTAAAGCCAAGCTCGGACAGTTTTTTTCCGGCCATAACGGAGGCCGCTATTTTTGCTAGCGGCACACCAATGGCTTTGCTTACAAAAGGTACGGTCCGGGAGGCGCGAGGATTGACTTCGAGTACATAGACAATATCGTTCTTGATTGCAAACTGGATATTCAAAAGCCCTTTTACTTTTAATTCTTTTGATAAAGAAAGAGTAAGCCTTCTTATGGTGTTGACCGTATCATCATCTAAAGTATGCGGCGGCAGGACACAAGCGGAATCGCCGGAGTGAATACCCGCCTCTTCGATATGCTCCATAATCCCGCCGATTACGGTAATCTCACCGTCCGATATCGCGTCCACGTCCACTTCCAACGCGCTTTCCAAAAACTTGTCGATCAAGACTGGGCGCTCGCGGGAAGTTCCCTCCACTTCTTTCATAAACTTATTAAGCGACGCCTCATCATAAACTATTTTCATGGCCCGGCCGCCTAACACGTATGAAGGCCTGACCAGAACCGGATAGCCGATACGTTTGGCAACCTTTTTTGCCTCGGCTTGCGATTTTGCCGAGCCGTTTGCCGGCTGTGCGAGCTTCAATTTTTTTATAAGTTTAGCAAACTTATCCCGGTTTTCCGCTTTATCTATGGATTGAACGGAAGTGCCGATTATCGGCACGCCCGCATCTTCAAGCGACCTTGCCAAATTAAGCGGCGTTTGTCCGCCAAACTGGACAATCACCCCATCAGGCTTTTCCTTATCGACAACGTTCATGACATCTTCAAAGGTCAACGGTTCAAAATAAAGTTTATCCGAGGTATTATAATCGGTAGAGACGGTTTCCGGGTTGGAATTGACCATGATTGTCTCATAACCCAACTCTCTGAGCGCAAAAGAGGCGTGGCAGCAGCAATAATCGAATTCAATCCCTTGGCCGATGCGGTTTGGGCCGCCGCCGAGAATCATTATCTTTTTTTTCTTTGAAGGACGCGTTTCATCTTCTGTTTCATAAGTTGAATAGTAATATGGCGTATACGCTTCGAATTCTGCCGCACAGGTGTCCACCAGCTTAAATGTCGCTTCCACCTTCTGTTTTTTCCTCAATTTCCTTACGGACAATTCATTCGAATTGGTTAACTCGGCAATCTGCCGGTCGCTAAATCCATATTCTTTGGCCCGGCGCAACAGTTCAGAAGAAATATCTTTCTTTTTCTCTTTTGCTTTCTGTTTTTTGCAACCGGTTATCTGATTTTCAAGCTCTACGATCTGTTTTATGTTATCGATAAACCAGGGGTCGATTTTTGTGATCGCGGCGATTTCTTCTGCTTCCATCCCTCTCTGTAACGCGTACTTTATATAAAATATCCGGGAGGCGTTCGGCTCTTTTAATCTGAGAATTATCTTTTCATCCGGGATATCACGATAATCCAGTTTGTTATCAAGGCCGCTATGGCCGATTTCCAAACCGCGTAACCCTTTCTTCAACGCCTCTTTAAATGTGCGGCCGATAGCCATTGTCTCTCCGACGGATTTCATGGATATGCCCAGGATATCCTTTGCTTCGGGGAATTTCTCAAACGTAAACCGGGGTATTTTGACCACACAATAGTCTATGGTCGGTTCAAACGAAGCCGGAGTCTCCTTTGTAATATCATTCCTGATCTCATCCAGCGTATAACCAACGGCTAATTTTGCCGCAAACCGGGCAATGGGAAAACCTGTGGCTTTACTGGCCAGAGCTGAACTGCGGGAAACCCGCGGATTCATCTCGATAACCACCATCCGGCCATTTTCCGGATTCACGGCGAACTGGATATTTGACCCTCCGGTTTCCACGCCTATTTCCCGGATAATCGCAATGGCCGCGTCCCGCATCTTTTGATACTCGCGATCGGTAAGGGTCTGCGCCGGCGCAACCGTGATGGAGTCCCCGGTATGAATACCCATGGCGTCAAAGTTTTCTATGGAGCAGACAATAACCACATTATCTTTCAAGTCCCGCATCACCTCGAGCTCATACTCCTTCCAACCCAGTATCGATTCTTCAATCAATATTTCGCTGACCATGCTGCTTTTTAATCCCAAATCAGCGATGCGTTCAAATTCTTCTTTTGTGTCCGCAATACCGCCGCCTGTGCCGCCCAGGGTAAAACTCGGCCGGATAATTACGGGCAGCCCAAGGTTCACAAGAGCCATATGCGCCTCTTCCATATTGTAAGCCAGGCAGCTTTTTGGTAAATCCAGCCCGATTTTTTGCATGGCTTCTTTAAAGCATTTTCTGTCTTCGGCTTTTCTAATCACCTCATAATTAGCGCCGATCATCTGGACATTATGCTTGTCCAGAATTCCCAGCTCTTTTGCCTTCATCGCCGTATTTAATCCGGTCTGGCCGCCGAGCGTGGGAAGCAACGCGTCCGGCTTTTCTTTTTCTATTATCTTCTCCAATACTTGCGGCGTTATGGGTTCGATATAAGTACGGTCCGCAATCTCGGGATCGGTCATAATCGTTGCCGGGTTGGAATTAATAAGCACAACCTCGTACCCCTCTTCTTTTAACGCCTGACACGCCTGCGTACCCGAATAATCGAATTCACAGGCCTGACCGATTATGATCGGACCGGAGCCGATAATCAAAATTTTCTTAATATCCGTCCGCTTAGCCATTTTCCCTCGCCTTAGTCCTTATGTATGCTTTTTGACTTCTCCATCATTTCCAAAAATCTTCCGAATAAATACTGGGCATCGTGCGGGCCCGGGCAATTTTCTGGATGGAACTGCACGGAAAATATCGCTAGATTTTTATGCTTCATCCCTTCGACCGTATGATCGTTAAGATTGAGATGGGTCACTTCGATATTTTTCCTATCCAAAGAATCTATATCCACGCAAAAGCCGTGGTTTTGAACCGTAATATCTATCTTGCCGGTAATTATATCCTTTACCGGATGATTGCCGCCGTGATGGCCGAATTTCAGTTTATACGTCTTGCCGCCTAAGGCCAGGCCTAATATCTGGTGTCCCAGTCATATCCCAAACAGGGGCAGTTTACCGATTAATTTTTTCGCGGTTTCAATCACATAGGAAACGGCTTGCGTATCTCCGGGGCCGTTAGAAAACAATACTCCCTGCGGATTCATTTTTAAAATCGTTTCCGCATCTGTCCGGGCAGGAACGACAACTACCCGGCACCCCTTTGCCGCAAGTCGCCTTAAAATATTAAATTTAACACCGCAATCAATTACAACTACTTTATATTTTCCTTCCTTATTCCAAACCTGAACCTGGTCAAAAGTAACTTCCTTTACCAAGTCCCGGCCGATTAATCCGGGTGAGCGCTTTGCTTTCTTACACAAGCTTTTATCGTCTAAGTCCTGCGTAGAAATTACGGCCCGCATCGCGCCTTGAAGCCGGATATGCCGTGTCAGTGCCCGGGTATCAATCCCCTCAATGCCGATAATATTATTTTCCTTTAAATACTGCGACAGCGTCTTTTGCGAACGCCAGTTACTGGCAATGCGGCTGCACTCCCGAACGACAAAACCCTCGATAAACGGCTGCCTTGATTCGATATCTTCGGAATTTATTCCGTAGTTACCAATAAGCGGATAAGTCATGGTAACAATCTGGCCTTTATAAGAAGGGTCGGTAATGATTTCCTGATAGCCGGCCATACTGGTATTAAAAACAACTTCGCCGCATTTCTCACCCGCGGTGCCAAAGGACCGGCCCGTAAAAACCCTTCCATCTTCAAGCACAATCTTCGCGTTCATCAACTAATCATCCTTTTTTAAAGCGGAAAAGCACATAACTTTTTGCGAGATCACATCCGCCATTATCTGAAAGTTCCGGTCGTGCACGTCATACACGCCGATAACATCTTTATATTTAGCCGCTTCCGGCATGATGTCTGCGAACCGGTTTTCCAACCGCGCAAAATACTTATCATTGAATAGGACATCTTTCTTCTCCGGAAACAACGCAACGTAAAATATATGCGTTTCTACTAAATCCTGGAAAAAGTGCGTACCAAAGGATAGCTCAGGCATGAGATTGCCGGCGGAAAAAGCAACTTCGGCAAGTACGGTTATGTTGTTTATTTCCGCAAATTTTACCGGCACACCTAACGACGGCGTTGTCGTTCCCCAGCGGCCCGGGCCCATAAGTAAAGTCGACAATCCATCCCTATCTTCGATATTTCTATTCAACCTGCCGACAATCCGGGCAATTTCATATTTATCCGCTATAGAAAGTTCACTGTATTTTCCCGGCTCGATATGTATGATCCTTTTTATCTGTTTTAAAATATTACCGCCCAGAAAATATCCGCGCGACTCAAAAAGCATATCTTCCTTTTTTATCTTATCCGGAATCTTAACCTTCTGCGCCGGACCCCAGGTCTGCAGCGGGCGGCATTGCAACAGGTTTATTTTAAACGCATTGTCATCTTTAGTAAAGTTTATTGTGAATTCTATTTCTACGGGATAATGGTAATTATCCTGCAATACCCCCAATATCTTCTTAAATATCTGCGCCAGCAGAGTATTCTCAAGCACGTTATCTAAGCTCAAGATCCAATACTCCTTATCTTCCCGCTTACCGCCCTGCATCATCTTCATTGCTTCATAATCTTTTTCTGCGACGCGTTCGATATCCGTATATAACTTCTCACCCACAACTTTTCCAAAAGGGATGGTTTTAAAAACATTATCTTTTGTGCTGATAACGTCCACCTCGTGCTGTGAAAACTTCCGCAAATCATCTTTTTCCGCATAAGGCCGCCGCAGCGGCTCATCCAGCGCCACCATGCGCGGATAATCGCCTTCCACCCGGTTCACCGCCCTTGTCCCCAGGCCAAACACCAGCCGGAGCATACCGGCTTTCGGGTTCATGTCCTCATTCCAGACATAGGTATTATATGAAACGCCGACTCCGGCGAGGTCCGGGAAAAAGTATTCCTCATGATGCGCTCCGGAAACCCGCTGGACCAGAAGCGCCATCTGTTCGTCCAGCTTATCTAATCCCCGCTGTTTTCTATAGACCAGGGCGTCTTCGCCCATCGTGCTTGCGTATATCCTTTTCACCGCCTCGGCAAACTGAATATATCTTTGCTCCGGCGTGCCCTGATTGGCTAAAAATATGCTTTCGTATTTTCCGGCAAACGCATTGCCAAACCCGTCTTCCAATAACGAGCTTGAACGAATAATAATCGGAGAGGCGCCGAAATATTCTATAATCTGCTGGAACTGCTCCATAATATCATCCGAGAAGACTCCGTAAAGCATTTTTTCTTTCAAAATATTCGCGACTCTAAAATAACCATCTTCTGTTTTCTGCTGCATGCGTAATTTCCACCACCGGTTCTCGACGATATACGAATAGAATATATCCGAGCCGATATAGAAAGAGTCGTGGGGCTCGGATATTTTCTGCCAATTAAACGCTTTGCTTTTTGCCAGCATCTTCCTGGCCAAAAGCATGCCTACGGTTTTGCCGCCGACAAAACCCGTACCGATTAATCTGGATTTTATATCAATAAGCTCAGGGAGCGAAAAATTGCGCATGGCCAGCGATAGAATCTTCTTGTTTTTCGTTATCATTATATTGCAAAGCTTCTTTATCGTATCGCTTATCTTTTCTTTTGAGGTGTTCTCGGCAACAAGTTTTTCCGCCTCCAGAAATAACCGGTCCCAGTAATCGAGATTCCTTTTGGCGCTTTCCGCCCCTTTTTCCCGAATGTACGAAAGAATTTTTACGGCATTAACGCTGTCCGCAATCGGGACGCATTTGTCTTTTTTTCTTTGGTGGGGAAGAAACATCGTCGGCGAATAGCGGTTCCAGACCTTTAGCGGGTGAATATAGGAACTGCCTTCGCACCGATATACATCCATAAGCAACTGCGTCGTTTCGCGGATACAGGCGATGGATTTAAAAGAATGGTTATTACGCAATATTGAAAAATAGGTGATGGTTTTCAATTCGTAAAGATACGGACAGGTGACCATAAAAAAATTCCCGATCATAAGGTCAGTAGCCCAGGCCAAAAGAAGTTCGGACAGGCAATCGAATACATAATAAGCGCCTTCGCCTTGTTCTGTAATAATGTTGTTTAGTTTCGTCGTAAAAGACTCGAATCCGGCATAAGCATTAAGCTCGTACCGTTTTATGCGCCCTGATGGTTTAAGTAACTCTTTGTGCGAAGCAAACCGGATATAGATAACATTTTTATTCTGCTTCAATGCCTCCTGCACAAAAGGCTCTACCAGTTCGATATAATCTTTTATATCATCTATCTGCCAGACGACATTATCACCTTTCCTCAGGCCCGTAAGCACATCGTCCAACCCTTTTATTCCCGTACTGATCATGTTAATAATCCTCTGTCTTTCGCCTTATATTTTGACTATCACATTAGCGGCAGATTGCTCTCGCCCATCAGATATTTATCAATATTATACGCTGCCCTTCTTCCTTCCCCGACCGCCCAAACGACTAATGACTGTCCCCGCCGCATATCACCGGCGCAAAATACCTTGCTGACCGACGTCATATAATCTGCTCCTGTTTCGACATTGCCGCGTTCATCAAGTGCGACTTCCAGCTTGGCCACTAGCCCGCGATGTTCGGGATGTAAAAATCCCACGGCAATAATAACCATATCCGCTTCAATTTCGAATTCACTTGCCGGCACTTCCCTCATAACCGGGCAAACCTTATTACTGTTTTGTTCAAATTCTACCTTTACGCAAGAAAGTTTATTTACGATACCTTTTTTGCCGACAAACCGTTTGGTCAGCACTGCCCAATAACGCTTGCCTCCTTCTTCATGGCTCGAAGATGTCTTCAAAAGTAAGGGGTGGCTGGGCCAGGGAAAATCCTTGCTGCGGCACTCCAGCGGCTGGGGCATAACTTCTATCTGGACAACACAAGCGGCATTCTGCCGGTGGGCCGTACCCACGCAGTCCGCACCGGTATCTCCGCCGCCGATAACAACGATTTTCTTACCTTGCGCGTCAATAATCTTATCCGCGGTAATTTTTTCTCCGGCTAATCTTTTATTCGCCTGCGCAAGGTAATCCATGGCAAAATATATGCCCGACAAGTCTCTGCCCTCTATTTTAAGGTCGCGGGGAACTCTTGCGCCGCCGGCTAGACACGCGGCATCAAATTCCGCTAAAAGCTTCTTCGCCGGATAATTTACGCCCACATCTGTCCCGGTTTTGAAAATAATCCCCTCTTTTTTCCAGATATCCACGCGCCGATCAATAATGTGCTTTTCCAGCTTAAAATCCGGGATGCCGTAACGCAATATACCGCCTGGTTTTTTGTCCCGTTCAAAAACGACTACGTTATGCCCGGCCCGATTTAACTGCGCCGCGCAAGATAATCCTGCCGGGCCGGAACCGACAACTGCCACCTGTTTCCCTGTTCTTTTATTTATGGTGTTTGGTCTGATCAATCCGTTTTTAAAGCCGAACTCGGTAATCGCAAGTTCATTTTCGCGAATAGTCACCGCATCGTCATTTAAACCCAATACGCAAGCGGACTCGCAAACAGCCGGACATACCCGGCCGGTTATCTCCGGCAGATTATTAGCTGCCTCAAGCAAGACGTTCGCCTCTTTCCAGTTGCCATGAAATACAAAATCATTCCATTCGGGTATATAATTCCCGATGGGGCAAGCCCAATGACAAAACGAAGTCGCGCAATCCATGCAGCGGGAAGCCTGTTCCTGAGTCTGCGCTTGCGAATACAGCTTAAAAACCGGTTTAAAATCCTGAACACGTTCACAAACCGGCCGGTATTGCGTTTTTTGCCTGGTAACTTTTAGAAAACCTTTTAAATCACCCATCGGATTCCTCGGATAAATTAAGTTTTTCTTCGACCTTCACTTCTTCCAGGATGCGTTTATACTCTATAGGTATAACCCGGACGAATTTCTTCAGCTCTTCATGCATATTATCAATGATTTTTTTTGCTTTTTTGCTTTTTGTATACTTAAGATGGTTATGCAGCAGATGATATACCGTATCTTTATCTTCCTCGGTTACTTTTTCCAGTTCAACCATATCCGTGTTACACCTGTCTTTGAAAGTATTATCTTCATCATATACATAAGCGATACCGCCCGACATCCCGGCGGCAAAATTACAGCCGGTATTGCCTAAAACAATTACGCGCCCTCCGGTCATATACTCACAGCCGTGATCGCCCACGCCCTCAACCACCGCATATAATCCTGAATTGCGCACACAAAACCGCTCGCCGGCAACGCCGCAAATATACGCTTCTCCCGCTATCGCTCCATAAAAAGTGGTATTACCGATAATTATATTCTCATCCGGGTCATAACCGGCGCTTCTATCCGGATAGATAATAATTTTACCGCCGGAAATGCCTTTGCCCACATAATCGTTACTCATCCCTTCCAATTCAAACGTAACGCCTTTTGCCAGAAACGCACCAAAGCTTTGCCCGGCAATGCCTCTGAATTTGCAGCTTATCGTATCTTCTAAAAGCACGCCTTCCCCGCACCGTTTTATAATCTCGCCGCTTAACATCGCGCCTACAGCTCTGTTCGTATTATTAATTTCAACCGATATTGTCACGGGTTCGTTCTTATCCAAAGCATTTTTGCACATGTCTATAAGTTTTTTATCAAAAACGCGATCGAGGCCACCTTCCTGCTTTATGGTGCAATAGCGTTTAGACCCGTCACCAATATCGGGCTGATAGAAAATTCGGGAATAATCCAGTCCTTTTGCTTTTGGTGGAATAATCGCCGGATTCAACTGGAGTAAATCCGTCCGGCCGATCATTTCATTTATGGTTTTTATTCCTAATGCTGCCATTATCTGGCGCAGTTCTTCGGCGACGAAATGAAAATAATTCACTATATATTCCGGCCGCCCCCGGAACCGCTTCTGTAAAATATTATCCTGCGTAGCTACGCCGACCGAACAATTATTAAGATGACAGTGCCGCAACATAACGCAGCCAAGCACAACCAGTACGGCCGTACAAAACCCGTATTCTTCCGCTCCCAGAATTGCGGCAATTGCCACATCCCGTCCGGTGCGCATTTGACCGTCCGTCTGAATACGGACGCGAGAGCGCAGATTATTAAGCAAAAGTGTCTGATGCGTTTCCGCCAGACCCAGCTCCCAAGGTAGCCCGGCGTAGCGAATTGAGCTGCGCGGCGACGCGCCCGTTCCTCCGTCTCCGCCGGAAATAAGAATCATATCCGCATGCCCCTTGGTTACGCCCGCGGCAACGGTGCCCACGCCGATTTCGGATACCAGCTTTACACTTATGCGCGCTTTAGGATTGGCATTTTTTAAGTCAAATATCAACTGGGCCAGGTCTTCAATAGAATATATATCGTGGTGCGGCGGCGGCGATATCAAAGTAACTCCCGGCGTTGTATACCTGGTCCGGGCGATTATTTCGTTCACTTTATGGCCGGGCAGCTGCCCTCCTTCGCCCGGTTTTGCGCCTTGCGCGATTTTTATCTGTATCTCATCGGCATTAACAAGGTAATTTATCGTCACACCGAATCTTCCGGAAGCAACCTGCTTTATGGCACTTCTTCGGGAATCGCCGTTAGGCAGGGTTATAAAACGGTTTGGGTCTTCTCCGCCTTCGCCGGTATTAGACTTTCCCCCGATCCGGTTCATCGCGATAGCAATGGTCTCATGCGCCAGCCGGCTGATCGAGCCAAAGCTCATCGCCCCCGTAGCAAAACGTTTCATAATACTTTCAACCGGCTCAACTTCATCAAGGGAAATAGCATCTGTTTTTTTAAACTTAAGCAGGCTTCTCAAGGTCGTCGGGTTTTGGGACTGATCGTTTATCATCCGTGCAAATTCTTCGTATTTATCATAATCGTTATCGCGCACGGCGTCCTGCAGGGCCGCAATACTTTCCGGATTCCAGAGATGAAATTCTCCGTCCCGCTTCCACTGATAAACGCCCCCGCTTACAAGATAAGATTGCCCGGTATCCCCCGCCGGATAAGCCTGCCGGTGCCGGCGGATAGTTTCCTCGGCAATACCTTCCAAGCCGACGCCGCCGATTCTCGACACCGTTCCGGTAAAATATGTGTCGATAAGCTCGTCAGCTAATCCCAGCGCTTCGAATATCTGCGCGCCGCGGTAACTTCTAAGCGTCGATATACCCATCTTGGACAAGATTTTCAAAATCCCTTCGGTCAACGCCTTATTATAATTTTTGTGCGCGGTTTTAATATCCAAGCTTATCTCTTTTTGCCCGATCAGATATTCTATCGCCTGATAGGCCAGATACGCGTTTACGCAATCGGCGCCATAACCGAAAAGTAAGGCGAAATGATGCACTTCCCGGGGCTCGGCGCTTTCGATTATTATCGCTACCTGGGAACGTATCGTCTTTTTCACCAGGTACTGATGTACGGCGCTTGTTGACAGAAGCGCCGGCAACGCCAGATTATCCTTGTCTACCCCGCGGTCACTCAATATTATAAAAGAATACCCTTTTTCAATCGCGTATTCGGCTTCAAAACAGATTCTTTCCAGCGACCGGACAAACCCTTCCTTGCCGCTGGCAGAATCAAAAAAAGTGTAGATTGTTTTACTTTTAAAACCGTTTATACTGATATCGCGTATCTTCTCAAGCTCCGCATCCGTTAATATCGGGTTGCGCACTCTTAATTTATGGCTATGCTGGGGATTTTCCTCGAGAATATTTTTTTCCGGGCCGATAAAACTCTCCAGGCTCATCACAAGTTTTTCCCGGATAGAATCTATTGGCGGATTCGTCACCTGCGCAAACAGTTGCTTGAAATAATTGTAGAGAATCTGCGGCTCTTTTGACAGGAAAGCGTGCGGCGTATCGTTGCCCATAGAGCCGACCGGCTCTTTTGCTTCCTGCGCCATTGGTTTTATAATCATTTTCAGGTCTTCCCGCGAATAACCAAAAACTTTAAGCTGCGGCAGGATATTATCCAACTTTTGCGCATTTGTACTGCCGCTGCTGATAATCTTATCCAGGCCCACCATATGCTCGGCATTCCATTTTCCATAAGGGTGGCACTGGGATACTCTTTTCTTTATCTGAGAATCGGTTACAATACAGCCTGATTCAGTATCGATAAAAAAGATTTTACCGGGCTCAAGCCTTCCGGAAATTTTAATATCCGCGGGCTCAATATCCAAAACTCCCACTTCCGAAGCCATAACGACAAAGCCGTCTTTAGTCACGATATAACGCGCCGGACGCAGGCCATTGCGGTCAAGCACGGCTCCGATATTGCGGCCGTCGGTAAACGCTATCGCCGCCGGGCCATCCCACGGCTCCATAAAACAAGCGTGATATTTGTAAAAATCCTTAAGCTCATTACTCATTAATCGATCGTGTTCCCAGGCCGCCGGGATAAGCATCATCATCGCATGCTCCAGCGACCGGCCGGACAATACCAGTAATTCAAACACATTATCGATTGCCGCGGAATCACTGCCGCCTTCGACAATAATGGGTTTCAGCTTTTCGATATCGGTGCCGAACAAGTCGCTGGCAAGCAGCCGCTCTCTCGCCCGAATCCAGTTCACATTACCGCGCAGGGTATTGATTTCGCCGTTATGGGCTAAAAAACGAAACGGTTGAGCAAGATCCCATGTAGGAAAAGTATTTGTGCTATAGCGGGAATGAACCAGACAAAGCGAACTCTCTATCGACTCATCTTTTAAATCAAGAAAGAAATCTCTCAACTGATCCGGCATTAACAACCCTTTATAACTCAATGTCCGGCAGGAGATATTTGTGATATAAAATGACCTTTTCTGCTCAATCGCGGACGCCCTTACCGCATTCTCGGTTTGTTTGCGGATTACATAAAGCTTCCGTTCAAAATAAAGCTCATCCTCCAACCCCTTGCCTCTTTTTATGAATACCTGGGACATAAACGGCATGCTATCTCGCGCTCCTTTGCCGATTGCCGAGTTGTCCACAGGAATATCGCGCCATCCCAATAAAGTCTGCCCTTCCTCATGAATAATCTTTTCAAATAGATCCAGACAGAACTTTAGCTCTTTATCCTCTTTTGGCAGGAATACCAACCCGGTTCCATAACAACCGGGCGCAGGTAAAGTAATACCTGAGTTCGCGCATTGTTTCTGCAAAAAACGGTGCGGCACCTGAATTAATATCCCCGCGCCGTCTCCGGTTTTCGGATCAGCGCCAACCGCGCCGCGATGGCTTAAATGTTCAAGCACTTCAATGCCTTTTCTTACGATATCGTACGACTTTGTGCCGTCTATATTGCAGACAAACCCCACCCCGCAGCTATCGTGCTCAAAGCGCGGATCATATAATCCCTGCTTTTGCGGCAAATGTCCGGGTTTCATTTTTTAAATCTCCCCACATCTATCCTGAATTTTTTTATCTTATTATGCAAAGTGTTGCGGTGCAGCCCGAGCAGCCTGGCGGCGACGATTTGATTGCCGCAGGAGTGCTCAAGCGTCTTGATAATAACGACCTTCTCGATATGCTCAATCATGTTTTCATAGATCTTTTCTGCCTCGGCCGCTTCAAACTGCTCACAGATCATGTGTGAAATATGGTCCATATGAACCCTGCCCAATTTTTGTGCAACACGTTACAAAAAAAAACTAAACGAGCACGCGATTTGCCGATATAATTTTCGAGAAATTCAGGCAAATCTTATTTACCTGCCGGCTGAATTCTCTTTGCTTGATATAATAATCTACCAGCATCTTAGCTTCTTGCAATTGAAACTCACATACAGAACTGTTAAAATGATCTCGGAGGCCCCCTCTCTAATCCTTATCTAAACCATATTCTCCTTAAAGAACCGAAAGATATTTATCCAGTTCATATTGCGGGACCTGAATCCGGTAATCGTCCCATTCTTTCTTCTTCAGCTCCACAAATCGCGGAAAGATATGATCGCCCAGAATCTTCTTTACCAGCTTGCTGTTTTCGGTAATGGATATCGCGTACCCTAAATTATCCGGCAGAGTATCTATGCCTTTGGCTTTCCTTTCGCTGTCGGTTAAATGATACAAATTCTGATCCATAGGCTTGGGTGCTTTGTACTTCTTTTCTATTCCTTCCAGCCCGGCATGCAGCATGGCGGCAAACGTAAGATAAGGATTGCAAGCCGGATCACAGGCTCTGAATTCGCAGCGCGTAGCATTTTCCTTTCCCGGATAATAAAGCGGAACCCGCACGAGCGCGCTTCTGTTTCTCCGGCTCCAAGCCACATATACCGGGGCCTCATATCCGGGAACTAACCGCTTGTATGAATTTGTAGTTTGCGCAAATATGGAACAAATTTCCTTAGCATGAGTCAAGAGCCCAGCGATATAGCTCTGGGCAATCGGAGAGAGGTAGTCGCTGGCTTTGGCGTCAAAAAACGCGTTTTTAGTACCTTTAAATAACGATTGATGCGTGTGCATCCCCGAGCCATTCTGGCCAAAAATCGGCTTGGGCATAAAAGTCGCGTATACCCCAAACTTACTGGCGATCTCTTTGACAACCACCCGGTAGGTTATTACGTTATCGGCCATCTCTAACGCGTCTTTATAGCGCATATCCACTTCATGCTGCGACGGCGCGACTTCATGATGGGAATATTCAACTTCAATGCCCATCTTCTCCAGAGCCAGTACGGTTTCTCGCCTTAAATCGCTGGCAACATCAAGCGTGGTCAGATCAAAATAACCGCCCTTATCCAATATGTCTGTAGACGCATCTGTCCTGAAATAGAAATATTCCAGTTCCGGCCCTAAATAGAAATGGTCAAATCCCATTTTCTTCGCCCGTTCCAGCGCTTTCTTTAATACATAACGCGGATCTCCTTCATAGGGCTTCTTATCGGGGGTCAGGATATCACAGATCATCCTGGCCACGGCCTTTTCCGTCGGACGCCAGGGCAGGATAGAAAATGTGTCCGGATCCGGCTTGGCAATCATATCCGATTCTTCAATATCCTGATAGCCGGTTATGGATGAACCGTCAAACCCCATACCATTATCAAGCGCCCCCTCTAATTCCTTATCCGTAATCGCAAAACTCTTCACCTGCCCTAAAACATCTGTGAACCATAAGCGGATGAACTTAACGTCCCGATCCTTTACCAATTTCAAAATATCCTGTTTTGTCTTTTTCGCCATTTTCCTATCCCTCCTATTTGTAACTGGTTACGCAAAAATAAAAAAGGCGTTCTAGCCACGCTGGCTTAAAACACCTTTGTTTTAATCCGCTTTTGCACAAACTTTGTGCTTTTGTCTATACAATCCGACTCTTCACTTATTATAAGTAAAAATATCGTCATTTTGGTAACCTTTTTTTAAAAAAATTTTCTTATCCAATCGCGCTGCCGCCGCGTTCTCCAGTCCTTATCCTGATACACTCCGGCAGGTCCAATATGAATATTTTCCCATCTCCGATATTGCCGGTTTTCGCGCCTTTTATTATCGCTTTTATCGTCGGTTCAACAAAATTTTCATTAACCGCTATCTCCAGCCTTACTTTTTTAAGCAGGTTTACCTCATGGATAACGCCCCGGTAAGTTTCGGTATAGCCTTTTTGCTGGCCGCAACCCAAGGCATTGGAAACCGTCATCTTATAAACTTGGGCATCATATAATGCCTGTTTGACATCCGGTAGTTTATGCGGTTGAATCATGGCAATTATAAGTTTCATCACATCCTCCTTTTAATTATTCTGTAGTAAATATCTGAAAGCCGGAATAGGCTTCCATCCCGTGCTGGCAAATATCCAGTCCTTTAAGTTCTTCTTCCCGCGAGACGCGCAAGCCTACGGTTTTATCCATGACCTTGAAAATTACGGTCATAGTTAGAGCGACAAAAGCGGCGGCGCTGGCTACGCCAAGCACTTGTACGCCTAATTGCGCAAATCCGCCTCCATGCAACAATCCATCTCTGGCCAGCCCCAGAGATTTATGCCCGAAAATCCCTACGGCTAAGGTACCCCAAATACCATTCATACAATGCACCGGCACCGCACCTACCGGGTCATCGATATGAATCTTATCCAGAAATAAAGTACCCATAACGACGATAATTCCCCCAATCATACCAATGGCCATTGACTCTATTGGTGTAACATAAGCACACGGTGCGGTAACCGCGACTAACCCCGCCAAAGCCCCGTTCATTGTCATCGTCAAATCCGGCTTGCCGCAGCTTTTCCAGGCATAAAACATCGCGGTAAGCGCACCGGCTACTGCCGCCAAGTTCGTATTTACAGCTACCTTGGCCATAAAACTGCCGTCGCCAACGCTCAAAGTCGAGCCCGGATTAAAACCAAACCAGGCAAACCATAAAATTAAAACACCCAAAGAAGCAAGAGGCAATGAATGCCCTTCGATTGCATTTACCGAGCCGTCTTTGTTATATTTTCCAATCCGCGGGCCCAACACAAAAGTCCCGATCAAAGCTGCTGTCCCGCCGACTGTATGCACGACCGTCGAACCCGCGAAATCAGCAAAACCCAACTGGCTAAGCCAGCCGCCGCCCCAAACCCAATGCACGATAATCGGATATACGGTTGCCGATATCAGAAAGGAATAAATAAGATAACATTTGAATTTCATTCTTTCAGCAATGCCTCCGGCAACAATTGTCGCCGCGGCGCCGCAAAACACGGCATGGAACAGCCACGCCGCCTCAAGCGGTATTGTCCCCTCATGTGTGGCCTTAACGAGAAATAACCACCCTTTGTCCAACCCCATAAAGCTGTTCCCCTGGCTAAACATAATGGCATAGCCGAAAATGAAAAAGCCGACTGAAGCCATACAGAAATCCAGAAAATTATTCATCAAGACATTACAGGTGTTTTTTGTCCGGATTAATCCGGCTTCCAGCATGCCAAATCCCGCTTGCATGATAAACACGAGAAAAGCCGCAAGTAGAACCCATAACGTATCTAATCCTTTAATAACGGTAGCGAGAGACTGCCCGGAAACTTCCTCTGCGGCAAAGGCATTGCCGGCAAACACAAAACACGCTATAAAAAATCCCGCGAACATACCGCCGATAACATTCACTTTTTTTGCAGCCATAATAACACCCCTCCTTTTCAAAAGTCTACAGCGAGACTCACGCCACCGTAAGTCCGGTTTTTCTGGTTACCGTCATTAGAATCTTTCAAGTCGCCCAAAGGCGCGGCATAACTAAAACTTGGTGATAAAATCGCGTTTTTTGTAAGCGGGATACCCAGGCCGGCAGTGATTAAAAAATCTCCGCCTTCGCCCCGGATAAAGAGTTCATTATTAAAACCTAGTCCCGCCGCCAAGTCCAAAGTTATGGCCGGACTTTCCATAAGCGCCAAGCTGTGAGAAATTCCAATATTTATGTATTGGCCGTCTCCGCCGCCGTTCGCTTCCCGACCGTAATCATTATAAAAAGTCAGCGCGGGACTGAGAAAAAACTTCGAAGCGGCTATCCCGATATACCATTCTTTGCTGTAAAGGGCAGCCGCGGGGAAATCATAATTCGTATGGCCCAAAGATAAACTCAAATATTCAAAATCGTGCGTGTAATCTACCGTAAAATCCACCTCATCCGAGGCAAGCGTGTCATTGCTGTCCGCGTCAAAGCTGCTCCAAAAAGACAACGTAAAACCATAACCGCTGATATCTACCCCGGGCTGCACTACCGGATCCGTGTCCAAAGTAATCCCCCGCCAAACATATTTGTTATAGGCGCTGAATGTGCTTGACGCTTTTAAATCGAATTGCGGTAAAATACCTTCTCCCTCGGCTAAAACCCGGCCACGTAAAACCCCGCCCATTAATAAATAAAGTATCGAACATATCACTACAACCTTTTGTGTCATCTTCATATTCCCTTTCCTTATATTAATTAGAACTGCTTTTGCCTCTCGCTGAAAATTAAAAAAGGCGTTCTTTTTTTAGAACGCCTCTGTTTCAAACACATCTTTGTGTCTTTATCTAATTTTCAGTCTTATGTAAGTATAAGTAAAAAGACACTACTTTTGGTAACCTTTTCTGCGCCATTTTTTTATTATATTCTTTTTACGCTTCATGACCATAACATGCGAAACTCCCATTTCCTTGGCCGCCTCGCGCACGGTACAGCCTTTTAGTAAATAAGAAAGCACTGATTTTTCTTTCTCCGTCAGGCCGATATTTTTTAGATCATCTACGGTCAGCTTGCTGTCCACGCCCGTTCTTAACTCTTCTTTTTTATCTTCAAGGATATCGCCTAAGGTGCGGCCTTGCGAGCCGATAAGTTCATCCAGACTTGAAAGCGTCACTTTCGGCCGGCCTTTTCTTAAAAAATTCTGGATATGGAATTCGCAGCCTTTGATCACATAAGCCTCATTTATGCCGATGGGCAAACCGTGCGCGTAATGCTGCCACAAATACAGGCACATTTCCTGATAGAGGTCCTCCTCGCTGTAAAAGCCCCAAAGCAGGTGCCTGCGGGCAATAGCTTTAAGCGCCGGCGTAATTCTCTCAAGTAATATTTTAAATTCCATGTTTTGCCGCTACCTTTTTCTCGGCGGATAAAATAAATAAGGGCGTTCTATGCCATCTTCATTGACATAAAACGCCCGGCTTTGGACTTATATTTCTAACATCCTGTTTCTCGGCGGTGTTACCACCAAGCAAAAACCCTTGCGCTCCTGATAGCGAGCCTCGCCAAAGGCGGGTTTCGTCCTAAAACAAAAAGCGTTCTTTTTCAAGAACGCCACTTGGTTCAGCTAAGGCACCCACTTTGTGCCTTATGTCTATTTTAAGTATAGCACAATATCTTAAAAATGTCAAAGTTACAAATTACAGCTTATACTTGAACTGGCGCAGGAGGTCTTTGCGCCATTTAATATCTTCGGCCGCCTCTATCCCTTTGGGTTTTGCGCCGTCAATAACGCCGAGCACGCCCCTTCCCTGGCTGGTTTCGGCAACAATCACCTGCAACGGATTTGCCGTCGCGCAGAAGATATGGCAGACCTCGGGCACGTCTTTTAAAGCCCGCATTACGTTTATGGGGAAAGCGTCCCGGATAAAAATTATAAAAGTATGTCCCGCGCCGATTTCAAAAGCCGTATCCTCAGCTGCTTTTTTCAAAACAACATCGTTGCCTTCAGACCGCACCAGGCACTTGCCTGAGGCCTCGCAAAATCCTACCCCAAACTTTATGTTCGGCACGCAATTGACCAGCGCTTCGTAAATATCCTCGACCGTTTTGATAAAATGCGTTTGCCCGACAATTATGTTCGCCCCTTCGGGGATTTTGACTTCGACGGTATCTGTCTGCACATTCACCACCTCCTGGCATAATCTTCAGGTATAACTCTTAAGATTATACCTGATTACTGAGATCAATAAAGATTACAGCGATTCTTCCATTGTGAAGAAAATAATCTCTGTAATCTAATTTCATCTTTTTAATCAAGGACGGCACTTTTGTGATGCCCTAGGTAATAATACCTTTAATCAAAAAACAAACCGCAAACGCGACGATAGCATACAATTCCGGGAATACGGCCATAATCATCGTCTGGCCGAAAACGTCCGCGCCGCTGGCAATGCCGACAATGCCGTTCGCGCAAACCTTGCCCTGATAAATCGCGGAAACTAATCCGGCAAGCCCCATAATCAATCCGGCCGCAAGCAAACCCGCCGCCTCAAACATGGTAATTTGAGGAGTTAATACCCCTTTTAACAAAAAGAAGGCGCCGAAGCCGTATAACCCTTGAGTGCCCGGCAAAGCGCTTAACACCAGACCTGGAGCAAACGCTTCTTCTTTTTTCTTAATCGCCCCCAATGTCGCCATTCCCCCGATAGACACACCAATCGCGCTGCCGCAACCAGCCAGTCCCACCATCAGCCCGACACCAACAAACCCGATAATTAAAGGAAGTGCCATATTCTTTCTCCTTTCTTAAATTAAAAATTCATAACCCTATTTAATCTGCCGAAACGGATTATAGGCTTTGCCGCCGGCCTCAAATCCCGCATTTTTATAGAATTCGACAAAGGTAAGCCGCAACGGATGCACAAAACTGGACAGACCGCTTAATAACAAATTTCCCGTATGGCCAACCACCAAAATCACAAACGTTATCAAAAAGCCAAATACCGGAATGTGCCTGAATTCCAACGCGATTTCGTTAACAACCAGGCCGAGGATAGAGCTAGAAATCCCTAAGGCAAAAAGGCGGATATAACTTAATACATCGCCAAATACCCCGCTAATACCATATAACTCCCAAAGGCCCTTGCCGATTCTTATAAATATATTGGCTTTTAAGTCATTGAATAACAAGATTAAAGTAATTCCGGCATATATCGCCCAGACACTCGTCTTGGTTACGGTCAAACACAGGAGCCCGCAAAGCATAATAATCCAGCCAAAAGTCGATAGTCCCGCGGCCGGGCCGAACTGGCGTATTCTGCTTACGGCTTTGAGAAACATGCCGAAAAGCACCTGAATAACCCCTAAAATCAGGGCAAAATTAAACAGCTGCTCCTGGTTAAACAATACTACTTTTTTAATCCCGCCTATTCGGGCAAGGTCTACACCAAAAAAATTACCCGCGACCAGACCGAACAAAAACGTGGACAAAGCCAGGATCATAACCAGGTTCAACAGCGGTTTTTTATCACTGGGAAGCTTTCTTTTGAGGAATAATGTTAAAATAAATATGACCAATCCATATCCGGCGTCGGACAGGCAAAACCCAAAAAATAAAGTAAAAAACGGGGCAAAAAACGCGGTTAAATCCATAGTGCCATATTTAGGCAGTGAAAATAAATTGGTAATCGGTTCGAATAACCGGGTAAACCGGTTATTTAAAAGGAAAACCGGCACCATATCTTCGGGTTTTGCTTGAGAAAAATAAAAATAGGCCTGTTCGTTTTCCAAAAATGCTTCTACCTTTTGCTTTTGCGGCCGGGGTACCCAGCCGTTAATAATGTAAACCGTATTTTCCGCCGCCGCGGGCAAATTCCGGCTGATGCTAAGATAGGCAAATGCTGTTTTCTCTTTGTTCAAATACTCCTCTACCATTTTCGCGCGGGCGAACAGTTTATCTATCAAACGCTCTTTTTCTTTCTTTTCTTTTCTTAAGGCCGCGGATTCTGTTTCCATGTCTTTTCTATTTTTCTCAGGATAAAAGAACTCATCGCATGCAAGCTCTACGCGTTTATCCCGTTCAAACACGACAAAATAGACATAGGTCTTATCGCGCGAAATCTGTCTGCAATATATGTCCTCTCCCATAATCTCTTTGAATTTTTTAATCGGACAGATAAAAAAACGCATATTCAGGCGGGCGTCTTTTAGTTTCTTAATATAATCAACGTCGAGTTCTCCCCACGGGGCGACGTTACGGATATCCCGTTCCAACTTTACTGTTTTATCGGTAATTTTATCAACCGCGTCCTTTATCTTCTGGTAGGACTTGACATAAGAAAATACGTCCTCAATCTTTTCTTTCTGTCCCGTCGTTTTAGGACTTATTGCCGATGTATATATCCGGCCTCTTTTATTCTTTGCCTTCCTGGCCGCTTTTAAAAAGGCGTGGCCGGCTTGCATCCTTTTTTCCATGTTTTTTAAAATATCGTCCGAGACATCATGCGCGTCGTGGACGATATGCACAACGCCCAAATCCTGCAGGCGCGATAAAAACGCCTGTTTGACTTTGTGAAAAATCAGGATTGTAATTTTTTCCATCGGGATAATCATGCCGCAAACTCCATCCTATTTTTTATAACCTTCTGGGAGGATTTGGACAAATTCTCTTCGTCCTCCAAAAACCTTTTGATTCTTCTTATCGCCTCTTCAAAAAAAGGGATTTGCACCTTCTCGTATAGATTAACCTTTTGGGTTGTCTTGCGGCGGGCATATTCGACGGCCGCGAGAATCCTCTCTTCATTCATAAGCTCGATTTTAATCTGCATTGCCTGTTTTATTATTTCCATACCCTGCAAGAACCAGGCCGGATACGCAAAAACGCTGAACGATTCCGTACGGAAAATCACCTTATCCACTACCTGGACATTCACGCTCGCAACCTTTTTCCTGGTAAATTCAATTTTTTCCAGCTTTACCAATGGCGGCAGCTCGCAACATAGGCGCTGCATATAGGCAACTCCCTCGATCATTTGCTTTAAGCGGCTGTTTATTTCTTCGATGCGGTTACGAATACGTTTCGTCTCCATCCTCAACGCCGCTTCTTTATTTTTTAGAATCGGCAAGGCGTTATTCCTTACGCCTAAATCTTTGTTTATTTGGATAAGAAATGTTTTGTTATATTCAATCTTTACCATGGGTATCTTTTTCATCCGCCTGTTTGGGCCAGTATTTCTTTACCAGCTCATCTTTTATCCCCACTTCTTCCTTCCTAAAATACTTGCCAAAAAGGCCCCAGGCCGTATCCAGCATTTTATCCATTTCGATATTGACGTCAATCGCAAGTAATTCCCGGGCATATTCTGCGGCGAATTTTAAAGTGCGTTCATCGTAATCGCTTAAATCAAACCCGTTTTCCTGCTTGGTTTTAGCGTAAGCGGCGTCAGCGTACAGCCTTACTCCCGCGTTCATCACCTGGGGATGATCCTCGCGGCTCCTTTTCCCGATTACCAGCTGTTTCAAACGCGAAAGGCTGCGGAACGGATCGACAATTACCCGGGAAATATCGGTATTGCGGCGCAAAAACAGCTGGCCTTCGGTGATGTAGCCGGTATTATCGGGGATGGCGTGCGTGATATCCCCGCCGCTCAAAGTAGTCACCGCGATTATCGTAATCGAACCCTGTTCAAATTGCACCGCTTTTTCATATATTTTTGCCAGGTCGCTATAAAGAGCCCCAGGCATACTGTCCTTGGAAGGGATCTGGTCCATGCGGTTGGAAATAATACTTAAAGCATCACAAAACAACGTCATATCCGTTAAAAGAACCAATACTTTTTCTTTTTTTTCTACCGCGAAATATTCCGCCGCGGCCAGAACCATATCCGGAACTAATAATCTTTCTGCCGGAGAGTCGTCGGTCGTATTTATAAAGCAGGTTATCTTTTCCAAAATTCCCGCGTCTTCAAATGTGCGGCGGAAAAACAGGTAATCGTCATTGGAAAGGCCCATTCCTCCCAGGATTATCCGGTCTGCTCCCGCCCGCAAGGCAACCATGGCCATTACCTGGTTAAACGGCTGGTCCGGGTCGGCAAAAAACGGTATCTTTTGTCCGGTGACCAAGGTGTTGTTCAAATCAATGCCCGCGATACCGGTACTAATCAGTTCTGAAGGCTGTTTCCGCCGCACGGGATTTACGCTCGGCCCGCCGATAGGCACTTTTTTCCCTTCCAATTCCGGTCCGCCGTCCAGCGGCTGGCCATAGGCGTTCAGAAACCTGCCGGCCAAATCCGCACCAACCCTTAAAGTCGGCGGTTCGCCCAAAAATATTACATCCACATCCGTAGCAATGCCCTGGGTACCGGGAAAAACCTGAAGCGTAACCAGATCTTTCTGAATTTTAACCACCTGCGCCGGCCGGCCGTCAATAATGGCCATCTCTTCGTTCATCACGCCCCGAGCCCGCAAACTGCAAGTCGCCTTGGTGATCTGTTCTATCTTGGTGAATACGGTTTGAAAGGCGGAAGATTTGCTGTTCATGAAATTTCCCTTTCCATAATAATAGTATCCAAATCATCTTCATATTTCTTGAACTGCTCGCTTTGAAACTCGGAATAGTTCATCTGCTTTATCTGATTTATCAGGCGTTTAAAAAGTTCGCTTACTTCGGCGAATCCCTCGAATTTAAACTGCGTTTTGCAGATACCCTCGATAAGATCAAGCATGTAATGCTGCCTTTTCATGGGGCTAACTTTATCTATTTCATCAAACGCATCCTGCTGCAGGAATCCAAAATCCACAAGTTCTGATTTCCAAAAACGTTCGTGATATTCAACCGGCACGCTATCATCGCCTAAAATATTAATCTGCTCATAGACCTCTTTCCCCCGCAGCAATACATCCCGGATATAATAGACTTTCTCTACCCAGTGCGGATCAAAATTATCGTGCATGAACTCCTGAACTTCTTTATATTCAAGGTATTTGGAATAGCTTTCGATTGTATCAATGGCCGGGTACCTTTTGCTATCGGCTCTTTTTTGGCTTAACGCATAAAAACAACGCGCCACTTTTTTAGTTGCTTCGGTTACCGGCTCCTTTAGATTCCCGCCGGCCGGACTGACGTTGCCGATAAAAGTAACCGAACCGAACTGCCCGTTATAAAGCTCGACTAACCCCGCTCTTGAATAAAAATTAGCGATGATCGCGGTTAAATCCATGGGGAAAGCATCCGGTCCCGGCAGTTCTTCCATCCGGTTGGACATCTCCCGCAGAGCTTGCGCCCAACGGGAAGTCGAATCCGCTAACATCAAGACTTTTAAGCCCATCTGCCGGTAATATTCGGCAATGGTCATCGCCGTATATACGGAAGCTTCCCGCGCGGCGACCGGCATATTCGAGGTATTACAAATAATAATCGTGCGTTCCATAAGTTTCCTGCCGGTATAGGGGTCGTCAAGACGGGGATATTCGGTAAATAATTCCACAACTTCGTTCG
>JAHJAO010000027.1 GCA_018813905.1 Candidatus Omnitrophota bacterium
CAAAACTTTGAAATAAATAGCGAGAAGCCCCCTACCTCAGTTTATTTTCAGGATTATTTAAGCTAATGCCTAAACTACTCTTTACCCCCTGTTTATATTGCCTGTTCGACTAAATACTTAGCCTGCAAGCTCTGTCCCAAATTTTCCTGCTGTGATTTTACTGCCTTTTTTGACTCGAGTTCTAAAAAACTGCGTTCTCGTAAAATATTTTCCATTGTTTCTGCTTCTGCTTCCGATACTATTGTAAATTCCACCTCGCCTGGGAAAACAATACTTTCTACTTTTAAATAGGAACGAATTTTTGCAGCATTTTCATCTGTTCTATCTAATCCTACCTCTTCTAACGCAGCTTCAATCATCATTTTCGCATCTACCCAACCCCAACCTTGTCTACTTTTTTCTTCATACCAGATCACTGGCTTATATCTATCAGTTACGCTATACGGTTCAGCCAACCTACTTCTATCAACTAAATTATACCCTCTATTTGCCACTAAGCGGGCTGCCTCGCCGTATTTATCAGCCAAAGCTTCAGTAGCATCTGAATTTAGAACTATGGTATGTGTCCCATCTCCTCCTGCCATTCCGAGTCTAATGCCATAATTAATCCCTTTTATACCCAAAAGATTTGTTACCGTACGTGCATTAAGATCATTGGGGATAATGCCTAATTCACTAATCGTTTTCTTTATCTGAGATTCCACCCACATCATTGCGGCATTAGGATAACGGTCAACAACTTTCTTGCCGATAAGCATTTGAGCTGTTTCTAAATTTACCGCTTTCAGTATCGCCTTAAAAACAATATCATCTTTTAAAATTTCATCTTCGCCTAATCCAAATTCACTGTCTTTTATATCAAATGCCTTGGAAATCAAGGTTGGGCCGTCTTTACCATAATAAGCATTCCAGGGATTAGTAATCCGCCAAAAAGCATTTATTGCCCTGAGTGTTAAATTATCTAAAGTACCGCTATCCATCTCGCTTAATATTTCATCCATGCTCATAACCATAACATTGCTGATTACCGCTGTTTGTTGCAATCCAAATAGATAAAGCGCTCTTTCTGTCTTACTGCCTGTATATTCTTCTGCTTCCTTCATTAACAGATCCCAAGGCTGCACAACTGTACTGCAAATTAAATGTCCAAATTTTGGCATAACTTCATTTTCATCAATACGTTGCAGCTCAGTTAAAATCTCCTCATATTTCCTTATCAATCCTTCCATCTGGATTTGGGTAAGAGCTCTATTGTATACGCCTTTACCATCTTCCAATTTCTCTTCTCTTTTCATAGCCTCTAATTGATGTTGGACAATTCTTTCTAAAAACTTTTTCCGACTGCCTTCTCTTGCAGCCTTTAATGTCAATTTGCCTTTCCATTGCGGATTATCTCTCCTTATTTTAAATTGTTCGCCTAAAGTTAGATTGCCTTCAGCATCTTTACCAGTAACTAAAAATTGCTCAATTTCATCAGAACTTAAAAAGTCCAATTCGGCCACTAAGACATTCTTCCCCTCAAGCATCCGCTGCACTTCCCCCCGATAATATGCATTGTGGGTCTCGGCAGCTAATTTAAGAAGTATGCCCAGCCTACCTTTCATTTGCAAATTTTCTATAAATAAAACACCTGCTTTTTGATGTATCCTATCAGTAGCAATGAGCAAAGCTAAAGTTACTGTTTTGACTTTGTCCTCACTGAATTCCACCTTATTCCCTTTATATTGCTGAAAAGCTTTCCAAGTATCCTCGTTCATCTGTTCCCACATATTTTCAGCTCTAAATACATCAATAAGCGGCTTTAAGATAACTTCTTTAATATCTTCGTAATCGCCTTCACTAATTTTCGTCTGTCCAACTATTTTATCTGCAAAAGTTCTTATATAGGCTATACCCGACGGCACAACTTCAATGGCAAGTTCTCTTTCTATGGCTGTCCGAAGACGTTCTGTAAAAATTCTACCATTGTTTTTCAAGATATTTAACATTAAATATTCGAGCACACCTTCGGTAAAACCACCTTCCCTAATTATATTTTTATTAAAATCTATTAACTCTTGGATATCTGCTTTGATTGGTTCGTTTTTTCTCGCATCGTCTATCTTTTCCAATAATAGTTCCAAATTGTTGTTTATGCGGTCGATTTCACCATTCGCCCAATACCGGTAAGCTTGACGGGCAAGATCAACGCCTGTTTTTAAAAGCGCAACGTTTTCATCCCCATAGTTTTCTTCTGCTGCATCAAGCATTGCTATTTCATAATTGAGTAATGTCGAAAAATTCTGCTTCCAGATTTTTGCATCTGCAATAAGTAGATAACTGATGAATAAAACAACTTTCCCATCTTGGGGATCTCGCCAAGCCTCCAGCAAAGCGCCCTCTCTAGCTATATAAATTTCTTTGACTTCATCGTCCAATCCCAAATCTTTCAATGCTGTTGCAAGTTTTGTTTTATTTCTGCTGGTTTGCGGCTCCTTAAAATTGATTTCTTCAATAAACGGTTTTTCTGGTCGCCGCATCGGTTGAGCAACAAGGCTCGTTTGCCGCTGGAGTTGATTGCGATGTGCCTTTTGTAAAGAAGCGCTAAATTCTTTATTTCGCAAAAGCACGTGAAATGTTTTAGGTGAAAATTTTGCTAAGATAGTCTCTTTACGGGCTGAAGCCGAAAAACCCTCACCGGCAAAACCAAAACCCTCTACATTACCAAAAAATTCGCCTTTATTAACCAACCCAACCATTTTATACGGCTCGATTTTGTTCTGCGGTATTCTCTCAAAGATATCCGCTTGCCCGGAAATAACCATAAACGCATCTGTTAAGAGACCCTCTCCTCTTAAAACTTTTGTTGCAGTTCGCGCCTTTTCTGTAACCATCTCTAACGCGATATATTCTAGATCATCCTGGGAAAAGTATTTATCCATACCCACTTGCTTTAAAAGTTTTATCTTCCCTTCTATTGCGAAGTTCTTTATTTCTTTAAAAAGATCAGCGGCAACATCCGCATTAAAAAGTCCTCGCTTAACTCCCTCTTTAACAAACTGTTCTAAAATTTCCCTGTTTTTCTGGCCTTCGGCATTGATATCAATGCCGTCTTCTTTAAGTTCATCGATGGCCTTACCTATTTTCACCATAAAGATTTTATTTTCTGCGCGTTTCTGCCATAATTCTTCTGGGATATAGTGAAATAAAGCTGATTCGTCATCAAATCCAGGAATTTTATTGCCTTTTGAATCGATTCCAAGCATGAATTTAATACGCATATCCATGGCAACAAAATCAATAAATCCCGGCGTTTTTTGTACTTGTTCAAACCGTGTCGGCTGAGGAGCACCTAAACCATAATTCTCCTTGTCATAGATGAATTCCGGCTGTAAAAGCGCAACTAGAAACGGATAATTGCTTGCCGAACCAAAAACATCAGCACAGGCAATTGCTTTTCCTCCTAAGATAGCCATCATTATCAACTCGCGTTCGGCTTTAGGCATCTGCGGATTTAGCAAGCTTTCAATCTTCTCTGTTTGCATGCCAAAACGCTGTCCTAAATAATTGCTCAAGAACCGCTTTCTGCGGACTACCCCGTCTTGATTTAATCTTCTTAATAATCTATATGCTAAATTGTCATTCTTTATCTCTCTCTCGAGGTTAATAATCTTCCCATCTGCGCCGGGGGCACCATGCAACCTGAATTTTGTCATATCAATCATATAAGATACGGCTTCTATTTCTCTGTTGCTCAATCCAAGCCTGGCTTGAAAATTTTTAAGTATCTGTTTCCCCTCATCCTCATGTCCTTGAGCGATGGGGCCATATGCCCTTGTAAAATAACCAGCGTCATGAAAATAAATTGCTAATCTAATAAGTGATTTTGCCCTTTCAAAATTGCCGAATAAGTTAAACATCTTCTGCAACACCGGGTCAGAGAAATCAAATAATTCATTGAAATGCCATTCGTCATGATAGGTTATAAGCCTACGTCTTCCTTCGGGATCCGTGATAATTTTTAACACAAGCGCATGCGCAAGTTCCAGTAGTGGATCTTCAACATATCTTTTTAAAGTTCCCGCGGATTTTAATTCTCCCCGCTGCGTTAAAATCTCATTTAGGCGCTTTTGGGCGTCTCGCGCACGCTTTACTGCGTTAAGTTGCTCCGTAATCACAGATTGTTCTTCCGCACTTCTTTGGTCTGCCTTCATGCGCGATGCGAATCCTTCGTCATTCATCGCTGCTATCTCTTCCCAGGACAGGCCTTGAGCAACCGCAACCCTATAAATCTCTTCGGTAACGGAGGTGCCAAATAGCGTTAAGTCGTCCGTGTTAACCGTTACTCGCAGCCTCTTACCCTTAAACTGCTTAGACAAAGCAGCAATTCTTTCAGTAAGGTTTTTTCTGGCTGCCGGAGAAAGCAATTCTTCTTCCGCCAATAAGTCCCTGGCCCAATCTCCGTATCTATAAGATAAAAATATTTTCAAAGTATGGTCCTCATAACCCCAAATATAAGGAGAAACGCCAATGTTTGAAGTCGGATTGCTTTCAATAACCACCCCTTTCTCTATCAGAATATCCCGCACAAACCCCGCTCTCGTCTTTAAATCTCTTATTTTCTCATCAGAATCATATTTAATTACCACTTCCCGCCCATCTTCGGAAAATATTATATACTTCAGTTGTTCTTGGTTCTTTTCAACATAATCCTGTAGCTGCGTAACCCGGGTTCCTTCTTCTGGGGTAAGTTTCCCTTTGGCTTTAAGTTCCAAAAACTCTAAATAGTTCAATTCTCTTTCTAATCCTTCTTTTGTAACCGATATAAGCGGCACTTTCTGCTCCAATAACCACAGGTCAAATTTTATCTGACGTATCCGCTCATCAAGAGTTGTATTCTTCCCGATACCTCTCACCTTATCAAAATCTACTCCCAGAATAATCGCGTGACCTAAACGAGCTAGAATTGATTCTGCTGGCATCTTTTCGCCCGCGGTAAAATCTTTCATAAACGCAGCTTCAAGACAATGCCGTATTGCATCCTCCAGGCTCACATCCTCTAAACTTTCTCCTACATGAAAGGTCAATCCGAGCTTACTCCATTGTTTCGCCCTTCTATAAGCTTCATAATAAAGATACGGCGGGTTGGATTCTTCCTGTCCCGCGGCATCCATGCCGACAAGTCTTTCCAATATATCGTTGCCGGTAACGGTCAAGTCTCCTGATAAATCTATTACTACTTTTCCTGCCTCGTTTTTTATCGAGGCAAATGGAGTTTGCCCCATCTTTTCCGCTGCTTCGTAGATACTGCGCAAAACTTCAAAACTATCATTTTTGTGTTTCGTTCTTTCAACAGCAGGATTTTCCGGGTCGTTAAATTTAGTGATGGACAAAGTAATAAATAATTTGGGTATAAAGGCATCGGGATTACTCTTTTTCTGTTCTGCCTCAAATTCTTTACACGCTGAGATTACAGCCAATAATTCCCTTAATGTATTTTTAGCGCCGAGTTCCCCCTTGGCTATATCTTTACCATCTATATTGAACCGAACCTCTGGTTCTTTAACCCCATCTTCCTGATAAGCAAGCAAACATTCTCTCACTATTCTTTTTAATGTTAACAATTCATCATCCGCTGAGATCTTATGGATTTTAGATACCGCCATAAAATGGTTCACAAATAATTTCAATGAGCCTTCCTGATAATTAAAACGATTAAAAATATAATATTTTATCCTAAAATAAAGCTCGATCTTGTTCGCTATCTTCTGCCTTTCTTTTGCCGTCAAGTCTATAATTAAAGCTCTTATCTTTTCCGCTGATAGCCCTTCTACAAATATCTTCTGTTCCGCCGACAACATAGCGATGATTTTGTTTATTTCACCTTTCGTAATTTCCGTTTTCTCGGCAAGCCCCATTCTTCGACCAATACCTGCTAACTCTAAAAAAGCCTGGGCTTTCTTAGCATAGTAATCTTTATTTTTCTTTTCCGTGTAATTCTTATCATAGGCTGTTATAAATCCGTAGAGCTCGCGGGTAAGCTCACGCGCTCTTTTAAATTTATCCCTCAGCCCTATTTCTTTTATTGGCAACCCGCGGCCGGCATCGACTTTTTTCAGCATTTCTTCGCTTTTACTGACGCCATCTTCATATGCTTTTCTGTAATCAGCATCATCTTCCGCCCGTGCATCATCGTATTCCAATATAACACCGTTCCATGTATAGGTCTCAAAAGGAAGCGCCATTGTAATATGAGAATGGGTCTCCGCTTTATAAAGGCTTTTAAGCATCCGATATAAACCTTCATTCTCTTTTTTTTGTTGCACAAGAAGTCTAAGTTCTGTGCCCAAAGTTGCGTTTATTTGATTCAAAATACTTCTTAATCTCTGCGGATGAAATTCTTTTACATAAGGTAAATTTGCCGCAGTTCCTAAAAATGGAATCCAATCCATAACCGAAAGCTCAAGCGCGCTTCCATCTTCACTTATTGAAGCATTTTCAACGGCGTATGAGCTTATATACCAGAGGTAGGATTCGCTGTTTACTCCCTGAACATTTTCATTTATTTGAGTATAGATATTTTCTATGAGGTTTTGAATTTCTGTATCGGAATATCCTTGATTTTTCAAATCGGCACCTACCTCTTGCCCTAATCTATTTCTAAAATCTTTGGAATCTATTATTTCTTTTTGTACAATTTCCCTTAATTTCTCATTAAGCCGCTGCTTCAACTCCGTTATGCCCTCACCTTCCGAGTCAGAAACTTGGATTTCATAGTAGAGATTAACAATCTCCGGGTCAGATGCGATACTACTTAACGCCCTCATCACCGTCTTATATTTCTGCCAAGGCTGCAATCTATTTCGATCTATTTTAATTTCTGAAACAACGGTTAAAAGAGCTGTTAACGGATTATTGTATTTATTTTTATTGATGACAGTTATATTCATATAACCCGGTTTCTCTTTTGCGGTTAAATCATCTTTCAGCATAATATTTATTCCATTACCCGCCATCGCTTTTTTAAACTCATCAAAGTCGCCTTCCGTCCCATAACCAAATTCGCCTTGACGCAATATCGCTTCTTTAAATACGCTATATTGTATCTCTGTCAGCCCTAACGTCTTCTGTAAACCCATCGCTTCAAGCTGCTCCAACATCTCTAGAGCAAAGACTCTATTTTTAAAGTAAGTGTTGTTATCCTTAATATCTAACTGCTCATGCCCAAATCCAATCTTAGATAACAATACGGCAACTGTAGCGATATATTCTACCTTCTTATCTCCAAATATCTCTTGCAGTTGTTCCCTTAGTCCAGCATTCATCATCAACTTTGTCTTTTCTGGAATAAGAGTCCTAATATAATGCGCATTTGGGCTCAAGAAAGAAATATTCGTAGCTTTCATATCTTGTCTAAGTACTAACGTCCTTAAAAACTTAACCAATTCCGGAGAACCACTAAATAATTCATCTATTTTGCTAAATAACTCAAATTTAGCCCGGGGCTGATCATCTATCTGTGTTAAAACAGGCCGATTAAATCGTCCTAGATCATTATTGTTGAAAACTTGGGATGACATTCCCACTGCTCGTCTTACGGTATCATCATTTAACGCTAGGTGGGGGGCAAGGTTCTGCTGATCTAATTTTGATGTTTTTAAGTCCTGACAATATCTATCCACGGTGACTTGTTGAGTCAAACAAATTACAACAAATACCTGTGACATTAATAAAGCAATCAGGTTAAATAACAAAACTCTTTTGCTTTTTATTATATTTTTTATATTCGTCTTCAACCATCTAATGATAAAACTGCGCATTTATTGCCTCTCTTCAAAATACACATCCCTTAAAGTCGCATCTTCGTTTTCAATCATCTCCTCAAACGGGGTCTTTTTGCCTTTTAGCGCGTTTATGTAACGCGTATCGTCTTTCTCCAGTTCATCCACCTGCGGCGCGATAATTACGTAGCTTACGCGTTTGTCTTTTAAATACTCGCTTATGCCGTCTGTATGAAAACCGCCGGTGATCAGTATTCCGATATTCTCCCCTTCGGTATTCATCGCGTCTATGGTATTATTGGCCAGGATATTATTGCGCTGCGAAGCGTAATTGTAGAAATCCTCAAGTATCGGCAGCGTCTTATCCATCTCTTCCAGATCGCCCGGTATGGGCACATCAATCTTCAACCGCTTGGCCTCTTTTTTGATAAATCCTTTCAAGCGGCGGGAATTAAAGTCGCTTTTGTATTTTCTAACATAGGGCAGATCCCGGTTAAGTAATTTGGTGGAATACAAGTTGCGCGCCAGCCTTATGGCTCTTAAATGGTGATCCAGCTTTTTCTGGGTATAGCTTGTGTATAAATCATTCTTTATCCTGTCCACCAAACCATCGATCTGATTGAATAACTCAAACTTATCTAAAGTTTCATGCTGGTTTAAATATTCAATATATTTATCAAGCTCGGCATAAGCGCCGGACAGTTTCCGGCCCCGGTCCATGCCTTCATATAGCTGTTTTATAGTGTTGTGATAATCCAACACGCCTAATGTCTTGGCCTTGAACTCAACAGTTACCCTTAAAAATGATTCGAGTTCATTCCGCGGCAGGTTCTTGGTAAGATAATCTATGAGTTCTTTGCGTTCATTTTCGGCTTTAGGCAGATCTAACATCTTCTTTATCTTGATGCTGTTTAACAGCTTAAATACCTGTTCAAAATCGCGGGTTAGTTTTTTCTCGGGATATAACCCCGCGATATACAGGATATAATCTTCAAATCCTAATTCTTCATTATCATAAGCTACAATGTGACTATCTAACTCCATCATGCGCTTGTTGTATATCTTATTCTTCAGGATATTCAAGCCGTTCTCAAGTATAGCAATATCTTCCAGGATATTATCCCGGTTGGGTAATGCTTTTAGAAAGGCATCGAGATTCTTATCGTAATATTTCGGGTCTTCCGCACCGTATAAGGCGATATTTTTCTTGGTGTTTATCGCATAATACTCTGTGCCGTTAATCCGGGCCTCTTTTAAGAAATAATCCGCTACCTGCTCTTTTATCTTATCATCCGGCAATTCTTTATAAAATGTGGTATCAATCTTGCCGGAGCCGCCTTCGACGCTGATCACCTTTAAACCATGAGTAGTTACCAGATGGTCTAATATCCCGGAAATATTCTTTTGCGCCTGGTAATGACAGTGCAAATCCTGGATATTGATGATCAGCTTATCTGTGGGTGAATTAGGGACATGTATTTCTTTGACAAATCCAAGCTCTTTGGGTACTTCTAAGTTGCGCAGCAACTGTTTGATGCGGTTTTCGCCGGTTAATTTTGGCCCTTCAACCTTGTCCACCTTGGTCTTGAGAAATGATGTCTCTTGGGCAAATGAAGATAGGGTATTACCAAAAAGCAAGGCTAAAATAACACCGAACATAACAATAGCTTCCCCCAAAACTACAAATCGATTCTTACAATTATAGTTTTTCATTTTCCCTAACTCCTTTTTTAATAGAGGGATACGAAGATCGGGGGAAGTAGGGGCCAATATTCGCCTTAGGGGATAAGACGAATGTAATCTCCGTATCCCAGTTTTTTAAACCCCTTAATTTTTAATACTTTTAAAAACGCTTTAATTATAGGACAATAAAAAAGACCCACTTTCCCCCCCCCCCTTTTTTTTTAAGCCTCCTATTCCATTTAAATTATACCATATATCTCCATTCCTTACAAGCCCGTCTAAAAATTGTTAAACTGCCTGCTCTGAAATGCTTGCTAAGTCCTTTTTCAGCGGCAACTCCTTATGCCTAATAGAGATATCTCCTGGAGTTTGAAATAATAAAACATCGATTTTATTCAATTGTAATTTAATGGGCAATTCAAAATCTATACCCAGCCTTTCTTTTACCATTTGTTTAAGCTTTATTTTAAAAGCATCGTCTTGCACCCCAATAACTTTCTTCAACAAAAAATCCAGGGAGAAATCGCTTACCTCATTATCTTTTTTCAAGTTGCGGTAAAGAGTTATCTGCTGTTGGACTGATTCTTTTAAAACCTGCTCCCGGCTTCGATACGCAAACCCTCTAATATCTTTCAAATCTTCAATTATGTCATCAATATTGTTTTGTCTTAACGCTAACAATAACTCAGTTATCTGCACCATGCTTTCTTCTAGGTTGCTTTTTTCCATACTCATGCCTGGTTTCATTTCCCCAGCCAAATGCAACCACTCATGATTAAACAATCTAAGAAATTTCCGTAACCAATTTTTTCGGAAGCTGAATAAGATCCGATCGACATATAATATAGCTTTATTATCTGCAGCATCAACCTGAAGCTGCAACAAGTTTCCTCCTGTTTTTATATATATTTCTTTTACAGGAAAAGCCTCACCAAAAAATCTTAAAACTGTTTCTATCTTTTTCTTTGCGGCACTAGGATTAATGCCATAAGAAACTTTTATATCCGAAGCAATTATTTTCCCTTTATTTAAAGAAAACCGCATTAAATAGTTTTTCTTATACAATATAGCGATGGGATGCGCCACCATCTGTGATGGTTTTTGCTTTTCTGTCAATTCCATGACTGATGATGTGTAATAATTCCGCGGATTAGTATCTTTTTCTGACAGCACATATCCTGCCCGATAAAACATTTGCTGAAAGTCCGGATATGAGATTCTTATTAATGCGGAGAGATTGGAAGCTTTTTCTCTGGTCTTGATATCAGCTAACGCATAGGAGATATTTGAGAAAAAAAAGGCCTGAATAACTAGAATAGTAAAAATTCGCGCCAGCAAATTATTATGTTTTTTATCCTGCATTTTTTAATAATTATTGTTAAGAAATTTACCTATTTTAAAAGTGGTAAAGTATACCATACACCGTCTATTTTTACAAATTCAGCGAGAATTTTTTAACTAGGGCCCTAAATAAAAAATAGGATACGAAGTACGGGGGAAGTAGGGGGCTTCTCAAAACGCCTTATTTCTCAAAATAAGGCGTTTGCACTTCGTATCCCAATTTTTAAGTCGGAAAAATAAATATGCAAAGTATATCACACGCTATAAAACTTTGCAAGGTCACCGCAAAAAATTTTTACCTTAAGGGGGCAGAGATCTTGACGCATTGGAAACAAGGCAGGAATTTACTTATCTTCTTTGTTTTTAATTAGTTCTGTTATCTAATTTATTTAAGTTGTTTTCCGCTTCTTTGTAAGATGGCTCAATTTCCAAAGCTTTTTCCCAAACATGCTTTGCCTGCTCCATTTCCCCCATTTTTGCATAGGTAATACCCAAATTATTGTAAGCTTTTACATGTCTCGGAGATAAAGCCAAAACCTGCTTGAACCAGTTTATAGCTTCCGGGTAATCCCCTTTTTGGCCGAAAGCGCAGCCGATATTCACATAGGCGGAATATAATGCTGGATCAAGCTCCACGGCTTTTCTGAAATTTTTAATTGCCTTCTCTATTAACCCCTTTTGGAAGTAACAAACGCCTAATTCGCTTACCACTTCTGCCGCGTCAGAAACTGCTATTGGAAGCCTTAAAGCGCGTTTATATTCGACAATCGCCTGACCGAATATTCCGTAATTTTTATAGACCCCGGCAAGGCCGATATGAGCCATGGAATTGTCCGGATATTGTTCTGCCATTTCTTCCCATAAAGAAAAATCGTTCTGCCAGGTAAAGTTGCGCAAAAAAGTTAAAAATGAAAAAAAGAGCAGGATTATTATTATTAAATTCATAGCAAAGGTCCGGGAAACATTTAATACCTTATCATAAGGAAATTTGAATAAAATCAGCGTAAAAAAAACGCATAACCCGGCCAGCGGAAGATATAAATAGCGGCAAGCGACATAATTCGTTAAGGTGTAGAAAATGTTTGAAATCGGGATAAAAGTGACAAAAAACCATAAAACGGAAAAAGATAATACCGGCATTTTTTTAGACAAACGCGCAGTGAGAATAACCAGCAATATAAGTAAAACCGCTGAAAATATACATCCGGTTTCCAAAAACGAACTGCAAATTAATTCTGTATCATTAGACAGTCTCGGATGTAAATTTAACGGGATAAATGCCCACACGATGTAAACGGCGCAGACCCGCAGCATGGTTAAAACATTCGTAAGAAAAATCGGCGTAGGATACGCGCCTTGAAGATATGAAGTATTTACAAACAGGAAAAACCGCACAATGATATAAAATAACACGGCAACGATATACCCGGACCAGGGAAATTTCAGGCAGAAATTCGCCTTAAATTCTTCTTTGCTAAAAAAATAGATATAACCCAGAATAAGCAGCGGAAAAACCAATGCCGTCTCCTTGGAAAACAGGGCGAGAAAAAAACATGCGACTGAAAATACGTTTAAAGCAAGTTTCTTTGCCCCGAGAAACCTCTTTGCCCTGATATATAATATAAAAGCGCCCAGGCAAAATAAAGACACAAGTACATCTTCCCGAAAAGAAACCACACCCACCGCTTCTGAGTTTACCGGATGCACACAGAACAACAGCGCCGTAAAAAGAGAAAGTTTTTTATTTTGAGATAAAAGACATACAAAAAAATAAAGTAATATGCAGTTAGCGACGTGTAAAAGCAAACTTGTCAGATGAAAGCCGAAAGGATTAAGCCGCCAAAAATGATGATCCAAAAAATAAGTTATGGTTAGAACCGGTCGGTATGAGGTTTCTCCGGAGCCGATGTCAAATACGTCTAAATTTTCGAAATTGGAAATTTTAGTCAGGTACGACTCGTTAAAAACACGAGAGAAATTTCCCCAGGATTTGATAAAATCATTTTTTGAAATGATGCTGTGGTCATCCCAAATAAATTCATTGCTAAGCGAACGGCCATAGACAAGCAAGGCCGCCAAAACAATCAAAAGCACGGCAAAACGCCTGCTTTCCTGAAAAAGAATAAGCTTATTTTTTAAAAACATTCCTCGATAGCTTAATTTTCTGATATGGATTGCTTGACCAATCCATAAACCTGTTCCGGCAAAACTTCCTTAAGGCACACATTGTCGCGGCAAGCCGAATCCCGGTGGTTAAGGGCAGATATGCAGGGCGAACACGGCCAATTCGAATATATTATGCCCTCTTTTTTCCCAAAAGGCGAAAAGATGCGCGGGCTTTCCGGTCCAAAGATAATATATGAATGAATAGGCGCCAGCGCGGCCAGATGCGCTAACCCGCAGTCGTTGCATATAAGCGCATTCGCAATATAAAACAATTCCATAAGTTCCTCGAGCTTTGTATGGCCTACTAAATCCAGACATCTTTTACTGTTTAATATTCTTAATATTTCTTGCGTCTTCGCGCTCGCCCCCTTTGTTCCTATAAAAATAATCTGATATTTTTCATCACCAAGTAAAAACCGGCATAAACTCACAAAATAATTCAAGGGCCATTCCCGAAGCGGTAGAACTCCTTCTCCGGGATTTAACAGTATTATCTTCCCGTTTAAATCCAAGCCCGCATTGAGTATTTTATCTTCCATTTTGCGTCTGAGCACGGATTGTGATTTGTAACGCGGTAAAATTATATCATCGTCCCGTACCGCTTCCAAAAGCTCCGGGGAATACTTGCCTTTGCCCTTAATTGCCTGAGCTAGCGAAAGATAGCTCTTCGTAATGTGCCGCAAGGGATTATAAGCAACTTTATGCGTTAACAGGTTCCCCCGATACAAGCCCTCAAAAGTATAGGCATAAAAGCCCGCAATCCTTTTTGCAGCGCATAAATAACTGATTACGGCACTAACCCGCGAGAAAAACTCAAGGTCAAAAATTATATCGATTTTCTCCCGCCTTATCCGCTTGATAAACAAAAAAACATCCGCGATAAAAGCAAACAGATTATCTTCCCGGATAACCAAGATATTTTCCTCTGGGATAATGTTATTTAGGGCCTTAAAAACATCCTTGTTTTTGCTGAAGGTAACAAAAAAGAAAAGACTCTCAGGATAGGCCTGTTTCATTTTTAAAATGAGTGGGTAGGACAAAATTATTGCGCCTAGTTCCGATAATTTTAAGAATACAATCTTATTTATCCGATCCGGATTGGTTTTCCTGCCGAAGAGGAAAAGATCTGATACATTTTTCAGCACGGTTAGTAAAAAACATACTGGTATCCCTACCCAGTAATCGAGCCGGCGCATTAATTTAATCTTCATAATATATTAAAAAGTTTCTTCTCAGGAAGAGTAAAATCGACCGGTTTCGCTGCTTACTCTGCTAAACGCAATTTGGCTTGCTACCCAAAGTCTACTTCTTCAAATTTTCCCGATACAGGCGTAGGATGGTGCGGAGAGAGCCCTCTTACGCTCTCTCTAAGTCTCCTCCCTTAGCAAGCTACAGAGGATAAATGACTTTCCCTTGGCTTGCCATCCATAGCCTGCTTCTTTGAAAGCACCCAATACAGGCGTAGGATGGTGCGGAGAGAGGGACTTGAACCCTCACAGGCTTGCGCCCAACAGCCCCTCAAACTGTCGCGTATACCAATTCCGCCATCTCCGCATCTGTTAAAATTTAAGGGTGTTTTAATCTTATAACACAATCTCCAATAAATATCAAGTAAAGCCGCCAAATGATACTTCAACCACTCTAATCGTAAAGCATTGAAGCTGCTACAGTATCGTAAAATAGAACTCCCCGCTTGCTTAAACAATATTTATCCTTAACCCTGCGTAAAAAACCTTGCGTTCTTAAATTTTCCAACCTTGCCCTAAACGCGCCTTCCCAACCCGTATCAAATAACGGCATAACATCCTTTAATAAAAATGGTTTTAAAATTCTCAGCCTTAAAGCGATATTTTCTTTGATACGCGCTTTTCCGCTTATCCTTTCCGCATCGTAACGGCCAAGCTTTCCTTTTTTTACCTCACTTATATATTTTTTGATATTCCGGCTTTTCGCAAACCTAAATCCGCCTAAATACGAATAAGCACCTGCTCCTAAGCCTAAATATCCAGTATTTTCCCAATATATTTTATTATGCATGGATTCAAACCCGTCTTTGGCGAAGCTTGAGATCTCATAATGCCGATAACCCGCTTTTTCGAGCTTATTGCAACCAAGCCGATACATTTTTACCTGCAAATCATCGTCGGCAAGGTTTAATCTCTTTCTCATTCTATAAAAAGGGGTTTTGCGTTCTATTTTTAAATCGTAAAAGGAAATATGGGTAACGGCTAGACGGGTAAATTTATCTAAATCATTGCTCCACTCAGAAAGCGACTGCCCGGGTAATCCATACATAAGATCAATACTCACATTTTCAAATCCCGCTTTATGTAAAATGGATACAGTGAAAAAAATATCCTTTACCGTATGAATGCGGCCTAAAATCTTTAATGATTTGTCACAGAAGGATTGTGCGCCCAGGCTTACCCTGTTTATCCCCGCCTGCCGATAGGCTTTAGCCTTTGAAGAAGAGACCGTTGCCGGATTGGCCTCCAGGGTAATCTCGGGATTTGCCGAAAAAACAAAGTTTTTAGCTATTGTCTGTAAAATTAGCGCTGCTTCCTTTGCCATGAGCAAAGAAGGCGTGCCTCCGCCAAAATATACGCTTTTCACAACACGTTTTGGAAAATTTTGACTCGATAAACGCGTATCTTCCATGAGAACACCGATATAGCTCCTTAAAAGCTTCCGGCTATCTAAAGGAATGGAATTAAAATTGCAGTAATAGCATTTCTGCTTGCAAAAAGGAATGTGAATATATATTCCGATAGGAGACACGACAACAAGTTACAAGTTATGGATTAGAATGCGGTCAATTATTCTTCCTTGAACTTATTTTTCCAGTTGCGTTCTAACGCTTCCAGATCCATATACAACACGTTTTTTATTGCTTTTTGTATCGTCTCCCCCCGGTTCAACCGCTCGAGAATCATTTTCATATCATGCAAGGAACTTTTATCAATAAGATACGTCACAAAAGATTCGGATTGGGCGTAAACAAGCTCGATCCGGCTGGGAGATAAGTACGACATCCGGGTCAAATCCGTTTGCGCCAATTCTTCAACCGCAAATTCTATTCCTTTACGTATCGCGCGGTGTAGCATCTGATTACGCGCTTTCTTTTGTGTTGTTTGCTTGAATCTATTTGCTTCATGCTCCGCCAATCCTTCGTTAAACCAAAGCGGCACGCGCGGACCGGCGATTATATGCACAATAACATGGGTATACTCATGGAACAAAACCGCTTTTAAATCAAGTTCTCTTTTGCCCAGGTTTTCACCGATACGAATTTTGCCGTCGTAAGCGCCCGCTGCCCAATCCGGAAAATAATGCCCTTCTTCTAATGCGGGCGCGGGGTAAATAATAACCGGGACTACGCTTTGGGGAAAAATATTAAAATCCTGCCCTACTTCACGATAGGCGTCTTTTAGCGCTTCGGCGGCGGTTTGGGCTAAATCCTGTTTTTCAAGTCCTTCGAATTTCAATTTGAAATTACCCACTTCTTTGATGCTGAAACTACTTTCCACATCCTTGTCTTTCTTTAGTTTTTCCAAGCTCAGTTTTGTCTGATAGAGATTAGGATCAAGCTCTAATGCCTGATTCCAATCGCGTTCGGCCTGAAATGGATCGTCAAGATTCGCGGCTACCTGCCCGGATAAGACATAAATAAAGGGGTTATCCGGATTATGGTCTTTGGCCTGCCTTAAATAGTCGCGGCAGTTCATATACTCGTTCCGGTCAAAAGCTTCGTAGGCCAATTCCAGATATACAACTGCGATATTTTTTTTCACCTGCGCCTCATCCGGCGCATATTCTAAAGCGGTATTAAGACATTGCAAACTTCCCCGGTATTTTTTTTGGTCCTTCATCTCAAGCCCTAAGGCATTGTGCAAAACCGATAAACTTTTAGTTATGACTTTTTCCTGCGGGTTCAGCTTATAAGCCTGCTCTTCATACTCAATAGCCTTTTCCCATTCGGCATAATTCGCCAGCTCCATCGCCCGGTTATGATAAAGCACGGCCAACTGCCCTTGGGCCTTTTCGTCATTAGGCCGGCTCTCCAAGATTTGCTCAAATTTGGCAATTAAATCGTCATCCTCCTCTTCCTCTTCTTCTTGCGCGCAAAAAATTTTAAAATCCGAGAAATACGAACTGATAAAAAAAACAATTATGCCGAGAATTAATATCGGAAGTTTATTACGTATCATCAATCCCTCATTTCGATAAGATTTCCGTCCGGGTCTTCTATAAAATAAGTTATCTGGTCTTTTTTTACTATCTCGATAACTTTGACTTTTTGTCGTTTTAATTTCTCACAGTATTTTTTACGGTTATTCACAAAAAACCCCCAATGATGGAAACCTCCAAACACACCTTTTTTGTGTTTAAGGGAAGTCGTAATTGGCTCGAATAACTCCAGTTTAAAATTACCTTTGTAAAGCCGGATAAATCTAAAATCGGAACTGACGTTAAAAATTTTTTTGGCCAAAGTTTTCTTTAAGATTACGTCTTTTTCGAACTTAAACTCCAGCTTTTTCATATAAAAATTTTTTAATCTTTCCGCGTCATTGGTTAACACGCCGACATGATCACCTATTTTTTTATTGTCTGACATGAATTTATCTCTTTTGCCCAAATTGCTTTTTTAACCTGCTAAACGCAGTCTTTTTCGCTCCGGCACACATCATCTCGGAAATCGCTTTTTTTGAATCGCCCGTTTTCAAATTTACGCCCATTATCGCATCCATGAGTAACCACACTCTAAATCTTTTTTTTAGAGCATCCATAACCGAAGATTTAACACAATAATCCGTAGCTAATCCTCCAACATACAAATCGGTTATGCGCAGAATCCGAAGCAGCCTTTCCAGTTTTACTCCCCTGCTATTTTCAGCCTGAAAAGCAGAGTAGTTGTCCTTTTTAGGATTCATACCCTTGGAAACAATTATTGTATTCTTAGCTAATTTAAGCGCGCGATGAAAACGCGCACCTTTTGTGTTTTGAATACAATGCGCCGGCCACGCTCCGCCGAATTGCTCAAAATGTCTGGTAATCTTTTTATGCCAGTCCCGCGAGGCAAATACAGCAAGCTTGTCTTTAGAAAATAGCCTGATATAACGGTTTAAAATCGGGATGATTTTACCGGCGTCCGTTACAGCCAAAGCGCCGCCCGGACAAAAGTCATTCTGAACATCAATGATTAATAGCGCTTTATAAGTCTTCATGCCTTATTTTTATATTTTCTCAAAATATTATTTAACTTTCCAGATGATTATTATTGGGTCTTGGAGGATTTCCTTGAAATAGTTCGAGCGTAAAAAATTATCTTAACCTTTAAGATTTAAAATCCGCAAGCATCTTTTCAAATTTTTATTTGTGTCTGACTTCTTCAAAAATTTTAACACATTATCTAATATCCAAAACAGCAAGATAAGTCTAACAAATAAGGCAGGAATGTGTCAACAAATAGAATTCTCTTCCCCAATAAAGAAAAATCCACCCCTCTTAGGTATGCGTTTAAAGGTGGGATTGGTTTCGCAAGATTTAAGCGCCGTATTATATCCGGAAAGCAAACATACCTATTACTAATAAAAATCGAACAGGATTTATTCTCTTACGGATGGAGATATAGATTCTTATCTGATAGCAGCAATTATCCTAATAGCTCCTCGGTTGTCTATAGCCTCCCGAATAATTCGAAGAATCGCGCCTGCTGTTAAAGCGGGAGTCGGTCTTTTTGCGGGCTTTGCTGACGTTAACTTTACGCGATTTGAAATCGAGTCCGTTCAAAGTTTCAACCGCTTTTTCCATTTCCGCAGTAGTTTCAAACTTTACAAATCCAAATCCTTTTGATTTCCCGGTATATTTGTCCTTCACCACTATCGCTTCTTTTACCTGAAATCCCTGTTCCGTGATAAAATCTTTCAATTCGTCTTCCGTAACCGCATATTCTAAGTTTCCTACATATACCTTATTCTCTTCTTCCATTACGTTATTTAACTCCTTATTTTGAAAAACGTTATATCCATACTAACAATCCATATCATGTTTTTTATTCGACAAGCATCCCTCCTTTCCCTCGTTTTATAAAGTAATTTTCAAAATTCGTTCTTTGATTTAAATAATACTTCCTTTTTTTATATAAGTCAACCAAAATATTTAACTTAAATAAAAATTTTTACTAAAATTCCGCCTTGCTTCTAACAGATTGCGCATTTGCAAAAATCGGTATTCTATGGTATATTTTAATGCCTTTTGCACGCACAACTTAGGCCTGAATTAACGGGATTATTTCCTTGTTGACAAAAAAAAGAAAGTAAGTATACAATGAACTTGATGTTAAAAGACAACCCCCTGCAAAGCAATAATAAACAAAACAATATCCAGTCCGAATTGCTCATGCTCTATGAGATCGGTAATGCCATGCGTTCTACCCTGCGTTTAGACGAAATCCTGTACATAATCCTGACCAGCGTCACCGCTCACGGAGGACTCGGATTTAACCGGGCAATGGTATTTTTAGTAAACGAAAAGGAAAATTGCCTGGAGGGGCGCATGGGAATCGGGCCGGATTCCGGTGAAGACGCGCATAAAATCTGGAAATATATCGAAAAAACCGAGAAAACTCTGGACGAATTATTAAGCGCTTACCAGGAATTTGACCGCCGCACCGATTCGCACATGAATAACACAGTAAGAAATATCAAATTGCCTATTCGCGTATCTTCGGGTATTTTAGCCCAAACCGTACTGGAAAAAAAGCCGTTTGAAATCATAAATGAGCAGACAAAAAAACTAATTAAGAAAAACGACCCGGTTATTTCCATTTTTGATATGAACCATTTTCTCACCGTACCCCTTCTGGCAAAAAACCATGTTGTCGGCGTAATGCTTGTGGACAACTTTTATTCGAAAAAACCTATTACCGAAGACGACATCTGGAAATTAACGATGTTTGCCAACCAAGCAGGTCTGGCAATCGAAAACTCGCAAGAATTCGAAAAAACACTCATTTTATCCAATACGGATAGACTAACCGGCCTTTGGAACTACGGCTATTTTCAATATCAGCTTAACGAAGAAATAAAAAGAGCAACCCGTTTCAACCGGCCTTTAAGTTTATTGATGGCGGATATCGACAATTTCAAAAACATCAACGATTCTCTCGGCCATCTC
>JAHJAO010000006.1 GCA_018813905.1 Candidatus Omnitrophota bacterium
ATTTAAACCTGAAAAGACAAACCAGGTAAATATGTATACCTGCGGGGTAACGGTCTATGACGAATGCCATATCGGTCACGCGCGTTCATTGTATGCCTTTGAAGTTATGCGCCGCTATTTAAAATACCGCGGTTTCAACGTTAACTTTGTCCGGAACATCACGGATGTCGACGACAAAATAATCGATAAAGCCCGCCAGTGGGCTGGCCGGGATAAGATCTCCTTGTCCGACGCATTTGACCGGGTGAGAAAATATTATATTGATGATTATTGTAAGGACCTTAAGCTTTTAGAGTTGCCGCGAGCGGATTTTGAGCCGCTGGCCACGGAAAATATCAGCCAGATGCAGGAATATATTCAAAAGCTGATAAAGAGGGGATTGGCATATGAAAAAGATGGCAATGTTTATTTTTCCGTGCGCAAGTTTCCTTCTTACGGACGGCTTTCGGGTAAAAAAATAGACGATTTATTGACATCGGTTAGAATAGAAAATGACCCGTTAAAAGCCGACCCTTTGGATTTTGCGCTTTGGAAGAAGGCAAAAGAAGAAGAGCCTTATTGGGAAAGCCCCTGGGGGAAGGGCCGGCCGGGGTGGCATATTGAGTGTTCGGTAATGAGCCAGAGGTTTTTAAAAACGGATACGTTGGATATTCACGGCGGCGGCCGGGATTTAATTTTTCCGCATCATGAAAACGAACGCGCCCAGTCCGAGGGCGCCACGGGCAAGATTTTTGCTAACTTTTGGATACACCACGGCCTCCTGACTATTGCCGGGCAGAAAATGTCTAAATCGCTGGGAAATTTTGTTACAATAAAAGATTTTATAAAAAAATATAAAGGCGCGGATTTATTAAAGCTGTTTTTTCTATCCGCGCATTACGCGCATCCGATTGACTTTAATGAAGAAAAGGTAGAAGAAATAAAGAAAGCATATGAACGCATTGAAATTTTGTTAGGAAAACTGGAAAAAACATATGGCGGAAAAGACATAACTAAGGTTATCTCCGGAGGTGCGGGAGAAGGGGGTATGTTGCATTTTAAGCAGCAATTTGAAAAAAACATGGATGATGATTTTAATATGCCCAAGGCATTGGCTGTATTATTTGATATGGTTAGCCGGAGCAATAAATTGCTTGAAAGTGATGAGAAATACAAAGATTGGATGTTGCGCGATGCTTTTGAAAAGATCAAAGAAATCGCCAATATTTTTGCGCTAAACTTCCTTAAAGAAAAGTCAGTTAAACTGAGTGATGAAGAAATAAAAGAAAAAATTGCCCTGCGTTTAAAATATAAAAAGGAAAAGAATTTTAAAGCAGCTGATTCTATCCGCAATGATCTGCATAAGTTAGGTGTTATTATTGAAGATAATAAAGATGGCAATACCACCTGGCGCATTATCTGAAATTTTAGGCAAATTCATAAATCTTGACACTAAAATTCAAAAGTGTTATACTTTTTTTACGGTTTAAAAAAAGTGTTTTAAAAAGAATTGCGAAAAATATTTAGTTACCATTAAAAAAGTGGTAACTACTGGGGAATCTTAAGGGGTAACAGTGAGTTCCGACCGAGTCGGAACGAACGCCATAGGGGCGTGAGCCCATTTGGAATGAGTTACCGCATAAAAACAGGGGTTTTTAGCGGTAACTAATTAAAAAGTTAGGAGGATTGCAAGATGAAGGGCGCATTATTTAAAGATCAAATCTTATCCGACCGGGAACGTAAAAATCTCGATATTCTGGAAGTTATCAGAAGATACGGACCGGTAACCAGGACGGAAATTTCCCGCATCACAAAGTACAATATCGTAACGGTTTCCAATTATGTCAATAACTACATTAAGAAAGATTTAGTGGTAGAAAAGGGTTTGGATATATCGAGCGGAGGGCGCAAACCTACTTTGGTTGAGCTTAATTCCCGGAATTGTTTTGTTATTGGTATTGATATCGGCCCAGAAAATATCGTTGCTACGCTTACTGACCTTTCTCTGAATATGGTCACAAAAGTAAAGCAGCTGCGCCCTAAAGATTCAATGGAAGAGGTCATAAGTAAATCAATTGAATTGATTTACGAAGTTATTGAGAAGGCGCAGATTGAGGCGAAAAAAATAAAAGGGCTGGGGATCGGTATTTCCGGTATTATTGATTCCAAGGCAGGTACGGTCAGAGATACTGACCCCAAAAGGGGAAAAACAGCCGCCAGCTATATTTCCATTAAAAATCTAATTGAACGGGAATTTGGCATACCTACTTTTGTCGGAAATGACGCAACGGTTGCGGCTTTTGGTGAAAAAAGGATCGGCCTGGACGCGGAGATTGAAAATGTGCTCTATATGTTCTCTGATGTTGGCTGCGGAATTATTATTAAAGGAGAAATATATGCCGGTGCCGGAGGAAGTGCGGGAGAAGTGCAGCTTAACGCAGGCAATAAGGGAGAAGATTTACCCAAAGAATTTGGCTTATTCCGGCCGGGAAGTATTAATCTTGGGATTGTTGACTCGGCCATTGAAGCAATGAAATCCGGCAAGGAAACTAAGATTAAGGAATTAGCTGGTGGCAAATCGGAAAACGTTACTGCAGACTTGGTTATTGACGCGGCCCGGGAAAATGACCCATTAGCGATAGAACTTATTGAAAAGGCAGGACTTACGTTAGGCGTGCGGATCGCCTATTTAATTAATTTATTTAATCCCGAAGTTGTAATTTTAGGCGGGGGGATGGAAAAATCCGGAGACTTAATTCTTGAGCCGGTTAAAAGAATGGTCAGGCGCCATGCCTTTGAAGAACCGGCAAGCATGGTAAAAATAATCCCTTCAAGACTAGGCGAAAACGCGGTTTCTTTAGGTGCGGCAAGCTTGGTAATAAGAGAGATATTTATACACGCTTGATGAACGCATAATTTATAACCTATAACTCATAACTCATAACTCATAACTCATAACTCATAACTCATAACTCATAACTCATAACTTATTTAGTATAGGAGGGTTACAATAATGAGACAGCAAGTTAAATTCTTAAGCATAGCTTCAAAAATTTTTAAAGTTTTGGCTTGGATTTCGGCAGCGTTTTTTATTATTGTAACCGGCATTGTTCTTTTTGGTTTCGGCGGAGCGGATACGCCTAGAATAGCCAGCTTGGTATTTTTGTTTGGCGGCGCACTATATTTTTTAATTTTGTTTTGCATTGCCGAAGTATTTAAAATATTGGTAACTATTTGCGACAAAACAAGTAAGGTGCTTGAGATCCTGGAAGGTAAGGTGGCGGGGAAGTAGTTTTACCTGCAGGATTTATTTTAACTGGATTGCCTTGACACGATACCATTTATATGGTATAATTTTTTTGTAACATAAGAAAAGAATTTTAAAAGTATTTTTAACAAATTAAATAATAGCCGAAAAGGCAAACTCGCTGAAAGGCGGGGACTCCGACTACGCCTATGAGGTAACATTTCCAGGTAGGCTATGCCGGACCCGGCGAAGAATAAAAAAAACGAAGCCGGGGCAAAGCTACGGGTCTAAAGCTTAAAAATTGCTATTATCGCCGGGCGCACCGATAACGGAATAGCAAGCTAAGATGGCCGAGTTGCCGAAGTTATGCGCAAGTCGGCTATTTTTTTGTTGCATGGATGAAACCCGCCTTTGGCGAGGCTCGCTAGTTGGAGTGCAAGGGTTTGGCTTGGCGGCAATCCCGCCGAAAAACAGGATGTTCTGATGTAGGCGGGGTCAGGTGTAAAGGAAAAGGTTATGAAAAAGAACAGTTTCTGGCTCAAAATTATCGCGGTGCTAATTATCCAGGCCCTGTTGCTTACGCAGGCCGACTTTGCTGTTGCCGCTTTATACCACAGCCAGGAACATTTTCAGGAGATTGTCTTAAAGGTTCAAAAGATAAGCGATCGGCATACAAGTTTTGTTAGCGGTATCGTATCTGTTCAGTTGGCCTCTGCCGGGATTAAATTTCCTTACCTTAATCTGAAAACAGTTTTTCTTCTCCTTAAGGGTTTTAGTACCAATATAACCGGATTTTTAAACGCGGAAGAAATGCGCCAGGTTAATAAGCAGATTTACAAAGCATATGATTGTATTGTTAATGACAGAGTAGAATTCGCGGATGTTAGGACCGCGTGTTATTATAATTTGGATAAAAAAGTAAATTTATTTTTGATCTGCAAGACGGAAGAGGCAACCGGGCCGCCAACTGATACAATAAAAGTTGCGTGTGATGTTTATAACCGGACTGTTAAAATGTAACAGTCCGGTTTTTTATTGACCGAAGAATTGAAAGGAGAAAACAATGGACGACAGGCGCAAAACCCCGCGGGTAAAATTGGAATGTCCGGTACTTATGCGGGCGTTGGCCAAGCCGGAAACACTCAGCCTTACCAATTCTTTCTGTGAGAACATCAGCGAATTAGGCTTGAAGGTGACCTCCTTTAACTACTACCTGATGAAGGAAAAAGTGCATCTGCATCTTTTTTCGCCGGATTGCGCAAACCTATTAGACGCGGTGGGCGAGGTGGTTTGGGTGGAAAAGCTGCCTTTTCAAAGCCGGTACAAAGTAGGAATAAGGTTTGTGGAAGAAAGCAAAAGTTTCTATCTCAAAGTTAAGCATTTGATTAAAAACTGCATCATGTCTTTAATTTTAAAGATGGAAGGAAAGTAACATGTTATTGTTACGCGCAAAACATAAACTTTTAATTTTTGGACTTATAATTTCGATTATTTTAATCGGAAAGATTGATATTTCTTTAGGGGAGCTTGCCGAAATAAATGCGTACCAGGGCGAAGAGAATATTAGACCGCAGTTGGGTGAAAATCAGAATGTGGCGAATAAGGTTGTCCCTTACATTGCGTTAGAAGAAAAGGGAACGTATTATCCGGCGGAAAATTCATCGCACGCGTTGGAAACAGTCGCCGGATTAAAAGACGCCGGCTATAGTTTGGATGAAATCGTACTTATTCTTAAAAATAACGACACAAGCGCTCTAACCATAAGCTCTGCCTGCTTAAATAATGGCTATAAGGGAGAGATGGTATTTGGCGCTTTAACCAGAGCGGGATTCGGCGAAAGAGAAGTCCAAACGGCCGTACCGTTTAATATGAGGCAGGTCAATGTATTGGCTGAGCCGTATAACCCGGCTTTGATTTCAGCGGGCGGAGTAGTAATCGAGACGAACCCGTTTATTGCCGTAAGCCATACGCAAGATGTAGCCAGCGGCGATAAATCCGCTTATGATAATGTCGCTCCGGTAGAACTGGAAGTGTCGGTCGGAGTTAGTTTTGACGGCTTGGGCGATTGGCGCAAATTCCAAAACCAAAGATTTGAATCAATACGGAGGTAAGGAAGATGAAAAAAATGACACGTTCTTCTAAAGTTATTTGCGCTGTTTTTATCTGTCTTTTGGTTTTTACCGCTTTTGCTAATGGCCGCTTCTCTTACGCCCAGCCCGGAAGGATACTGGCGCAGGCAACCGCGGATAATGCCGAAGATTGGCAGGACGCGGATAATATTGTAAGTAACGGGGTGTCTTATCAGCCGATAACAAAAGAGCTGCCGCTTGTCTCCGATACAGAGCTGGATGTCATCAAAGAATCAGTGGTCGGCTTAAAAGAAGCCAATTATACCTTAAATGAAATCGTTGGTCTTTTAAAAGCGGATAACAAAAGCGCGTCCGATATCAGCCTTGCCTGTTTGAGTTCTAAAGCCAATTTTAAAGGCGCGGATATCTATGCGGCGCTTATAAACGCCGGTTTTACCAAGAAGGAAGCGGACGCGGCCGTGCCGGTGGCTTTACGAGGCGAAGGCCAGATTTTCCCGGTAGATACAAAAGAAAAAAATTCTATCGCCGCGGAAGAGGTTCTGATTGCACCCAATCCGCTTTCCATAATTACCAATAATAAAACAGGAGGCAATTAAGATGAAGATAAAAGAGAAAATATTAAAAGTTGTTTGCATGTCCGTTATCAGCGTGTTCGCAATTGTTTTACTGGGCCGGGGCCAGACTGTATTTCAGAACCAAACCGAGGATCAGAGAGACTATGATGGCAGTGTGGAAATCCAAGATGTAACAGTGCCCTATACCGCGGGCATGAGCGCGGAATCGGGCGCATCCGCGGCACAAAATAATGATGCGAATGCCGTTCTTGACGGGTATGTGCAGGGGTTGGTAGAGGGAGGCATGTCTGATGTGGATATTCATACTCAGGTAAGTATTGTTTTTAACAATATGAGCGAAGCGGTGGGGACAGCTACTATTCAAATTGAAACAGAGGGAAATCCATATTTTATATATTCACCGACCGCCATTGATGTCAGCATTCAAAAAGCAAGGTCTGCCGTAGGGTCACAGAATACAACGTCCGAACCGGTTGTGGAAGCTACCGCTGCCGTTGCCGTTGAAGTCGCAGCCGAACAGACGCAGGCAGAACAGGTCCAAGCCGCGCCGACAATGCCGGCAAGCGAAAGAGTAGCTCAGGGTGTGGGGCAAAAACCAACCAGAAAGTTTAGTGGAATTGGTGGAATTATCGCGGCTATTTTTAAGGCAAAAACAGGAAATGCAATGCAAAAAGAAAAAAATACGACAACGCAGATGATTAATGAGGGTTATAGTATAACGGAAATAGCGCAAGGATTTAAAGCTAATGGTTATTCCACAAAAGAAATCGCCAATATTTTTGAAAAAGCCGGCGTAGGCGTTGAAGATGCGTATACAGCGTTAAGTACCGTTGCCTTAGCCGAAGCCCAGGCAAGCGTTGAACAGCAAAGGCCTGGACCAAAATTTAAAATGAGAAATCAAGCGTTCCCCGGCGGCTGGGAAGCTAAATGGCAGGAACAACAAGATACAGATCTGACCGCAGCCAGCCAAGCCGCGTTAAAGGGAGTAACACGGGAATTAATTGATGCCGGTTATGATATTCAACCCGCTTTGGGGAACATCGCTACTGATATGAAAGCAAACGGCATGAGCGCGAAAGAGACTTATAAAGTTTTAATCGGATGTGTTTCTGATGCAAAACCGGTTGGAAAAACTATATTTAGAACTAGCCCGATACAGACGTTTGGCGACGGTGAAGTAGCCTTAGCCGGCGCGATGATGAATGCCGGCTATGGAGAAGCTGAAGTCAGAACCGCGTTTGAGCAGGGATATGCGCGCGGCGGAATATTCTCAGGGTTCTTAAAACAGTATTCATATTCAGATAATACTGTTACTCAGATTTTACAAAGAGCGACGCAGGCAACACCCGTTTAAAAAAAAGCACGAACTGTTAGGAGGAAAAGATGTCGAATCTAACAAATAAGCTTTGGTTTCGCGTAACCGCTTTTCTGGTGATGGAGGCATTCCTGTTTACGCTCGCGGATATCTCCTGGGCCGCCGATTACCGGCAGAAACAGGGCTATCAGGAAACCGCCCTAAACGCGCAAAAGGCGGAAGATGAGCAGAGCCGGTTAAGTACGGACGCGTTAAGCAACCAGCTTATTCTAAACCAGCCGGCCGCACCGTTTATGGGTGGGGGTACATATCAGCAGTCTCTGGATAAAGCACAGCCGGCTTCCATAGTTGATACGACCATCAGCGGACTTTCTCTTGCCGGTAAAGACCTGAATATGATATTCGGCACCTTAAATAAATCCGGTTTTTCCGCAAGCGAAGTTTCGTTTGCGGCCATGCGCCAGGGCCATAGCGGCAAGGAAATTTACCAGGCCTTAATCGGCGCCGGCTATGATGGAAAAGAAGTAAAAGACCTTTTAGGCAATCTTTTAAAATACGAAAAGGAAAAAGAAAAAAAGGAGAAAGAAGCCAAAAATTTACCGGTAAAGGAAACCGCCGCCAAAAAAGAAAAGCAACGCGAAGTTAAAGAATCGGACAAAACGGAGTTTGAGCGAAAAACCGCGTTAGAAGAAAAAGATGGGGAAAAGGCATTTATCGAGCCCGAAGAAACCGCCGCGCCCCAAGGCGCAGAAAGCGCAAAGAGCTTAAGGCTTGACGCGCTGCGCATGCAGACTTTGGAGTTTGTCCGGTTGATGATTTTAGAAGGCAAACGCGGCCGGGATTTAATCAGCATTCTGAAAAAAGCCGGCATTGCGGACGAACGGATAATAACCGCTTTATCACAGCTGGGGTTTAACCTGCAGGATATTATCAAGATATTCCGGGAAGCGGATATTGACTGCGCCCAGATTGTCCAGGCGCTTAAAAAATGCAATATCGCCTCCTCCGATAAAGAAATATACAGCGCCCTGCTTAAAAACGGGTTTAGCGATAAAGATATTATCGCCGCCTTAAAAGCCGTTGGCATTTCCGCTGACGATATTCTGAAGATAGCTACGGAACTGGGCCGCAACATGATTGAAGTTGCTCAAGCCATGCTTGAGACCGGCTTCAGTTACGCGCAGGTAGCTAACGCCTATCTTTTAAAAGCCATGAAATGGGCGTGGGACGAGACGATTAATATCGTCAATTGCGCGGCGCACGCTTTTGACGCTTTCCTTACCAATGTCGGCCGCAAATTTTCTTCCAAGCAGGACTTGGCGTACGAGCTGGTTATCGCGGACATTTTAGAAACCGGAGAAGTGGAAATTGCCGGCAAGGACGTCATGACCTCAATGTTGGCGGTGAAAAAAGTAGCCCAGCAATACGGTATTGATATGGAAGGATACAAGCTGGGCATCAAGAGCCTGCTGGAACTGAACGAGGCGGCTATCGTGCTCTTAGATGGAAACCATTGGGTAAGTATCGTTACTATCGACGCTGAACAGGTAACGATTATTGATAACGGCCAGAAAAAAGTCATTTCTTTGACCGAATTTCAAACGCGTTGGGATGGAAGCACGCTTACGGTCAAGCAGTATAAGGCGACATACGAGCAATTGCTTGATTTACAGATGCGCCAGATACGCGGCGGCCGGGGCTTGTTTAGCGCTATCGGCGGTTTTTTCAAATCCGTATTTAAAGCCGTAGGCGATTTCTTCAGCTCGGTCTGGAGCGCGGTTAAGAGCTTTGTCGCCAGCACTTTTTTCCAATACGTTATGATGGTGGTTGGTATTGTGGCCTGCATTCTTTGCCCGGTATGGGCCCCTCTAATTATGGCTTGTCTTTCTGCTTTGCGTACGTATGCCATAACCGGTAGTTTTAGCGCGTCATTGAAAGCTTTTGTGATCTCATATGCGACGACTTATATTGGTCAAGCAGCTGGTGCGTATTTAGGTGGAGCTACCGGTACTGTCGGCAGCCAAGCTGTTAACACCGCGAGTACAAGCTTTTGGTCAACTGTCGCCACCAAGATTACGACCGATGTGGTCGTGACTCAGGTTGTTAACGCGGCTATTGGGCAGCTGGTTTATTTAGGAGTCAGCTATGTTGCCAAAGAATTGGGCTTGGATAAAACCGCCTGGGGAAGGGTGTTAATTTCCGCGGTTTCCGCCGTAGCGGCGGCTTATGTTTCTTATCAGGTGAATAATTCAGATTTTATGAAGGGGTTGCGTGCAGACAATGCTCAAGGTCTAAAAGAAGGTCATGAAGACTTTACAGTAGACAATGGTACAGATTTGCAACCAGGTTATGAGCCTTTTACTATGAGAGCATCCTCTCCTCCGGCAAACTATTACAATTCAGGCTTAGCTTTTACCGGGGCTGCTGGTGGAATTGGAGCGTCAACCGCGTCCAGCTTTTCCTGGAACGCGGCGTTTACGGCCGCGGCGGTCGCGGCGGTAAAGCAGTCGGTTTACGAAATCTGCGTGGCCAACGATATTGATACTCA
>JAHJAO010000028.1 GCA_018813905.1 Candidatus Omnitrophota bacterium
CGCGGCAAAAAGGGGCAAAGTGAAAGACGTGGAATTTTATACCCGACTCATGGAAAAATACAGGGATTAATTATGACTGAGCCGTTAAAAACAAAAATCGAAACAACTTTTAACTTTACGCTGAACCAAAACCAATACCATGACTTAAACCGTCTGTTTTACGAGATAAATCAGCGCGACGACTCAACTCATGAGCAGATAATATCTCAACTCGTAGCTTGCGAAAATATAAAAAAATCCGGCGGCCGCGGTAAATTCTCCGCGATTAAAGAACAGCTGATTAAAATGCGTTTTCCCCTGACCTCAAAAAAAGAAAAAATTGACGCCAAGAAAGTCTATCTCGCCCGATTAAAAGAACCGCTCGTCCAAGCCCCTGTTCCCGCGCAGCTTTTTATCCCGGAAAAAATATTTGTGGAAAAAGCCGTAAAAAACAGCGGCCTACTCCGCAAATTCTATGAGAAATTCCCAGAAGTCAATATCGAAGAAATAAGCCAAGCCTGGGAATATGTCCAAAAGAATAAATTCAATCTTGCGGATTTAAAAAAACCGCTGGTCTTCATCGTTAAAGAAGAACACGATTTCCTAAAACCCTGTCCCTGCACAAAAGGGCATCTTGGCTGTAACTACTGGATTCTCAACCTCGGCTTTGGCTGCCCGTACGATTGCTCTTACTGTTTCCTGCAGCATTATTCGAACTTTCCCGGGATTATGCTGCCGGCAAATCTGGACGATTTCTTTAACAAGTTCGATAGTTTTTACAAAAAAATCAAACGCCCCATCCGCATCGGTACAGGCGAGTTCTGTGATTCCCTCGCCCTGGACCATATCAGCGAATATTCGACAAAACTTATCGATTTCTTCCGGGACAAACACGTATTTTTTGAACTAAAAACCAAAAGTGATAACACCTCCGGCCTCTTAGAAACCAACCCCACACCGAATTGCGTTATTGCCTGGTCGTTGAACCCGCAGTCTTTAATCGATTCAGAAGAACTGGGCGCTGTTTCTCTCGAGAAAAGACTGGAAGCCGCGCGACAAGTGCAAAACCACGGTTTCTCCCTGGCGTTTCACTTTGACCCGGTAATTTATTCGGAAAACTGGGAGAAACTATATCAGGAAGTGATCGAACAGCTCTACGCGAAACTCACTTCCCCGTTTAAATGGATAAGCATCGGTACATTACGCGGCACAAGAAAATTAAAAGACGCGCATGAGCTGAGATTCCCCCAAAGCAATATCTTTTGCGGTGAATTATTCTTAAGCGAAGACAAGAAGCTCAGATACCCGAAATTCTTAAGAAAGCAGATCTACGAAAACATGCTAAGATGGATCAGAAAATACGACCAGAAAACTCCGGTCTATCTGTGTATGGAAGATAAAGACACCTGGCAGGTTATTGACAAAAATCTTACCTCTTCTTCTCTAATCGAGCAATACCTTCTGCGAGAATAAAAACTCCTATCTTTATGTCTTTTAGTGTTAGACATGCGTCTTGCCGAATATTCAAAAAATAATTATCTTAGTAAATTAGTTGTTATGGTTAATTTTTGAAATTAAATTCTTTTTGGGGAAATTTTTCTCTAATCAGCTTTGAAATTTTATCAACAAATTCTCCGGCAGTTTTAAGCGCATCCTTTGCTTCTTTCATTGAACAAGGAATATCTGGCTCATAAATAAACCTGTTTCTTTTCTTCCTCATAAAATCGTAGTCATTAATAAGTTTCTTAAACTCATCTCCTAATATTATGCTTACAAATCTAATAACCGTTAGGTGTTTATCCTTTATGTCCGGCCTAAAACCTTCACTAAACATAAGCGCGAGCCCAGAACGCAACATTGCATTATAAGCATAGTTAAAAGCACATTCCTCATCTTTATCTAAATTCCTTTTGGCAGTTTTTAGATCAATATGGGCGCGTTTTGTTAAACTCGATATCGCTTTATAATCGATTGGGCACTTTTTTATCAGGTTTTCTTTTAGGAGTTTATCTTTTGATTCTTTATAGATCATTTTCTTTCCCTACCAGCATTATCTTGGGGTTTTTTAACAAATCTGTTATAAAACCGCTTTTTTTTCTTTTCCTTATCTTATATTCTTGCAAAGAATAAATTGTTGGGTTAATCTCTCTTTTTAACTTCTTTTCCAATTCACTTGTTTTTTCATTAAGGGAAGATGTGTTTACATCGCCAATTATCATCAAATCTATATCGCTGACGGATTTTTCTTTGTTAGAAGCAAATGAGCCATAGACAAAAGCGATTTTTATCCCCCGCAGAGAAGATAACATTTTTCTTAAACTGCCCTCCACCCCCACTGTTTTAGAAACAATACTTTTTAGTTCTTTAAACAAAGGATGTTTTATATTTAAAGAATAAAAAAGAAGGTTACCTATTTTATTAGTATTAAATAAGTTATCTTTTTGAAATTTTAAAAGTTCTCTACGTATACTGCCAGCAGAAAAACCCAACATGCGCTGGAGTTCTCTGAGATAGTATTTTTGCTTCGGGTTAGTAAAAAAAAGGGCGAGCAAGTCCTGTCTTATTCTTGATTTTGTAATATAAAGGCTTTCGAACATATCTAACTCCTAATTGAATACAATTGTACTCAATATAGGATATAAAGTCAATCTTCTTGTGTTTTTTTGAGCGGGTATTATTTCAAAACGGGAATCCCTGCCTGCCGTCAGGCACGGGAACGTCGCTCTTCCGCCAAATGCGGAATCACTCCTTAAAGGGAAACCCCATGTTTTCCCTTTAATATTTCCCTTCCTTATCATAAAAGAAGTGCATTTACGCCGATAGGGAAAAACAGCACTTTTTCCCTAAAACCCTTTTGTGGGTTCGATTCCTTTCAGCAAAACCAAAAACTCCTGCATTTCTGCAGGAGTTTTAATTGGTGCCGAGGGACGGAATCGAACCGCCCACGCAGGGATTTTCAGTCCCTCGCTCTACCGACTGAGCTACCTCGGCATAAGCACAACAAATATTGCGCAGTTAATTTATCATAAAACAACGGCATTGTCAACCTATGCAGGTTTTCTGTTATTGCAAGGCAAAAATGTCCTGTTTCTAGCAAAGCAAGAATGTCCGGTTTTCATGTTACTGTTAATAGTAGCCCTTTTTCTTTTGGGGCTACCTTTTCTTTTTGTTGATACTGTGGATAGTGTGTGCC
>JAHJAO010000029.1 GCA_018813905.1 Candidatus Omnitrophota bacterium
ATTGTGTATTTTATCATGGCCGGAGGCAAAGGGATGCGGCTTTGGCCGATGAGTCGGGCGCATTTTCCTAAGCAGTTACATGCATTGTTGGGGGATAGTTCATTCCTGCAGCAGTCAATAAATAGGGTTTCGAAAATCACGCGGCCTGAGAATATACTTATCAGTACGCGGGAAGACCTTTATTTTTCGGTAAAGGATCAGTGGCAAAGCCTGAGATTAAAATCTAAACCCTGGCTTATCCTAGAACCCTTAAGCCGGAATACAGCTCCGGCCATAGCCCTGGCCATCCTGGCTGTGCGTGAACGTTTTGGTGATGATGTGATCCTTGTAACTTTGGCCTCAGATCATGTTATAAAGAAACAGAAACGTTTTAAGGAGTTAGTTGAAGCTGCCGTAAAAATTGCGCAGAAGGGTGATATTGTGACGTTTGGAATTATCCCGACATATCCGGAAACAGGATATGGTTATATAAAGACAGGGAAAAAGATAGAAAGAAATATTTTTAAAATAACCCAGTTTAAGGAAAAGCCAACGTTGGAACTTGCCCAGAAATATTTAAAAAGCCGGAATTATTTGTGGAATAGCGGGATGTTTATATTTGATACAAAAGTTTTAGCGGATAATCTGGAAAGATTTGCGCCGAGCGCATGGAAACAGGCTAACACAGTATGGGCAAAGAGAAAGCAGAGAAATGGAAGCGTGAGTTTTCCAAAATCTTCATTTAGTAAGCTGCCGAGTATCTCTATAGATTATGCCGTAATGGAAAAGGCGCCTCGACGTAGCGTGGTTAAGGCGGATTTTGGCTGGTGTGATGTTGGATGCTGGAGAATGGTGCATCAATTGTCTAATAAGGATAAAAATGGTAATGTTTTCTCTGGTGATATTTTTAGTTTGGATACAAAAAATAGTTTTATCCGGAGCGAGAAGAAATTTGTGGCGGCAGTAGGATTAAAAAATCTTATTGTTATTGATACCCCGGATGCCTTATTGATTTCAGATAAAGAACGTACTCAGGATGTTAAGAAGATTGTAGAGAAATTAGATAGCAAAAAATCTATATTAACTAAATTTCATACTACGGTTTATCGGCCTTGGGGCAATTACACGGTGTTAGAACAAGGTCCGGGATATAAAATAAAGCGGGTAGTGGTAAATCCAAGACAGCAGTTATCTTTGCAAAAACATAGATTTCGGAGTGAGCACTGGGTAGTGATTTCCGGAAAAACTTGGATAATAAATAAAAATAACACTATTTTGTTAAAGGCAAATGAAAGTATTTTTATTCCTAAAGGGTGCTTGCATCGTATCATCAATTCCTTTAAACAGGAAGTAGTTATAATAGAAGTACAAACAGGCAACCCGATCAATGAAGAGGATATTATAAGGTTTGACGACGTGTATGAACGTACCTAAAATTGATTAGCGCCATTTTAGCAAACATTTACGTAAGTTAAGATATTGCATATAGTTATAGCGAAACTATCAATCGCTGCTGGTTTGGGGTATAATTATATTAGGAATATGAATAACAATATAACGGATTATAGTTTATATTGTTCTCCATTTTATAGATAAAGATAAACCTCGTGGAAACGAGGGGCGTTCCAAATGTCGGATGGAACTCAACACTAATAGCGGGGCCCCGAAATAAGGTGAGCAATTATAATTAATTTAATTCGGGGTAAAGCTGCGGGTCTGGAGGAAATCTCAAACAGCCGGGTTACCGAAAGTAAAGGGAGATAGAAGTAGGACCGCCGATTATTTGATAAAAGGTTGGGTGGTTTTATTTTTTTTGCCTAGATTTTAAAAGAAAGGAAGTGAAGAAAACTGGCACAAGCCAAAGGGGCGGGAAATAAGCTGCGGGGTAACATTAGAAGGTTTGCCATGAAATTTTTAAGGTAAGTTTTAGAAAGGTTTAAAATGAACAAACGCAAAAAAATACTGGTAGTATTTGGGACGCGGCCGGACGCGATAAAAATGGCTTCGGTTATAAAACAACTAAACTTATGCCCTGATTTTAAAACACAGGTATGTATTACCGCTCAGCACCGGCAGATGTTAGACCAGGTGCTGCGGATATTCAATATAAAACCCGATTATGATTTGGATATAATGAGGAAAAATCAGGACCTTTTCGTGGTTACGGCAAAATCTCTGCTTCAGTTAAAAAAAGTCATGCTTAAAAGCAAACCCAATCTCGTTTTGGTTCAAGGGGATACAACCACAACGTTTGCGGCGGCTCTGGCGGCGTTTTATTTTAAAATACCCATAGGGCATGTGGAGGCCGGGTTAAGGACATATGATAAGTATTCGCCATACCCTGAAGAAATAAACCGGCGGTTGGTAACCGAGATTTCTGATTTTAACTTTGTGCCGACAACGTGGGCGAAAAATAATTTGCTTAAAGAAGGAATTTCTAAAAATAAGATATTTATTACGGGCAACACCGTAGTAGATGCCCTGCATGATATCGTGCGGGCGATTAAATCGCCGGATAAAAAGATTGAATTTGGAAAGAAACTGGATTTTTTAAAGAAGAAAGACAAGAGAATAATTCTAATCACCGGACATAGAAGAGAGAGCTTCGGCGAGGGGTTTAGAAATATCTGTCTGGCAATCAGAGAACTTGCCACAGCCTTTCCCGAATGTAATTTTGTTTATCCGGTGCATCTGAATCCCAATGTCCAGACGCCGGTGCGCCGGATATTGAGCCGGAAGCAATTGCCGAACGTATATCTGATCGAGCCGTTAGATTATATTCTGTTTGTTTATTTGATGCAAAAAGCATATCTGATTCTGACCGATTCGGGGGGGATACAAGAGGAGGCCGGGACTTTCGGCAAGCCGATCCTGGTAATGAGAAATATCACCGAACGCCCGGAAGGAGTAAAAGCGGGTATGGCGAAACTCGTTGGCGTTAATAAAGAAAAGATTTTTAGAGCATGTAAACAGTTATTAACAGATAAAGATGTTTATGATAAAATGGTGAAACGCAAGAATCCTTATGGCGACGGCAAGGCCGCAAAAAGGATTATTGGTATTTTAAGGAAAAAATTGGGTTAAGATATTTGCCACGCATGTTTTGCTTGAAATAGTAACTGTTTTTGTTGTAATATGTTATGAAAAAGATTCTGGTAACGGGGCCGCGGGTTTTATCGGGAACGCGCTTTGCAGGCAATTAGCCGCTAATTATGAAATAGTAGGCTTGGATACCGTCGCTTTTGAAGATAAGGCGCCGGATTATTGCCCGGGAATAGATAGATATTGCTGATCTGAATTCAGTAACCGCTCTTTGTAAAAAATATTCTCCCCGGATAGTTATCCACTGTGCCGGGATTGCGCACCAAAAATTAGGGGTGGTAGATCTGGCTGCTTATATGCGGGTTAGCAGCGAAGCTGCGGAGAACCTTGCCCGGATGGCGGCTGAGGTTAATCCTCGTATGCGGTTTATTTTCCTTTCTTCCGTATCTGTATATGAAGAAGAGGATTTAAATATGCCGGTTGGTAAGAATAGTTTATGCCTGTTATGATAAATTGGCGCTAGATTTGGTGTTTGATAATAGCCGGATGATTAAGGCCGGATTTGAGCTGGAGCATTCGCTTTCGACTATATTTTTGTCTTGAGGCAGTATTTTTATGAAACGTGTTGTTGATTTAATTGTTGCTATTTTTTTATTATGTTTTTTGAGCGGGCCGATTTTTATTATCGCTTTGCTTGTGAAACTCTCATCTGCCGGTCCTGTGTTTTACTGGTCGGACCGGGTGGGAAAGGATAATAAGATATTTAAAATGTGCAAGTTCCGTACGATGCGCCTTGATGCCCCGGCGGTAGCGACGCATCTTTTAAAAGACGCAAACCGCTATCTTACGCCCGTAGGTTCTTTTTTGCGCAAATTCAGCCTGGATGAGCTGCCGCAATTATTTAATATTATACGCGGCGAGATGACGTTTGTCGGGCCGCGGCCGGCGTTATTCAATCAGGATGATCTTATAGAACTCAGGACAAAGAAAAATGTACACACGCTTGTACCGGGAGTTACCGGCTGGGCGCAGGTTAACGGCCGGGACGAGCTCCCGATTCCCGTTAAAGTTGAATTTGACGCGTACTATTTAAAAAACAGGAGTTTAATTTTAGACGCTAAAATCATGTTAATTACGTTACTCAAGGTCATAAACAAAGAAGGGGTGAATCATTAGCAAATCATGGAAAAAGCCTATAAAGTATTTATTTTGAAATACCGCCGGGCGCTTATCTTAGCTACAAATCTGCTCCTGATATTTTTGTCTTATTATGCGGCTTTTATGCTGCGTTTTGATCTTAATTTACCAGATATTTATTTCAAAATTTTTCTTAGAACTTTACCGTTTCTAATTCTGGTTAAATTGCTCGTATTCTATTATTTTGGCTTATTCCGCGGGATTTGGAAATATGTAAGCATGTATGACTTGGTACAGATAATAAAAGCTAATTTAGTTGCCGCAGTGGGTTTTGTCATTGGCAACCATTTTATATATGGTACATATATCGTGCCGAGGTTTATTTTTGTGAATGATTTTATTATTTGCACTTTTCTTATCGGAGGGATCCGGTTTTTATCGCGCATTATCAAAGAGAAATACCGCGGCCCGTTGCTAAAGAGTAAGCAAGTGAATGTCCTTATCGTCGGCGCGGGAGAAGCCGGGATATTGGTTTTAAAAGAGTATAGGAATAATCCGATATTGGGAGAAGTGGTGGGTTTTATGGATGATGATAAGTCAAAGCATAATGAGGCGATCCAAGGAGTCAAAATTTTGGGGGATAGACACGCAATATCTCGTGTTGCCCAGGCTTATGACGTGGGCGAAATTGTTTTCGCTCTCCCTTCGGCAACCGGAGAGGCCATCCGGGATTTAGTGGCCTGCTGCAACGTGCCTAATGTTAAGATTAAGATTGTGCCGGGCCTGGCTAAAATTTTAAGCGGCGAGCTGGAAATCGCCTTAAGAGAAGTTCAGTCGGAGGATCTTTTAGGTCGGGAGACAGTTACTATCAATGAACGTGAGATTGCGAAATACTTAAAAGATAAAAGAATTTTAATTACGGGAGCCGCGGGTTCTATTGGCTCGGAACTGTGCCGACAGGTGGCAAGCTTTTCTCCGGCAGAAATTATTTTAATAGACCATAATGAAAACAATCTTTATTTCCTGGCGCTTGAGCTTAAGGCTAAATTTAAGTATTTAAATATAAAATCAGTTATTGGGGATATCAATGATATCAGCCTGCTCAAGGAAGTTTTTTCCGGGTGTCGGCCGCAGGTAGTGTTTCACGCCGCCGCTTATAAGCACGTGCCGTTGATGGAGGAAAATCCGATAGCGGCCGCAAAGAATAATGCCCTGGGCAGCCGGAATATGATTTATGCCGCGCACCACTATAAAGTGGAAAGGTTTGTTTTGATTTCAACGGATAAGGCCGTTAATCCTATAAATACTATGGGGTTAACTAAAAGATTAGCGGAAATATTCCTGCAAGCTAAAGCAAAGCATAGCAAGACTAAATTCATGGCCGTACGGTTTGGCAATGTCCTGGGCTCAGACGGAAGCGTTGTGCCCTTGTTTAAAAAACAGATCGAAGCCGGCGGCCCGATAACCATAACGCATCCGGATACAACCCGGTATTTTATGAGCATAAAAGAGGCGGTGCTTTTGGTCCTTCAGGCCGGGGCGATGGGCAAGGGAGGAGAAATATTCATCCTGGATATGGGCGAGCAGATAAAAATCGTTGATTTAGCCCGGGATTTAGTGGCGTTATCCGGCTTGGAACTGGGCAAGGATATCCTGATTGAGTATATCGGGTTGCGGCCGGGGGAGAAGATCTGGGAGGAGCTGCTGTTGGATAAAGATAAAGATAAAACCACAAAACATGATAAGATTTATATTAGCCAAGCCGATGATTTTGATGTGGTTTCTTTAAGAAAGAAATTGAAGGAACTTCAGCGGTATGTTGATGTAATGGATAAAGAAAAAGCTGTCGGGAAGATGAAGGAAATGGTTGGGCAATAAACAGCTTGAGTTAAATAAAGAAAAGAATTTTTATGTTGCAGTCGTATGTGATAATGGCCTGGTTGTACCTTTTAGTTTTTCTGCCCGCTAATAGTTTTTAAAACAGTTAATTATGAAACAAAAAACTATAAATTTTCTTAACAACTTACTACTACTAAACTTAATAGTATTTATAATTCTTGCCCCTTTTTCCAAAAAAGCAGTTAAATCCTGTTTTTTTGTTGCGATCCTGTTGTGGCTGATAATAAATGCATTGGAATTTCATTTAAGCTTTTATAAACATTTAATCACGAAAACAGCCGTCAACAAACACCTGCTATTGTTTTTCCTGGCGCTTGGCCTCTCCACCGTCTATGGTTTTGACCCATATATCAGCCATGGCGTTTTGTTTGAACGTTATCTGGGCTATATCTTGTTTTTTTGCTTGGGAAGTTATCTTGTGAAAAACACGCGTAATGTGACGATTTTAATCGGAGCGATTATCTTTGCAGGTATATTAATTGGAGTCGGTGGTATATGGGGCCACTTACAGCTTGGCACAGCGGATCGTTTCCATCTTGTACAGGGAAGAATGCATAGCTCTTTCGGGCGGGTGATAAGTTTTGCCCGATTTTTGGTGTTGTACATACCTTTAAGCAGCAGTATTTTATTTTTTTCCAGAAATAAGATATTAAGAATAGGTGCCTTTATAAGCCTTATAGTTCTATTTCCATGTTTAATTTTTAATGCTGCACGTGCGGGATTAGCAGCGGTAATGGTTGTGATATTAATGGTTTCTTTTCTGAAAAATAAAAAAGTATTTCTATTATCGTTAATTTTTTTCTGTACTCTTCTTTTGTTTCCAGTTTTCGGGATAAAAGAAAGGGCGCTTACTACTTTTAACCCCTTGACCTGGGGAGAAAGAGTCCCTTTGTGGGAGATAGCGATAAAAATATTTAAAGATTATCCGATTTTTGGGGCGGGACTAGGGATATCGGAAAAGCTTCTTCCCGAATACTGGCAGCCGTCAAGTTTATTTGCTGTATTTAGAATGTGGGATATACACAACACTTATTTAGAGCTTCTCGCCGAAGCGGGGATTGTTGGCTTGGGCACATTTTTATGGATTTTTGCCAGGTTTTTCAAAAACGCGTTTAAGACGGTGAAAAATATGGTCGGTGAACAGCAGGCGCTAGCGTTAGGATTGATCGGTGCTGTCAGCGCGGCTTTAATTTTTGCTTTATCCGCTTCGAATATTACGGCCGGTGTTCAGGAAACAGCGGTTTTTTGGTTTTTGTTTGGTATCGCTGTAAGTTTAAACTCGGGGAAAGAGCAAATAAAAACTGTTTAACCCATTTTGACAGATGAAATCAGAGAGTTTATTAAAAGATTCGACAATATTGTTTTTCGCTAGTATTGTTGCCAACGTATTTAACCTGCTTTATCAATTATTTATGGCAAGGAACCTTGAGCCGGTATATTTTGGCGTTTTAAATATGCTGTTGTCGCTGTTGGTAGTTACATCAGTTCCCGTTAATGTCTTGCAGACAGTAACAGCGAAGTTCATGGCTACTTTTAAAGCTGATAATTACCTGAACAAAATCAGCTTATTTCTGAGAGTATTTTTTAAAAGAGCTTTGATTTCTGGTTTGGCTCTTTTTTTGTTTGTTTTAATATCCAGCGGAAAGATCGCCGCATTTTTTAAAATTCAAAACAGATTTCCCGTAATAATGAGCGGCCTGATTATGATGGTTTCCACGATATTGCCGTTTAATCTGGGCGGATTGCAGGGCCTGCAGAAGTTCAAAGGCCTCGGCGCTACATTAATTATCAGCGGGGGGTTGAGGTTGTTGTTTGGAATTGTGTTGGTGAATTTTGGCCTCAAGGTAAGCGGGGCATTGGGGGCGATTGTTCTGGGGTCAATCGCGGCTGTATTATTCTCCAGTATTTTATTGAAAACCTCTTTCGCCTGGCCTGAAAAAGATGCGGCCGGTTTTGACGATGGAAAATTGGATTTTAAAGCAATCTATAAATTTGCTTTGCCGATACTTGTAGCGTTGCCGAGTTTTAGTTTGCTTACTAATATGGATGTAATATTTGTAAAACATTTATTTAGCCCGCTTGAGGCCGGTTATTACTCCATCGCCCAAATGGTGGGTAAGGTAATTTTCTTTTTGCCGAGTGCTGTAATTATGGTGATGTTCCCCAAGGCCTCCGCCAATTACGCCAGGAATGAAAACACAACGCATATCTTAAAAAAGTGCTTGATAATTATCGGGCTTTTGTGTTTTTCAGCAAGTGGTTTTTGCATAATATTTCCCGAATTGGTTCTCAAAATGCTTTCGGGCAGAGCCTATCTTGAATGCATACCCTTGATTGCTCCGTTTTCCATAAGTATGAGCTTTTTTGCGCTCATTAACGCCTTTCTTTTTTACCATCTTTCCGTGAATAACCTGAAATTTATTTATATTTTTCTGGCTGCCGCCGCTATTCAGGTAATACTTATCCTTTTATTTCATGGGACGTTGCTTGAGGTTTTATATATACTTGTGGGGTGTTCGATTTTATTGTTTCTGATCAATTGTGTTAGTCTGAGGAGGCTGGCCAAAAGATGAAAACCATACAGGGTAAAAATATATCTATAATCATACCGGCTTATAACGAAGAGAAACATATTGTTTTGAGCCTTGAAGAAACCATAAAAACCTTTGATGAGTTTAAATGCAATTATGAAATTATCATCGTTGATGACGGCAGTAAAGATAATACGCATGCAGTAGCGGAGGAGTTCGCGAAAAAACATCATGAGTGCAAAATAATCGTCAAGCGCAATCGCATCAACTACGGCAAGGGGAGAGCTCTGACCAAAGGGTTTCGTCACGCCCAAGGCGATTATGTTATTTTTCTCGACGCGGATATGGATTTGCATCCGGGCCAAATCGACGCGTTTTTTGATATCATGCAGCTCACCGAAAGCGATGTAGTTATCGGTTCAAAACGGCATCCTAATTCCCGGCTTACCTATCCTTGGGATCGTAGAATCATGAGTGCCGTATATTTTTTCTTAGTAAAATTACTTTTTGGGCTTCCGATAAATGATACCCAGACCGGCCTTAAGCTGTTTAAATCCGAAGTGCTTCGAGAGGTTTTTCGCGAGTTTGTCTGTCGGGAATTCGCGTTTGACCTGGAGCTTTTAGTAAATATCCACCGCCTTGGCTATAAAATCGAGGAGGCGCCGGTATGTATCAAATCGCAAAGGGAATATATGCGTATCGGGCCGGGGATAGTATGTAAAATGTGTATCGATACCGGAGCAATTTATTATCGTTACCTGATAAATAAAATGAAACAGCGCCGTTTTAAAGCGTTAAATGCTAAGGAATAAAGGTGAACGACATAACTGTTGCGATTATTATTCCCGTAAAAAGCTTCAATGCGCGCCTTGAAATTTGCCTGGAAAAATGCCTGGAACTTGATTATCCGAATTTTAAAATTCTCGTTTTTCCGGATGTTTCGTTTTCTGACTTTGCCGGAAAAATAAAGGTTATCCCCACCGGCAATATCGGCCCCGCCTTAAAAAGAGATAAAGCACTGGAACATTCTAAAGCGGAAATATTCGCCTTTTTGGATGACGACGCTTATCCGGAGCGTGATTGGTTAAAAAACGCCATAAGACATTTTCAGAATGAACAGGTAGCTGCAGTCGGCGGCCCGGCCGTAACCCCGGATAATAGCCCTATGCTTGAAACGGCCAGCGGAAATGTTTTGGCTTCACCTCTGGCTTCAGGCCCCTATTGGTATCGTTATGTGCCCGGGCCGGTTGAGATGGAAGTTGACGATTATCCTTCTTGCAATTTTATTATCCGCAGGAATGTGTTTGAAGAATCAGGCGGATTCAGCAGCCAGTTCTGGCCGGGTGAGGATACAAAGTTATGCCTGGATATTACCAAAAGGTTAGGCAAAAAAATAATATATGATCCCAAAGTTTGTGTGCAGCACCACCGGCGCCCGTTGTTTTTACCGCATCTGCGGCAGGTAGCCGGCTACGCCCGGCACCGGGGCTATTTTGTGAAAAAGTTTCCCGAAACATCGTTGAAAGCAAGTTATTTTATCCCCAGTATTTTTTTGTCATATCTTATTGCCGGTGTTGTGTGTTCTTATTTTAACAGGGCCTGCGCCTTGTTTTATTTAAACAGCATAGTTTTTTACTATTTTTTGATTTTTTTTCATACTTTATTTTCTGTTTTGCAGGAAAAAAAAGTTAAATCACATTTTAAAAAAGTAAAGCTTATTCTCTTAACCGCGACCGGGATTATTTTCACCCATCTTTGTTATGGCGTGTTTTTTATTAGAGGACTTTTCTCGAGGAAATTAAAAGAAGAAAAGCGATAGTTATAAAGTAGAAAGTATATAGAATTGGAAGTTAAAAGTTTGTAAAGTTATAAAGTATATAACCAAGGAGTATAAAACAATAAATGGGTATGAGGCTTGTGAAGCTGGAAAAGGATATTATTGAAGATAGATAAATTTGAAGATATGATTGCCTGGCAAAAAGCCAAACAATTAGTGCTAAATCTATATACAGCACTTAAACTCTGTAAAGATTTTAGTTTTAGAGATCAAATTCAAAAAGCGTCTGTTTCTATAATGAATAATATCGCTGAAGGTTTTGAGCGTAGAACAAATAAAGAATTTAAGAATTTCTTGTTTATCGCGAAAGGTTCATGTGGGGAAGTAAGATCGATGTTGTATTTGGCCTGGCAATTGCAATATGTCGATAAAGAAGATTTTGAAAAAAATATGTTTTTGTCGTTGGAAATCTCGAAATTACTTTCTGGATTTATTAAAACCTTGTAACTTTACAAACTTTATGAACTTTAAGAACTTTATAACTTTTAACTCATAATGAAGATTATTATCTCATATCCTCCGCTTGACGCGACAAAAGGCGTGCCGCTGCTTTCCCAGAACCGGCAATTTCAGTATTTTAAAGAGCCGACTTATATCTATCCGGTTGTGCCCGCGCAGGCAGCGACGCTGTTAAAACGGGAGGGATTTGAAGTTATTTGGAATGATTGCATTGCGATGGGATGGAACCACCAGCAGTTTTTTGACTTTATAAAACAGGAAAGGCCGGATGTTATCGCTATGGAGACAAAAACGCCGGTTGTACAAGAGCATTGGAAAATTATCAATGAGCTTAAGGCTCTGTTTTCTGATGTCTGTCCTCTGACGTGCGTCTTGTTTGGCGACCATGTAACTGCATTACCTGAAGAATCAATGACAAATTCAAAAGTAGACTATGTCCTTACCGGTGGCGATTACGACTTTCTTCTGCTTGATTTATGTAACCTGCTCAAGGAATATAAACTTTCAACTTTCAACTTTGAACTTTCAACTAAAACCCTGGAACAGGGTGTGTGGTATCGGGAAGACGGACAGATAAAAAATACGGGAGATTTCCAATTAAACCACGATTTAAATTCACTGCCTTTTATTGACCGAGATTTAACGCAATGGCAGCTTTATGCCTATAAAAACGGCAATTTCCGCCGCACTCCGGCAACCTATATTATGAGCGGCCGGGATTGCTGGTGGGGGAAGTGCACTTTTTGCAGCTGGGGGTCTTTATTTCCTGAATTCAGAAGCAGAAAACCGGATAACGTGCTTGATGAGATCGAGATGCTGGTGGAAAAATTCAATGTCCGGGAAATAATGGACGATACCGGGACATTTCCCGCCGGCGACTGGTTGAAAGAGTTTTGCCAGGGTATGATTGCGCGCGGCCTGCACAAAAAAGTAAATATTGATTGCAATATGCGATTCGGCGCTTTAAACCCCGATGAATATAGACTTATGAAAAGGGCCGGATTCCGCTTGCTTCTTTTCGGTATTGAATCGACTAACCAGAAAACCCTGGATAGAATCAATAAAGACCTCAAGGTAGAGACAATAATCGAATCCTGCAAACAGGCAAGGGCGGCCGGGCTCTATCCGCATATTACCGTTATGTTTGGGTATCCTTGGGAAACTTATGAGGATGCGAAAAAGACACTGGAACTCGCCAGCTGGCTATTAAAAAAAGATTATGCCTATACCATGCAGTCAACAATAGTTATTCCTTACCCGGGAACTCCGTTATTTGAAGAATGTAAAGAGAATGATCTCTTATGTAGTACAGACTGGGAATACTATGACATGAAAAAGCCGGTTATGAAACTGCAATTTGAACCGGAAAAGCTTATGCGGCTTGTGCAGAGTCTTTATTCTGTCAGCTATTCGCCGGAATTCATTGCAAGGAAGATCTTAAGCATAAGAGAATTTGATGATGTAAAATACTTTGGAATGGCCTTTCTTAAGGTAGCCGGACATATTTTTGATTTTGCAAAGAAAAAGCATTGAATTTTAATTTAAATATTAAGATATGATTAAAGAATTAATGAAGTTAGGTGAATATTCAAAAAAGTATATCCATTATTATTCTGATGATTTGTCCGAGCTTATAGAGGATACTTTTAGACAACACAAGATAAAAAGATTTGCTGATTTAGGATCAGGAGATGGCAGAATATTATTTGCCTTATTTAAAAAAAGACTTCTTGATAATGTTGAAGCCATTATTGCTGTTGATATCTCAGAAGATCGGATAAATAATGTAAAAAATATCAGTGATAGAATATCATGTATTGTTGCTGATGTTGGTAATTTGCAAATGCTTGATAGTGGAAGCCTTGATTTTGCTGTATCAAATCAAGTGATTGAGCATATGCCTGAGGAAGAAGGGTTGATCAAGGAGGCTTTTCGAATTTTATCTAAAGACGGGATATTCTACCTTTCGACAGTTTTTAAAAAGTGGTACGGCTGGTATTTCTATCGCTGTAATGGAAAATGGACCCTGGACCCGACACATTTAAGAGAATATACAGAAGAAAAACAACTTTTAGATATAATCGAAACATATAATTTTAAATTATTGGCAAATAAAAAAAGCCTGCATTGGTTTGCTGTTTCGGATTTTGTTTTAAAACGGATAGGGATTAGACGCGCTGCTTATAATAACAAGTTTTTAAGATCACTTAGATTTATTAAGATACCAATCATAGGATACTATAATTGGGAAATTTTATTAAAAAAGAACGGCGAGAAATGAAAAATTTAAAAATTGCATCAGAGGAGAAGCTTAGTGTTTGCATTCCGGTTTACAATGGGGCGGATACAATTCGCCAGACAATACAAAGTATATTAGCTCAAACATTCAAAGACTTTGAGTTGCTGATTGTCGACAATGCCTCTACTGATAATACAGTGAATATAGTCAGGTCTTTTACTGATAATCGGATCAAGCTTTATTTAAATGAAAAGAACTTGGGTTGCGGCGGAAATTTAGAAGAATGTAAAAAAATAGCAGGCGGCGATATTGTTTTCTATATAAGCGCAGATGATATTGCTGATAAGGATGCTCTTAGAAGGGTCTACGATGCATTTCAGTCTTCAGAAGATATTGGTATAGTAACTAGGACATATTATTGGTTTAGCGAAGATATTTTTAAGGCGGTCAGGGCAGAACAGCAATTTCGGGAAGATCTGACTGTTTCCATAAATGATTCTTATGATAAAGTAAAAAGTGTGATTGCGCTGTCCGGTCAAATTTCAGGAATAGCTTTTAGGAAAAAATTCATGAAATATACTTTTTCCAATATATATTTTGTCGAAATGGCTTCAATGGTCATATCAGTACTAAAGGATACTAAAGCAATAATTTTAAAAGATAATATTGTTGCGGTTCGTACTGGAGCTAGCTGTTGTAATCCAGTATTTTTTGTGAATTCCTCAATGATGACCTGGTATAATTTAATTGATGAAAAATTTAGAGAAGACAAATTTAAGGATCTTAAAAAATATTTAGTCAAAAATTATATTGCAAATAATTTTGTGGGATTGGTGCAGATAAAGAATTATGGAACTTTTACTCAGCTTTTAAGAGAGATTTCTTATCTGATAAAGATGAAATGGGAAAATATCTTCAATTTGCAATTCTGGGTTTTTTCAATAGGATCGATTCTTGTGCCAGGATTCATTTTAAGCAAGTTGGTTGTTTTTTATAAAAATAAGGTTAACTCTGTATTTTTAGGAAATATAAAAATAAGCTTACCAGGGGGGTGGCAATGAAAGTTGTAATATTATGCGGTGGAAGATCGTAGGGTATCTTGAGAAAAATAAGATTGCAACCAGAATGCTTTTTGGCGGCAACATGCTCAGACAGCCGGCATATCAAAATATTAAATGCAGAGTCTCAGGGGGGGGGGCTTAAAAATACTGATATAGTAATGAATAATTTATTCTGGACCGGAGTATATCCGGGAATTGATAAGCAGAAAATAAATTTATAATCAGTAAGTTTAAAGAATTTATAAGCAAATTCTAGTTCCATAAATTAGGAATAATATGGATATAAAATCGACTGAGTGTTTTTTTATTGCAAATAACAATATTGGTGATTCTGGGTTAAGCGGCGGTTGCAGAATTTTCATTGAACTGGCTAGATATTGGAAAGAGTCTATTGATTTAAAGATAATTGCTACAGAGGAAGCTATTACGGTTTGCAAAAACTATGGACTTCAAGATCTTAAGTTCTATAAGTCATCCAGTAAATTAGGATTCAAAAATGTTTTTACCTTAAGGGCTGTTTTTGCTAATTTTTTTAAAAAACTAACAAACGGAATATTATTTGTGTTAAGGCATAAATCCTTATTTAAAAACAATCCTTGGATTTATTCTGTATCAGATTTTTATCCTGACCTTATCCCTGCTTTTTTAATAAAATTAATTAATCCTAAAGTGAAGTGGATTGCGAGTTACTATTTGTTTGCACCAACTCCCTGGGATAAAGATAGCCCTTATAAGGGAAAAGATTTTTTGCGGGGATTTTTATATTGGTTATCTCAAAGACCTACTTATTGGCTTGTTAAAAAATATGCGGATATTATTTTTGTTACATCACAACCGGATAAAAATAAATTCCTGAGTAAGAAAAGAAGTGAGTCTGAAATTTTTGTCATTCGAGGAGGAGTCAACATCGAAGCATCAACAGAATATTTAAATAATAAGAATGTTGTCCCTCTGGATAAAAGAAAATATGAATGTTGTTTTATCGGCAGATTCCATCAGCAAAAAGGTGTTTTAGCTTTAATGGAAATATGGAAAAAAGTTGTTGCCCAATTGCCTAAGGCTAAACTAGCCATGATCGGCAATGGTCCACTGGAAAAAGATGTGAAAAATAAAATCAATGAATATAATCTAAATGAAAATGTGGATTTGTTCGGCTTTATGGATGGGCAGGATAAGTTCAATGTTTTTAAGCAGAGTAAAATTGTTCTGCATCCGGCAACTTATGACAGCGGGGGCATGGCTGCAGCAGAAGCGATGGCCTGGGGTATACCCGGCATAAGCTTTGATCTGGAGGCTTTAAAAACATATTATCCTCAAGGTATGGAAAAAATCCCTCAAGGTGATTTTGACAAATTTGCCCAGGCTATAATAAAGATGTTGTTTGATAATAAATACTATATGATGCTGGCTGATCAAGCAAGACAGCTAATTGTCGAGCAATGGAGCTGGCAAAACAGAGCGAAGTCTATTGGCAGTAAATTGTTTAGTGATGGAGTGTGATTAGGCGATGAAAGTGTCAGTTATCATAACAACTAAAAATGAACAGGAGCATATAGAAAATTGCCTGAAATCCATCAAGTCGCAGAGCTTTAATCAAAATGAAATTGAACTTATAGTTGTTGATAATAATTCCGCGGATAAAACAAAAGAAATAGCTTCTAAGTATACGGATAAGGTCTATGCCTTTGGCCCTGAGCGTTCAGCACAGAGAAATTTTGGCATTCGCAAGGCAATGGGGCAATATGTTTTGTATCTTGATGCAGATATGATATTGAGTAAGGATGTTATTAAAGAATGTATTCAAAAAATCGAAACAGAAAACTGCATTGCTTTATATATCCCTGAACGGATAGTTGGAGAGGTTTCTGCTGATCTATCTGCCTTACCTCGCCAGAGCTATTGGATTCTAGTGAGAGATTTTGAAAGAAGCTTCTATAGCGGGACTGTAATTGATGCGGTGCGCTTTGTTCGAAAAGATAAGATTCTGGAAATAAATGGATTTGATGAGAGCTTTTTTACAGCAGAAGACTGGGATCTTGACCGTCGCATAAAAGAAGCAGGAAAAGTGGGTATTATTAAATCGCATTTATATCACAATGAATCTAATTTCAAGCTCATTGGATATATTAAGAAAAAAAGCTATTATTCTAAAAACCTAAATCATTATATCGCCAAATGGGGCAAGAATGATGAAATACTAAAAAAGCAGCTGGGTTTTGGCTATAGATACTTTGGTGTATATGTAGAACAGGGGAAATGGATCAAATTATTGATACACCCTTTTTTGGCAGCGGGGATGTATTTCCTGAAATTTGCATTAGGATTAATTTTCCTTTTTAGTTCATCTAAAAACAGCAGTAATAATAAGAGATAATTATTTTAAAATATTGTATATGTTAAAGATTCTCAGGAGTATTAGCGGATAAAATGAAAGTATTATTAATTTCACCTCCTTCAAGGGCATTCAATCACTATCGTCCGCCTTTGGCATTAATGCATCTTGCTGGTTATTTAAAAAAACAAGGGATTGCAACAAAAATTATTGATTGTATTATTGAAGACCAGGTTAGAAGTAAGTCTTTTGTCAAGAATAAGGATAAATGCCTGGCTGATGTTCAAGAGGGTACAATAAAACAGATACTTGATACCGATACGGATATAGTATGTATCACCTGTTATACCCCGGAATTACAGGAGGTAGAGTCCCTTGCCTTAGAAATAAAAAAGAATAGAAGTGATATAAAAATCATTGTGGGAGGAGTCCATCCTACTTTTTACCCTGAACATTTTATCTATGAGGAGTCTAATTTTGATTTTGTTGTTATCGGAGAAGGGGAAGTAACGCTTTTTGAATTGGTAAAAGCGATCCGTAGTGATAGTCATAATTATGCTTCAGTTGAAGGGATGGCGTATTTTGATAAAAAAGCTAAAAAAAGAGTGCAAAATAAAAGCCGCGTTCTGGTTGAAAATCTTGATGGAATATCATTCCCAGATTGCGAGGATCTGGACATGAATTTTTATACAACACCATCGCCTTATGCAATAAGGGGGGTATTTTCTAAAAGTTTTTATGTATTATCTTCCCGCGGATGCCCATCATTGTGTACTTTTTGTGTTTCAAAAAAACTTCGGGAATTTTATTCGGGAGAAAAATTTGTCAGACTTCGTTCTCCCGCGTCTCTTTTTCAGGAAATCAATAAGCTTAGAGATAAATATAAGATAGATTCTTTTTACTTTATTGATGATCTTTTTACTTTAAAAAAAGATAATGTACGCCAGTTTTGCCGCTTAATGATTGATGATAAATCACCCTTAATCTGGGGATGCTCATCAAAAGTTAATACTGTTGATTATGAGATGCTTGAAATTATGGCAAATGCCGGCTGTGTGCAAATCGATTTTGGCGTTGAAAAAGGAACCAATGAGGAGCTAAAACAGCTCAAAAAAGGGATAACTGTAGAACAAATAGAAAAAACGTTTAACAATTGCAGGAAGCTTGGTATACGTACTTTTGCTAATATGCTGGTGAATACACCTGGTGAACAAGAGGATGACTTGCGGGATTCTTTAGACTTCATCCAGCGGTTAAAGCCAAACATTGTTTCTTTTAATGTATTTGCACCTTATCCCGGGTGCGAGATTTTCGATTCCTGCTGTGAAAATATTAAAAGAGAAGATTATCCGGATTTAATGAATACTGTTTTGCTGCTAAAAGATAAACCTGATAAATACAGATTTGCCAAACATTCTGTTGATGTGCTTGATTGGGTTATCAAAGCTAATAAAAAATATAATCTGGTTTTGCCAAATCTATCGATTTATTTTAGTTGGAAATATATTAGAAATATTCTTCGATCAAGATGTAAGATTGAATATTTAAAAAGGTTTATGAGCTTGTTAAAGGAATTTATTAATCAGAAATTTTAGTTTTAAGAGGGCTTTATGAAGTGTATGCTATGTTCAAGTGATAATCCAAGATTGCTATTTGTTGCTCAAGATATACATGGAAGACAAATATTAAGTAATGATAAATTCGATATTTTTCAGTGTGATGCTTGTAATGTTGCTTTTACACAAGTGCATGTAGGTCCTGAGTACTATAAAAAATACTATCGCAAAGATTACTATTGCCCTATAAACTCTAATGGTTTAATTGGAAAATGCTTATTTTTTCTCCAAGAGTTTAGTTTTAAAAAAAGACTAAAACTAATAGAGCGATATAAAAGTTCTAAAGGTAATAGGATTCTTGAAGTAGGATGTGCAAAGGGGGAGTTTTTAAACTCTTTGCCAGAGTCTTATGATAAATGTGCAGTTGAAATAAATGAAGACGGCTATAATTTTGTTAAAGAAAATTATAAAAATATCGATATCCACAATGTAAGAATTAATGATCGTGATTTTAAAGCTTCAAAGTTTGGTGAATTTGATGTAATAATTATGTGGCATGTATTTGAGCATGTTGAAGATCCAGCTGTTTTTATAGATAACCTTTCAAAACTTTTAGCTAAAGATGGAGTTTTAATCTTTGATATTCCAAATAAAGACAGCTTAGGCTTTAATTTGACTCAGCATTGGTGGTTCCATTTAGATGCACCACGTCATTTATTTCACTATAATTATAAAAGTATTGATAGCTTAATTCAGCGTAGTAAGCTAAAAATAGTTGGGCATGTGGGAAATATTTGGGATTATCCTCAGGACCTGCCAGCTAGTTTTTACTCAAAGTTTAAAACTGCTAATTTTATTTTAAATTCTCTGTTTTTTATTTTTGTTTTGCCAGTTTTAACAATTTTTAGATTCATTGTTGCATTGTTTTTTTCTAAAAAAGCTGAGATTAATACATATATAGCAAAGCGTGCTAACTAGTAGAAGAATTTTAGCATAACAATAGGCAAAGGAGTATGGTTTTAGAAGGAAGGATTTTTATGGGACTCTCAGTTAGAGACGTTAAATATGTGATCAAGACAGTAAATAAGCATAAAATCAAAGGCCCAGTGCTTACATTGGGTAATCAGGATATCTATGCCACTAGTGAACAGGTTATTAAGTGGATGGAGGACTATAATTGCAAGCCATCTGTTCCTAGCTCTATCGAATATTCTACTAGCGCAAGTACTGTGAAGGTTAATGAAGAAGCCAAGAGATATATCCATGCAAAGACTTTTTTTGAGATGCTGGGTATTCCAGCAGATCAATATTATGATATAGATAAATTTGATTTTGATAAACCTAAGATATTGTTTGATATGCAGGATGAAGTTGATGAAAAATTATCTAATTCATTTAATTTTATTATAGATAGCGGAACGTTGGAGCATATTTTTGATATAAAGCAGGTTTTGAGTAATATTGTGAAAATGACTAAATTAAACGGATACGTTTTGCATATTATCCCTACTCATAACTTTGTAAACCATGGGTTTTATCAATGTTCTCCTACTTTATTGGATGATTTTTATAAGGCTAGTGGTTTTGAAATTGCAGAGTCGCATGTTGTAGAGATCAAGCAGTTTTATAGTAGGTTTTATAAATACAATCAGGAGCAGGATTACTTAGGAATGTATCTTTCTCCGGGTAAAAGATATGTTAGCGTTTTCTTAGTACAGAAAATAATAGAGCAAGCTAAGATTGTTAACCCTGATCAGTATTTATATAGCATGTTGGTTAAAAAACCTGATTCTGTTAGGGAAACTTTTAATAAAACATTTATTGATAAACTTACGAGTTTTTTACGTAAGATCGTTCCGATTAAGTTGCATGGAGTTTTCTTTGGTATATGGCAAATGATGAAGCGATTAGAAGATAAAAGAGAGTATTTTGATATTGGGTAGTATTTATACGTAAGAATACCAAACTTAATACTTATTTTTTGATCATTATAACGTATAACATTCAGGATAATAGTAGTTAGCCAAAGATTAGAGTTGGAAGAAAAGGATGAAACAATGGGAACGTATGCAACAAAGTATTATCAAGCAATAGATCTAATTGTAAAAAAGTATTCTTTGCGAGATAGTTTTAAAATTTTAGATGTTGGAACGGGGACAGGGCAAACAACGTCTTTATTTAAAACAAAACATAATAAAGTAATAGGCGTAGATATTTTAGATCGTAGAGGTGCTCAGTATGTGAATAATTTCGATTTTCAATTAGAAAACGGATTGGAATTATCTTTTGCGGATGAATCTTTTGATTTGGTTGTTTCCTTCGATGTTATCGAACATATCAAAGACGCGCAAAGATTTGTAAAAGAAATGATGCGGGTGTTGAAGATAGGCGGGAAAAAATTAATTGGGACTCCAAGCAGATTACGCATTTCAAGCCGGCTGCAAATGATGTTAGGAAAAAAAATAACCTTTCCGAGATATTATGGGACAAGTAAGGAATCAGGAGACGTTGTGCATGTACATGAATATACGATGGAAGAGCTAAAGGAAATTCTTGGAGGCTGTGGGGCAAATATTTTAAAGGCAAGAGGGTTTTTGCTGGGTATGTATTTGGTTGGGGGCAGGGGGCAAGGTTTCTTGCAAGCTCCAAGATTTTTAACCAATTTTGCACAACATTTATTTATTTTGGGAGTCAAGCAAAGCGTATTATAATTAATTTGTAAGGGTTGTTAAAGATGAAAGAAAAAATTAAAATATTTAAAAAAGAACTTTTTGTTGTTATTGGGTATATTCTATTGAGTATTTATGCGACATTTCCTGTTATCCTGAAGTTTAATTCAGCTTTTTATGGCACGGCCACTGATCCTTTGGCTTGGATGTGGAAATTTTGGTGGTTAAAACATTCTTATGCAAAAGGATTGGACTTAAGTTTTTGTAATATTTTGGCCTATCCTTTTGGCGTAAAAATGCCTGTATTTTATCCTATCTGGGGGCCGATCTATCGATGTTTATCTATACTCACAGGAGAAGTTGTCGCATATAATCTTCAGATAATGTCAGGTTTTTTTCTTTCTGGAATAGCGATGTATATGCTTGTTGCTTATTTTACAAAAAATCGTCCAGCTTCTTTTTTCGCCGGAGTAGTTTTAATGCTTTGTCCGTACCATTTTGCCCGATCCTGGGATCACCTTGGTTTGTCCAATATGGAGTGGATGATATTTTATATGCTTGCATTG
>JAHJAO010000030.1 GCA_018813905.1 Candidatus Omnitrophota bacterium
ATGTGCCTAAAAATCTAAAATTTTTGCCGGGACAGGAAAGGATTGAGACGTGTTTGGATTTTCGCAAGGAGCAGATAGAATTTGATGCTGCGATTGTGCTTGATTCGCCGGTGTTGGAGAGGATTGGAAAGGTAAGAGAACTTATTAAGAACGCATATATAATAAATATCGACCATCACGTCAGCAATGAGCGGTTCGGCCACATCAACTGGACAGATCATAAAGCGTCCGCGGCCGGCGAGATGGTGTACGGGCTTTATAAATCCAGCAGCGTGCCGATAGATGTTCAAACCGCGCTTTGCCTGTATGTGGCGATTATGACCGATACCGGTTCATTTCGTTATTCGAATACAACCCCGGCTACGCATAGAATAGTTGCGGAGCTTTTAAACTTTGATATAAATCCGGCGCAAATCTATGAGTTTATTTACGAAACTAAATCCTTTGAAGCTTTAAAAATGCTGGGCGAAGCTTTAGAAAATCTCAATCGGTCCCGGGATGGCAAAATCGTCTGGTTTAAAGTTACGAAAAAGATGCTTAAGAAATATAACCTTCCGCTTGAGAGCACGGAAAGCTTTATCGATGTCGTGCGGATGATTGAAGGTTCGGAAGTAGCTGTTTTCTTTAGGGAACTTGAATCGGGCGTTGGAATTAAAGTTAGTTTGCGTTCCAAATGCCGTATCGATGTCAATAAAATCGCTAAAAGTTTTGGCGGCGGAGGACATAGCCTGGCCAGCGGATGTGTTATTGAAAAAAAGATGGAAACAGCAGAAAAGCTTCTGGTAAAAGAAATAAAAAAAGCGATAAAGAAACGCTTTTCCGGAAAATAAATGAACGGAATTTTTTTAGTTGATAAGCCCCGGGGGCCGACCTCGCACGATATCGTTCTCATTTTAAGAAGAAAACTACAATTTAAAAAGATTGGCCATGCGGGTACTTTAGACCCGCTTGCCTCAGGCTTACTGATCATGTTGGTCGGTAAGGCGACAAAATTATCTTCTGAGTTCCTGGGCTTAGATAAAGCGTATTCGGTTAGAATCACCTTAGGAGTAAGAACGGATACGGCCGATGCGGCCGGTAAAATCATCCAGGAAAAGGAAGTGCCCCAATATAGCCGCGAGGCAATAGAGGAAGCACTTCTTAATTTCAAGGGAGAAAGCTGGCAGATCCCCCCGATGGTTTCGGCAAAAAAAGTGAACGGGCAAAAGCTTTACCGGCTTGCCCGCAAGGGTATTTCTATCGCCCGCCAGCCCCATAAAATTAATATAACGGGAATTAAGCTTACGGAAATTAACTTGCCGCATTTAAGCTTTGAGCTTATATGTTCTAAAGGTACGTATGTTCGTTCTCTGGCGGAAGATATCGGAGAGTATTTGGGATGCGGCGCGCATGTGTGCGAATTACGCCGTACGGCTTGCGGCAATTATAACATAAAGGAAGCTTTGAAACTCGATGAGATTATCCGGATGGAGCAAGAAACATTAGTCCGCCGCTTCTTAACTCTTTTATAACAATATGCAGGTAGTATTCGGTTTTAAGAAATTTAAAATTAGAGGTTATCCTTTGCCTCGAGTGGTGGCGATCGGCACTTTTGATGGCGTCCATAAAGCGCACAGGCGCATCATTAAAACTGCGGTACAAAAGGCTAAAATTTTTAAGGGCACGAGTATTGTCCTGACTTTTTCGCCGCATCCGGCGAAAGTGACTCGCTCGAGCAAATTGCCGGATTTAATTACAAGCATCGCTCATCGGTTGAAGTTGATCGGCGAGTTAGGACCGGATATATGCATTATTGTTGATTTTGACAAAAAGTTCGCCAATATCAGCGCTTCCGATTTTGTCCGAGGAATACTTAAGCAAAAATTAGGGGCAAGTTTCGTTGTGGTTGGGGAAAATTTTAATTTTGGGAAAAAGAAAGCCGGCAATGTAGCGTATCTTAAAAAGCGGCAGCGCATTTTTCAAATTAAACCGATTGTCTTGCCCGCATATAAAAAAGGGGTAAAAACAGTTAGTAGTTCGCAAATCCGCAATTTAATCCGTACAGGAAAAATCAAACAGGCCGAGGCAATGCTGGGCCGGACTTTTAGTATTATCGGTATAGTGGAAAAAGGCGCGCGGCGGGGCGCGGTATTGGGTTTTGCTACGGCAAATATCCAGGCCCACCAGGAAGTTTTGCCGCCTGGTGGTGTTTATGCTGTCCGGGCAAAGGTGGGTAAAAAATGGTACCGGGCAATGCTGAACATCGGCTATCGGCCGACATTCTATAAAACGAATGCGCAAATGGCGATTGAAGCGCACATTTTTAATTTTAACCGAAAAATTTATGGCCAAACGATAGAAATCCAGTTCATTAGCCGGATACGCAAAGAGAAAATGTTTTCCAATACGCAGGATTTAAGAAAACAGCTGTTACTGGACAAGCATAAAATAAAACATATTTTTAGAAGGGTTCTCTAAAAACTTATAATTCTCGAGGTTAGTTGCTGCTTGACGAAGTCGATATTTTGATGTAAAATTAATAACTTGTTATGAATAAAATAGTTGTACAAAAATATGGCGGTAGTTCCGTCGCCGATCCGGAATGCATAAAAAAGGTTGCCGACCGCGTAGTGAAGACAAGACGCCAAGGCTATAAAGTTGTAGTTGTCGTCTCTGCTTTAGGGGATACCACGGACCGGCTGATTAAATTGGCTTCTCAGGTAAACGATAATCCCTCGGAACGGGAATTGGACATGCTGGTTTCTACGGGGGAACAGGTGTCGGTGGCGCTTTTGGCTATGGCGATACATAAACACGGGGTGGAGGCGATTTCTTTTACCGGAGCCCAAGTGGGCATTATTACCGATGCCTCTTATACCCAGGCCCGGATTATCAATATCAACACTAAAAAAATCGAAGAAGAGTTGAAAAAGGGAAAAGTGGTTATTGTCGCCGGATTTCAGGGCGTAACTACGGACCAGGATATTACTACTTTAGGCCGCGGCGGTTCTAATCTGACCGCAGTAGCGCTTTCGAAAGCCCTGGGTGCGGATGTTTGCGAGATGAATACGGACGTGGATGGGGTTTATACGGCCGATCCCAGAATTGTACCTTTGGCACATAAATTAGACTGGATAAGTTATGATGAGATGCTGGAGCTGGCGTCTTTAGGGTCCCAGATACTGCAGCCGCGCTCGGTAATATTTGCGAAAAAATTTAACGTGCCCATTCATGTGCGTTCAAGCTTTAGCGCAAAACAGGGCACATTTATCACTAAGGAGGCAAAGGCTATGATGGAAGGTGTTGTAGTTTCAGGGATTACCTGCAATAAAAAGGAAGCGAAGATTACAATTTGTGATGCTCCTGACCGTCCCGGAACCGCTGCCAAAATTTTTAAAGCATTAGCCGTCAAAGAGATAAATATAGACATGATCGTACAAAACGTCAGCCGCACCGGCTCAACGGATCTTTCTTTTACGGTAACGAATGCGAATTTGAATAAAACTATGCGTACGACAAAAGATATAGTGAAAAAAATTGGCGCGGGTAAAGTGATTTGTGACGATAACATTGCTAAAGTGTCTATCGTCGGCGTGGGGATGAAAAGCCATCCGGGGGTTGCGGCCCGGATGTTTGAGATTTTAGCCAAGAAAAATATAAATATTGAGATGATCTCCACATCGGAAATAAATATTTCCTGTATAATCAGAAAAGCAAAAGCGGAAAAGGCAGCAAGGTCCCTGCATAGCTGTTTTGGTTTGGATAAAAAAAACTAATAGAAGAGGTTTTTCCCGTCTTCGCAGATAAATGCGAAATGCGGGTCGGCGGGATGTCGCTAAATAAGCAAGCCGGATAAATGAAAATAGGCGAAATAACCCCGGTGTTTCGCAAAACAGGCGGGGCCAGCATATAAGCACTCCGGGCTTGCCGGGAAGGGGAGTTCCATATGAAAAAGATTTACCTGTACGATACCACGTTGCGTGACGGTGCCCAAACGGAAGGAATTTCTTATTCGGTAAACGATAAGATTTTGATCGCGAAAAAACTTGACGAACTCGGTATGGATTTTATCGAAGGAGGCTGGCCGGGTTCCAATCCCAAGGATCTGGAATTTTTCAAAAAAATTAAAAGTGTTAAATTCAAAAACTCTAAAATCGTAGCTTTCGGCAGCACGCGGCGTAAAAATAAGCGCGCCAGTTCCGACCCGATTTTAAAAGCGTTGGTGGAATCAAAAGTTAAACATGTTACGATTTTTGGAAAAAGCTGGGATCTGCATGTACGGGATGTTTTAAAGGTTGCGTTGAAAGATAACTTGGAGATGATCACCGATACGATCAGATTCCTGCGCTCTAAAAACATTACCGTTTTTTTTGATGCCGAGCATTTTTTTGACGGTTACAAGCATAATCCGGAATATGCGTTGGATACAATTATTGCGGCGCAAGAAGCCGGTGCGCAAAGTATTATTTTATGCGATACCAACGGCGGTACGCTTACTTCACAAATAATCAAAATCATCGGCGAGGTAACCCCGCATATCCGGAAAAATCTGGGTATTCATGTCCATAATGACGCGGGTATGGCGGTAGCAAATACGATTGCCGCGGTAGAAGCCGGCTGCACGCATGTGCAGGGGACAATAAACGGATATGGTGAACGCTGTGGCAATGCCGATCTTTGTGCCGTAATTGCCTGCCTTAAGCTAAAATTAAACATTAATTGCATTAGTGACCGTAATTTGCGGGAACTTACAGAAGTCTCACGTTATGTCAGCGAAGTCAGCAATATGAAGCATCTGGATAATCAGCCCTTTGTCGGCAATTCCGCCTTTGCCCATAAAGCCGGGGTGCATATCAATGCCATGCTTAAAAATACGTTTACCTACGAGCATATTAAACCTGACCGGGTCGGCAATAAACGCAGATTTTTAGCCAGTGAGTTGTCGGGTAAAACTTCAATTTTATTCAAGGCCAAAGAGCTATCTTTTGATTTAAACAAAGATGACCGGCACACAAAAAACTTGCATAAGCTTATCCAGCGGCTTGAATATGAAGGCTATCAGTTTGAGGCCGCGCAAGCTTCTTTTGAGCTGCTTATTAAAAAGGCGCTTAAAAAGTATAAGAAGTTTTTTGAACTTGATGGATTCCGGGTGATTGTGGAAAAAAGACAGGATGATACGCTTATTTCTGAGGCCACGGTAAAAATCAAAGTAAACAATATATCTGAGCATACAGCGGCAGAAGGCGACGGGCCGGTTAATGCCCTGGATAGCGCTTTAAGAAAAGCCCTGCAGGATTTTTATCCGACTTTGGGCAAAATGCATCTTTCTGATTTTAAAGTCAGAGTATTAGATAGCAAGGCGGGGACAGCGGCTAAAGTAAGGGTCTTTATTGAATCGCAGGATGAAAAGAGCTCCTGGTGGACCGTAGGAGTTTCCGAGAATATAATTGAAGCCAGCTGGCAGGCTTTAGTCGATAGCATCGAATATAAGTTGCTCAAAGAAAAAGAGGCGGATAAAAATTAAACTCAAGTTTAGAAGTTGAACACGGTTCGCGGATTTTTTGATTTCCTGCCGAGCGCCATTCTTATGGAAAATTTAACTACAAAATATAATTTTGAAGAAATCGAGGCCAAATATTATAATCTTTGGCTAAAGCAGGGCTATTTTCATGCGACAAAAGATACGGATAAGAAGCCGTTTGTCATAGTTATCCCCCCGCCGAATATTACCGGTATCCTGCATATGGGGCATGCCTTAAATAATACGATCCAGGATATTCTAATCCGTTATAAAAAAATGAGTGGATTCGAATCCCTCTGGATGCCGGGAACAGATCACGCGGGTATTGCTACCCAGAATGTCGTAGAACGTAAAATCACCGGCGACGGTCTTTCGCGCCACGTTTTAGGACGGGAAAAATTTCTAGAAAAAGTATGGCAATGGAGGCAAGAATACGGCTCGACCATAATTCGCCAATTAAAGCGCCTGGGATGCGCTTGTGACTGGTCGCGGGAACGTTTTACGCTGGATGCTGGTTACAGCAATGCGGTGTTGGATGTTTTTGTGAATTTATATAAAAAAGGGCTGATTTACCAGGGCAATTACATTATTAACTGGTGTCCTCGTTGCCAAACCGCACTTTCGAACGAGGAGGCACCGCATAAAGATATGGATGGGTTCCTCTATTATATCCGGTACCCCTTAAAGGATTCAAATGAGCATATTGTCGTGGCGACTACGCGACCGGAAACGATGTTGGGCGATACGGCCGTCGCTGTAAATCCAAAAGACAAACGTTACAAAAAAATTATCGGCAAAACGGTAATTTTGCCTTTAATGAACCGGCAGATTTTGATAATCAAGGATGATTTTGTTGACCCCCGTTTCGGTACCGGGGCCGTGAAAGTAACCCCGGCGCACGATCCCAATGATTATGCGTTGGGAAAAAGGCATGGCTTGGAATTTGTGAACATTATGCATCCGGATGCCACCCTTAACGAAAATGCGCTTGATTATGCCGGACAGGATCGTTTTAAAGCCCGCGCGGCGATAATTGAGGATTTAAAAGAACGGGGTCTGCTTTTGAAAGTAGAGGCGCATAAATATGCCGTTGGTCATTGTTACCGGTGCCATACGATTATTGAACCCTATCTTTCCCGGCAGTGGTTTGTGAAGATGAAACCGCTGTCTTTGGCGGCAAAAAAAGTCGTAAAAGATGGTAAAGTTAAATTTTATCCGTCGCGCTGGACAAAAGTCTATTTGAACTGGATGGAAAATATCCAGGATTGGTGTATATCCAGGCAAATTTGGTGGGGGCATCGTCTGCCTGTGTATTATTGTAAAAATTGTTATAAGCCGGACAATACAGAAGAAGACGTGCGGCAAAGCGGGGTTATCGTTGCCAAGACCAGACCCGCGCGGTGTCCGGATTGCGGGAAGGCGGATATTGTGCAAGACGAAGATGTGCTGGATACCTGGTTTTCCTCATGGCTGTGGCCGTTTGCTACTTTTGGCTGGCCGGATAAAAAGGTAAGCGAGGAAGACTTGAAATATTTCTATCCCACTTCGGTTTTAGTTACGGCTCAGGAAATTATTTTTTTCTGGGTAGCGCGGATGATTATGGCGGGATTGGAATTTATGCAGGATATTCCGTTTAAAGATGTTTATATCCATGGAACAGTGCGGGATAAAACCGGTAAAAAGATGTCTAAATCCTTAGGAAATATTATTGATCCCCTGGATATCATTAAGGAATACGGGACCGATGCCTTGCGGTTTAGTCTAATCAGCATTACCGCTATGGGGCAGGATGTGTATCTGGCTAAAGACAAATTTGAACTGGGCCGGAATTTTTCCAACAAGATCTGGAACGCCGCCCGTTTTATCCTGATGAATTTGGACACAAAACAGACAGAAGGGGATCTGTGTATATTTTATAAACAAACAAAGCTTTCTTTGGCGGATGCCTGGGTTTTGAGCCGGTTTTACTCGACTTTAAAAGCGTTAAATCAAGCCCTTAATAACTACCGGTTTAACGAGGCGGCGGGTTTGTTGTATGAATTTTTCTGGCATGAATTTTGTGATTGGTATATTGAATTGGCGAAACTAAACATTAAAGAGCGCAATACCCAGTTTGTGCTGTATAAAATATTGGAAAAGACATTGCGCGCTTTACATCCGTTTATGCCGTTTATTACAGAGGAGATCTGGCAAAAGTTAAATCCAGAAGCCGGCTCGATTATGCAAAAGACCTGGCCGCATGTTCAGGAAAACTTAATCGACCGGGTGCTTGAGAAAAAAATGACTATGCTTAAAGAAGTTATCATAACCATTCGAAATTTGCGCAGCAAAAATAATATCAAGCCAAAAGACATGGTTGAGGTGAGTATTTTAGCCGAAGACAAAAAGAAAAGAGGTATTTTAAAAGACACCCAAAGTTATATCGAAAAGCTTGCTCGTGTTTCTAAAATAGCTTTTTTGGAGGTGCCGGTTTCTTTTGACGGTGTCTCGTGCGATGTCGCCAGCGGCTGTTCGATATACCTGCATATAAACTTTGATGCCGCGGCGGAAAATGAGAGAATAGAGCATGAAATCAATCAGATCACCTCAAATATCAAAAGAAAAGAAGAGCTGCTTAAAAATAGCGCTTTTATTGCCAAAGCACCTGTGCCTGTTGTCGAGAAAGAGAATAAAGCATTGGCCGAATTGAAAGCGGATTTAAAAAAACTTGAGGCGATTAAATATGCGGTTAAAAAATAATTCGAAAAATTCCGAAGTTACGAATCTGATAAAATCGGCTTTAAATGAAGATTTGGGGCAAAAGGGAGATATCACATCAGGCGCCTTGTTGGACAGGGGAATGTTTGTCCGTGCGCAGATTGTATCCAAGGATGAAAATGTAGTTATCTGCGGGATGGGATTGGCAAAAGAGGTTTTTTGGCAGATAGATAAAAGAATAAAAATAACCTCTTCGGTTAAAGACGGTAAATTTGTAAAAAAACCTTCAGTGATCTGCAAACTTTATGGGCCGGCACAAGGTATATTAAAAGGTGAGCGTACCGCCCTGAATTTTCTCGGCCGTATGTCCGGCATAGCTACGTTGACTTTTAAGTTTTCTTCGCGGGCGAAAAAATTCAAGGTCAAGGTATTAGATACGCGCAAGACCACGCCGGGCTTGCGGTTAATCGAAAAATACGCGGTGAGAATCGGAGGTGGTTTTAATCACCGTTTTGGGCTGGATGACCAGGCGCTGATTAAGGATAATCATATTAAAGCTTGTCAACAAACGCGCAAATACCCGGGGCTGGATGCGATTATCCGTCGGGTGAGAAAAAATACGGGTTGCAAGGTAATTGTGGAAATCGAAGTGAATTCACTTAGTCAAATGCAGCAGGCGGTGTCGGCCGGCCCGGAAATTATTATGCTTGATAATATGAGCTTGTCAGAAATGAGGAAAGCTGTTAAAATAAGAAACAGTATGGATAAATCCATTAAACTCGAGGCCTCGGGCAATGTTAATTTGGATAATGTCGCCCGGATCGCGAAAACAGGCGTGGATTTTATTTCCGTAGGGCAGCTGACCCATTCGGCGAAAAGTTCGGATTTTAGTTTAAAAATATTTTAATTCGTTCATCAACTTATAATAAACGGGTATCCCGGGCTTAGCTTATGGCCGGGGATCATTGAGGAGCTCATAATGTGGGATATAAAAAAATTATTGGTGACGGCAGTAGAAAAAGACGCTTCGGACCTGCATTTAGTTGTAGGCAACACACCGACATTGCGTATTGATGGAAAGCTGATAAATCTGGGCGATGAAAAATTGACCGGGGAACAATCGCGGCAGATGATTTACAGCATTCTTAATGAGGTGCAGCGTAAAAAATTTGAAGATTCATGGGAATTGGATTTTTCGTATCAGTTACCGGGCGTTAGCCGGTTTCGGGTTAATATCTACCGTTCTAAAGACGAAATCGAAGCCGCGTTTCGTGTGGTTGGTATCCGGATAAAAACACCGGAAGAATTAGGACTGCCTCTAGTTGTGTATGAGTTCTGCCGCAAGCTTTCTGGGATGATTTTAGTTACCGGTCCCACCGGAGTAGGTAAAACCACGACCATGAACTCAATGATTGATATTATCAACCGGGAACGTTCCTGTCGTATAATTATTATCGAAGATCCGATTGAATACATCCACGAACACAAAAAAAGCATTGTAATCCAAAGAGAAGTTTATTCGGATACCAAAACTTTTGCCCGTGCCCTGATTCAAACCCTGCGTCAGGACCCAAACGTAATCTGTGTCGGCGAGATGCGCGATTTAGAAACTATTCAGACGGCATTGACCGCTGCGGAAACAGGTCACCTGGTTTTGGCGACATTGCATACCCCTGATGCTATCCAGACTATCGACCGGATTATTGATGTTTTCCCGCCGCATGCACAGGAGCAGATAAGAATAACTTTAGCTTCCTGTATCCAGGGGGTTATTTCGCAGCAGCTTTTGGAGCGTATCGATATGCCCGGGCGGACAATGGTCGCAGAAATTCTGATTGCTACGCCCGCGCTGCGCAATGTTATCCGGGAAGCGAAAACCGAGCAGATCCCGACGATTATGCAGACGAATGCCGATATCGGCATGCTGCTTATGGATGTTTCTTTAAAAGATGCCTATTGCAAAGGCATTATCAGTTATGAATCTGCGGTCCGCCGGGTTAAGGATTTGCAGCATTTCAAGGCGCTGCTGGCTAAATCGGGAAAAGAATCTCGCGCTTAAATGAATGCTTTTAAGCTTCATACAAAATTTAAGCCCCGTGGCGACCAACCTCAGGCCATAAATAAACTTACCAAAACAATAAATAACGGCAACGCCTATCAGACCCTGCTCGGGGTTACGGGCAGCGGCAAAACATTTACCATGGCCTCGCTTATTGCCAACATTAACCGGCCGACACTTGTAATTTCGCACAACAAAACCTTAGCCGCCCAGCTTTATATGGAGTTCAAAGAATTTTTCCCGGAAAATGCGGTAGAATATTTTATAAGTTATTATGATTATTATCAGCCGGAAGCGTATATGCCGACAACGGACACCTATATCCAAAAGGATGCATCAATTAATGAACGCATAAATCGGCTGAGGTTGTCGGCGACAACGTCGTTGATTAGTCGTAACGATGTGATCGTGGTTGCTAGTGTCTCCTGTATATATAATTTGGGTTCTCCGGACGAATATGCGCAAAAATTTATTCGCCTGGTCCGGGGCGGGAAGCTTGACCGGGACGAATTCATCAAAAAATTGATACAAATTCGCTATGAACGCAATGACGTGGATTTTTCTCCGGGAAAATTTAAAACCCGTGGCGATACGGTAGAAGTCTTTCCGATGTATGCTGAAAATTCAATCAGGGTTGAATTCCTTGCGGATACCGTTGATAGAATAGCAATAGTCGATCCGCTGCTTTACAAAACTAAAGGTTTTAAAGAGGAAATTGCTATTTATCCGGCGCAGCATTTTCTAACTAATGCCGACAACCTAGAAGACGCTATTTCTTCTATCCAGGAAGAACTAGAAGCCCGGTTAGCGCAGCTGCATCGCCGGGGCAAATTACTTGAAGCGCAACGCTTAAGGAGCAGGACGATGTATGATATCGAAATGCTGCGGGAAGTCGGATATTGCCACGGGATTGAAAATTATTCCCGGCATCTTAGCCGCCGTTTGCCGGGCAGTCGGCCATTTTGTCTTTTGGATTATTTTAGCGAAAATTTTTTTATGATTATTGATGAATCTCATGTGACTATTCCTCAAATCCGTGGCATGTATAACGGTGATCGTGCCCGAAAAGAAGTGCTGGTAGAATACGGTTTCCGTCTGCCGTCGTGCCTCGATAACCGGCCTTTAAAATTTGAGGAATTCCAAACGCAGGCAAAACAAATACTTTTTGCTTCGGCTACACCCAGTGAATATGAGTTAAAAAATAGCAAGTATGTTGTCGAGCAGATAATCAGGCCCACCGGGCTTATTGACCCAAAGATTATCGTTCGGCCTACCCAAGACCAGGTGGACGATATAATCCGGAACGTTAAGGAACGCGCCGCTAAAAGTGAGCGGATACTGGTTACTACTTTAACTAAGCGCATGGCCGAAGACCTGTGCCGGTATTTACAGGACGCAGGGTTGGCGGCGCAATATCTACATTCGGAAATAGAGGTATTAAAACGGGTGGCGATATTGAACAATTTAAGAAAAAAGAAGTTTGATTGCCTGGTCGGCGTAAACCTCTTAAGGGAAGGCCTGGATTTGCCGGAGGTATCGCTGGTATGCGTTTTGGATGCGGATAAGGAAGGGTTCCTGCGTTCGGCTACTTCTTTGATTCAGGTCGCGGGCCGGGCGGCCAGAAATATAAACGGGCAAGTTATTATGTATGCGGATGAACTTACTTCATCCTTGAAGATCGCATTAGGGGAAACAGAGCGCCGGCGGAAAATTCAGCTTGAGTACAACCGCCGCCGTAAAATTAAACCGGCCGGCATCAAGAAAGCGATTAAAGACTGGGATGAACTTGAAGAACACTCAAAGGATTTTGTCGAAGATGTCGTATCGCGGGATTTCACCGATTACGAGCGCATGGATGCGATCGATAAACTCAAGGCGCAAATGCTGCTTGCCGCTAAAAATTTACAGTTTGAAAAAGCGATAGTTTTACGCGATAAAATAGCCGCGTTAAAACAAGATGCAGGTCATGGAAACAAAAATTTTGAATTTGCTAAAAGAAAACAGTGATTCATTTCTATCCGGCGAGGAAATATCACGCCAGTTGTATGTTTCCCGTACCGCTGTCTGGAAGCATATTCAGCATTTAAAAGACGCCGGATATGAAATTATTGCCCAGCCCCATTTAGGCTATCGGCTCCAAGCTGTTCCCGATAAAATGCTGCCGGATGAGATAGGGTATAATTTAAATACGAAAATTTTCGCTAAAAAAATAATTTCATTTTCCTCCACGACCTCGACCAATGATGTTGCTTATAAGTTAGCCGAGCAGGGCCAAGATGAAGGTGCGCTGGTTGTGGCGGAAGAACAGTCCCGCGGACGGGGACGGATGGAGCGAAAATGGCTTTCCCCGCCGGGCGTGGGGATTTATGCCTCGTTGATTTTACGGCCGAAGATAACACCGATTGAGGCGGGAAAAATTACGTTGATGGGGGCGGTGAGTATCGCTAAAATAATAAGAAAGCTTTACGGAATAACGGCATTAATCAAGTGGCCGAACGATGTTTTTATTGAAAATGAAAAAATCTGTGGTATCCTGACAGAAATGAACGCCGAGCAGGACTTGATTAAATTTGTAATCTTAGGTATGGGGGTGAACGTCAATAATGACGCCGCGCAAATACCTCCGGGTGCGACTTCACTTAAAATACAGACGGGCCGGCAGATTAACCGTATCGAATTTTTCCAAAACGTATTAGAGGAACTTGAAGCCCATTACGTAAAAATAATCCAGCGTGAATTCGACTTTATAATTGACGAATGGAGGAATCTTTCTCTAACTTTAGGCCGGCGGGTGAAAATAAAAAGGGAAAGCAAAAATATCGAAGGCCAGGCCATGGATATAGATGAGAACGGTGCGTTGATTATCCGCGACGATTTTGGCTTTTCGCATCACATCTTAAGCGGGGATGTGCAGATTGAGAGGTAAAATGTTATTGCTTATAGACCTGGGAAATACCTGCATTAAAATCGGTTTTAAGGACAGAAGAGAAAATTACCGGCAATGGAACATGTCTTCGCTGCTGCTTAAAGATTTCCCCCGTTTTAAGGCCGGCATGAATAAGGGGAATAAAAAATTTAATATCAATAAAGTTGAAGTTATAGTTTACTGTTCGGTAGTCCCGGCTTTTGACAGTATTCTGGAAAATTATTTAAAAATAATCTATCCAAAAACGAAAATTTTTAAGTTAGGTGACGATATCGATATTCCCGTAAAGAATTTATATTCTCATCCGAAACAGGTAGGTAAAGATCGCTTAGCTAATGCCGTGGCCGCAAAATATTTTTATAAATTGCCGGCGGTGATTGTTGATTTTGGAACAGCAATTACGATTGATGTAGTGTCCGGGGCGGGTGCATATCTGGGTGGTATTATTGTGCCGGGGATCGGAATGTCTTTGGCCGGTTTATACGAGAAAACAGCTTTGTTGCCTAAAATTGAACAATGCCACCAACCGGCAAAAATTTTGGGCACAAACACCAAAAACTCAATTTTAAGCGGTATTTATTACGGTACCGGATTTCTAATTGATGGATTTATTAAGGCCTTTGAAACTATTGTAAAAAATAAGGCTACGGTCATTGCTACCGGCGGCAATCTTGATCTGGTTCGGACAATAAGTAAAAAGATTACGGATTTTGATTTGTATTTGACATTGAAAGGAATAGAAAAATCTTATTTAACCTCAAAAAAATAAGATATTAACTAATTTCTGCCAAATATCTCCAATTTTCCCCTAGATTTAACTACTTTTTTTTAAAAATAACACTTGATTAATGAAATCAATTGTGATAACTTAATATTTCTTAAAATTAGCACTCCTCATTGCTGAGTGCTGATAAAACAGAAAAATAAAAAGAAAGGAGGCGGATTATGAAATTTAAACCATTAGGTGACCGCGTGCTGGTTGAAGTGCTTGAGCCGGAAGGAAAAACAAAAGGGGGTATTGTTTTGCCGGATACCGCAAAGGAAAAGCCGCAGGAGGCAAAGATAATTGCTGTGGGGCAGGGCAAAGTTCTGGAAAGTGGCAAGGTTCAGGCGCCGGAGGTAAAAGTCGGCGACCGGGTAATCTTTGGGAAATATTCCGGGACTGCGGTAACGACCAAAGATGGCCAGGAGTATTTAATCCTGAGAGAAGAAGATATTTTAGCGATTGTTTCTTAAACTAAAATTGGAGGCGAATTATGGCAAAACAACTTTTGTTTGGAGAAGATGCGCGGCGCGAAATACTTAAGGGCGTCGAGCAGCTGGCCCGGGCAGTAAAGGTTACTTTGGGCCCGAAAGGCAGAAATGTCGTATTAGATAAGAAATTCGGTTCACCCACGATAACCAAAGACGGGGTTACGGTAGCAAAAGAAGTTGAACTCAGGGATCCCTATCAGAATCTGGGGGCGGAATTAGTAAAAGAGGTGGCTTCCAAAACCAGCGACGTTGCCGGTGATGGGACGACAACCGCAACCATATTGGCCGAGGCGATATACAGAGAGGGTTTAAAGAATGTTACTGCCGGCGCTAATCCCATGGCGTTAAAACGCGGGATTGACGCAGCGGTGGAATTCGTGGTTAAGGAACTTAAAAAACTGTCTAAGCCGATTAAGGATAAAAAAGAAGTCGCGCAGGTAGCGATGATTGCCGCAAACAGTGATGAAACCATTGGAAATCTAATTGCGGATGCCATGGAAAAAGTGGGCAAAGACGGCGTTATTACCGTCGAAGAAGCAAAATCAATGGCCACGACGCTGGATGTGGTCGAGGGGATGCAGTTCGATCAGGGGTATCTTTCCCCTTACTTTGTAACCGATACGGACAGAATGGAATGTCTTTTGGATGACCCGTTTATCTTAATCCATGAGAAAAAAATCTCCGCCTTGAAGGATTTATTGCCTCTCTTGGAAAAAGTAGCCCGGGCAAGTAAGCCGTTATTGATTATTGCCGAAGATGTGGAAGGCGAGGCCTTAGCCACGCTGGTGGTCAACCGAATTCGCGGCACGCTCAATTGCTGTGCGGTAAAAGCGCCTGGTTATGGAGACCGGAGAAAAGAGATGCTCGAGGATATCGCTACTTTAACCGGCGGACGGGCGATAACGGAAGATTTGGGCGAAAAGCTGGAAAATATCGATATCAGCGATTTGGGCAAGGCCAAACGCGTGCGCATCGATAAAGAGAATGCTACGATTGTTGAAGGCGCGGGAAAAACTCAGGATATAACCGGCAGGATAAATCAGCTCAAAAAACAGATATCGGAAACTGATTCCGACTATGACCGCGAGAAATTGCAGGAACGCCTGGCGAAATTAGCGGGTGGCGTGGCGGTTATCAATGTCGGAGCGGCAACGGAAACCGAAATGAAAGAAAAAAAGGCCAGGGTTGAGGATGCATTGCATGCAACTAGGGCGGCGGTTGAAGAAGGGATTGTTCCGGGCGGCGGAGTGGGCCTGTTACGGGCTTCAGCTGATTTGCATAAGTTGAAACTGCCCGAGGACGAACAAATCGGGATTGAAATCGTCAAAAAAGCTCTGGAAGCACCGGTTCGTCAACTGGCGGAGAATGCGGGACTGGAAGGATCGGTTGTGGTGCAAAGAGTTAAGTCGGAAAAAGGCAATATCGGCTATGATGTAAACAAAGACGACTATGTGGATATGATTCAGTCCGGGGTTCTGGATCCGGCAAAGGTGAGCCGGAGTGCCTTAGAAAACGCAGCCAGCATTGCCGCTTTATTGCTTACTACGGAGTGCATTATAACGGATATCAAAGAAGAAGAAAAATCCGGCTCGGCGATGCCGCCGAATATGGGCGGTATGGGTGGTATGGGTGGTATGGGTGGTATGTATTAATACTGCCTGAAATCGTAAAAGATAAGAGTTAAAAACCCGCAAGGTAAGTTGCCTTGCGGGTTTTTAATTAATTGACACAAAAAAAATTTTGTGATATATTTAAAGCTCATAACTGGTATTGATTTCAAGGTGTTTTGAAAAAAAGCGGTATATCTTTATAACACAAAAAAGGGGAGGATGCATAGGTAATGGCGGAGTTTATTGGAAGAGACCGAAAAGCAAGGCGTTGTTACGGATTTGACGAAGTTGCCTTGGTGCCCGGGATGGCTACTATAAATCCTAATGAGGTTGATACGAGTTTTGTCCTGGGGGACAAGACCTATAAGGCGCCGATTTTAGCTGCGGCAATGGATGGGGTGGTGGATGTTGATTTCGCCGTGGAAATGGGCCGGCTGGGAGGGCTTGCGGTTTTAAATTTGGAAGGCGTACAGACGCGTTATGATAAGCCGGAGGAGGTCCTGGAAAGAATTGCAAAAGCTACTGCGGAAGAAGCGACGAAACTGGTCCAGGATATCTATAATGAACCGATAAAAGAAAAATTGATTGGCGTACGTATCCGGCAGATAAAAGAAAAAAAAGTTCCTTGCGTTGTCAGCTCTATACCGCAGCGGGCAGAGCATTTCGGCCAGATTGCCGAAGATGCCGGCGCGGATATTTTTGTGGTCCAGTCTACCGTTACTTCCGTAAGGCATATTTCAACGGAATATAAGGTTTTAGACCTGGCAAAATTTTGTAAAAAAATGAAAATACCCGTAATCATCGGTAATTGTGTGACCTACAATGTGGCGTTAGAGTTATTTGAAACCGGCGCCAGCGCTTTGCTTATTGGTATTGGCCCCGGGGCCGCGTGTACAACCCGGGGTGTTTTGGGTATTGGTGTGCCTCAGGTTACCGCAACTTGTGATGCCGCGGCGGCCAGAGACTTTTATCATAAAAAAACGGGTAAATATATCCCGATTATAACGGACGGCGGAATGCGTACGGGCGGCGATATCTGTAAGGCATTTGCTTGCGGTGCGGATGCGGTTATGGTCGGATCAGCCTTTGCCCGGGCTAAAGAAGCTCCGGGACGGGGATATCATTGGGGGATGGCGACGCCGCACGCCAATTTGCCTCGTGGAACGAGAATTTTTGTGGGAACCACAGCCGCTTTAGAAGAGATTTTATTTGGTCCGGCAAGATTGGATGACGGTTCGCAAAATCTGGTAGGTGCGTTAGGGCTTTCCATGGGGTCGGTCGGTGCGAAAACGATAAAAGAGATGCATCTGACGGAACTTATTATTGCGCCATCTATCCAAACCGAAGGCAAGATTTTTCAGCAAGTGCAGCGTGTGGGCATGGGCAAATAATACCCCTGGGCAATAAATAAAACCATATCCAAATACATTAACCTGAGATGAAGATAAAAAGAACGCATCATTGCGCCGAGTTAAATATTAACGATGAAGGCAAGAATGTCCTGCTTTGCGGCTGGGTGCATACGCGCCGTGATCACGGGGGCTTGATTTTTATCGACTTAAGGGACCGCGCCGGCCTTACCCAGGTTGTTTTTAATCCTGAAAATAGTACGGCGGTCCATGAACAAGCGCAGCTTTTAAAAAATGAGTTTGTAATTTGCGTGCAGGGCGTTGTGCGCAGAAGGCCCCCGGGCACGGAAAACAAAAAGGTTTCTACCGGAGAGATTGAACTGGTGTGTGAATCTCTGGAAATATTAAATGCCGCGGCGGCTTTGCCTTTTGAAATAAATGATGATAAAGAAGTTAACGAGGATTTGCGTTTGTCTTACCGCTATTTGGATTTGCGCCGGCCGGGAATGAAGAAAAATTTAATTTTGCGGTCGAAAGTTTTTAAGATAATGCGGGATTTTTTAGATGAAAAAGGATTTTTAGAAATTGAAACGCCGATCTTGACTAAAAGCACGCCGGAAGGCGCGCGTGATTATCTTGTGCCCTCGCGCATAAATCACGGGCAATTTTATGCCCTGCCGCAATCACCGCAGTTATTTAAACAAATATTAATGGTGGCCGGTTTTGATAAATATTATCAGATTGCGCGTTGTTTTCGCGACGAAGATCTGAGAAAAGACCGGCAGCCGGAATTTACGCAGCTGGATATTGAAATGTCTTTTGTAGACGAAGAAGAAATTTTTACGTTAATAGAAGGGCTTTTTTTAAAAATCTTCAATGAGGTTTTAGGCCGAAAGTTAGAACGGCCCTTTAAACGTATGAGTTACGATGAAGCCTTAAACCGCTATGGCTCGGATAAACCGGACCTGCGCTGTGAGATCGAACTTAAAGAATTAAACAGTAAATTAAGCGCTTGTAATTTCAAGGTATTTGAAAAAGCGATAAGCGCCGGCGGGGCGGTAATGGCTATAAAAGTTGACGGTGCGGCGGCTTTGTCTTTGAAAGAACTGGAGCTTCTTACAGAACAATCTAAAGAATTGGGCGCCAAAGGGCTGGTTTGGATTAAGGTGTTGGCAGGCGACTATCAGTCGCCGGTTAAGAAACACTTAGGGGATGAACTGTTAAAAAATATCGCGCAGCATTTACAAGCAAAGCCGGGAGATTTGCTGCTGATCGTGGCCGACACTAAAAAGATAGCTCGGAGCGTGTTAGGGCAGTTGCGTTTGGAATTGGCAGAAAAATTCGGCCTGCTCAAAAAAGACAGCTTTGAATTTGTCTGGGTTGTGGACTTCCCGTTATTCCAATATAATGCGGAGGAAAAGCGCTGGGATTCTGAACATCATCCGTTTACCGCGCCGAAGGACGAAGATTTAAAATTTTTAGATTCAGCGCAAGATTTATCGCGCGTGCGTTCGCGGGCTTATGATTTGGTAGTCAACGGAGTGGAGTTGGGCAGCGGCAGTATTAGAATACATCGGCCTGAACTTCAAACAAAAATTTTTAAAATCTTAGGATTAGGCGAAGAGGAGACGCAGTCCAAATTCGGATTTTTATTGGAAGCATTTAAATACGGCGCGCCGCCGCACGGAGGAATCGCTCCCGGCCTCGATAGATTGCTTACACTTTTGACCCAGAGTTCTAGTATTCGGGAAGTGATCGCCTTTCCCAAGAACCAGAAAGGGGTCTGCCCGATGACCCAGGCGCCCTCAGATGTTTCGGCACGGCAGTTAAAAGAACTGCATTTGACAATAAAAGAATGATGAATTATAATAACGAAATCAAAGCTAACTATTTAAAATTGAAGAAGTAGAAGCGATGCAGGAGGTGAATTATGCTTAGATTTGTATCTTTGATTGTGATAACCGCGATGGTAAGCGCGGGCCTGGTTGGTTGTGCAAAACGCATTGAAATAGTAACCATAGAAAAAGAGCGGATCGATCAGGATTTATCGAAAGGCAATAAGGGATTTTTAAAAGGAACGCCGCCGCAGCAAAAAGAACTGAAGGAGAGGGATACTAAACGCACCTATTATCAGGTTACGATAGAGATGCCGCCGTACGTGGAATGGAGAGACTATCCCAAGACCGTGGATGAAGAATTATGGGGAAATCGCGGCTATATCTATGGCGGGCCGCAAACGATAACGCCGCAGAAGGGTAAAAAAGAGGCGAAACAGGAAGAGAGCAGAAAAGAAGCTATCATTTTACCAATGGAAGATGAACCGGCAGATTTAGAGGAGGATGTCGAGCTGATTATCTCGGAAGATATTCCCGCAACGGAGCCGGCTTATACCGAATATGTGGTGAAAAAGGGCGATACGTTAGGAAAAATTTCTCAAAAAGTGTATGGCACCTCAAAAAAATGGCAATTAATTTACAACACTAACCGAAATATAATAAAAGGACCGGACAAGATCTATCCGGGGCAAAAATTAAAAATCCCCCGCCAATAGAATTATTATTTTGAATTGCCCGAGATATAATGAAAAGATTAATAAAGCTGCATAATAACGAGGAAGCAAATATATTATTTGGCAGACACGACGAAAATCTTAAAATTATAGAGCAAGTACTTACCGTCAAAATTATCGCCCGCGGCGGAAATCTTACCCTGCAAGGTAGTGAAAAAAAAGTAATATTAGCTGCGAAACTTATCCAGGAGCTTGTGGATGTCGTCCGTTCCGGAGGCAGTTTGAAAAGCCAGGATTTGACTTATGCGTTGCGGGGGATAAAACAGGATGATAATCTCGATTTGCACGCAATATATTTAGACCGCATCGATGTAATGTCCCGGCGTCAATTTATTACGCCAAAAACAAAACGTCAAAAAGAATATGTGGATGCGATGCGGCAATGCGACATTGTCTTTTGTATTGGCCCGGCGGGGACGGGTAAAACATATTTAGCCATGGCCATGGCTGTTTCCGCTCTAAAAAATCAACAGATCAGCCGAATAATCCTGTCCCGGCCCGCGGTAGAGGCGGGCGAAAGCTTGGGGTATCTGCCCGGGGATTTAAATGAAAAAATCGGGCCTTATCTTAGGCCGCTTTATGATGCCCTATATGATATGATGGAAGTGGACGATATCCAGCGTTATCTGGAAAAAGGGGTAATCGAAGTCGCACCTTTAGCTTATATGCGCGGCCGGACACTTAACGATTCCTTTATTATCTTAGATGAAGCGCAGAATTCTACGCCAGAGCAGATGAAAATGTTTTTGACCAGACTTGGTTTTGATTCCAAGGCTTTGATCACCGGAGATATCACCCAGGTGGATTTGCCGACGCACCGGGCTTCCGGGTTAATTCAGGTGCAGTCGATTTTAAAAAATATCGAAGGTATCAAGTTTGTATATTTAAACGAATTGGATGTTGTGCGGCACGATTTAGTGCAGGATATTGTAAAGGCGTATGCAGATTATGGAACCAAAACAGGAAAAAAAAGCACCGGAAAAAACTAAGTGGACCGATATTAAAAACAGCTCGGGCCAAAAACTTATTCTCGTTATTCTTGCGGTCTTTTTCTGCCTGCTTTTAGCGGTCATTTTATTGCTTGGCCGCGAATACCTATGGGTGCCGGAAAAAATTCAAGAGGGAAGTATCAGCCGTAATAATATTTATGCGCCTTTTGATTTTAATTTTAATGGTATTAACGGCGACAGAATCGAGGTTAAAAAGAATGAACTTATTATTCAGCGCGGCGAGAGGATTAATAAAACTCAGGAATTGGCTCTGCTGGGATTGCAAAAATTACAAAGGCAGCCCAAAAAGTTGTATTATCTTTTAGGCATAATTTTGCTTTTGATAATTTTCGCCGTATTCAGCGTTGTATATATTAATATTTATGGACCGAAAGTGATTTTAAAGACAAAAAATGTATTGTTGTTATGCATCCTGTCGCTGTTTGCAGTGGTTATAACCAAGGCAACCGTTATTTCTTCCGTTTCGCTGTATTTGATCCCATTGGCAAGTTTTTCGATGCTTGCGGCAATTCTTATCGGACCGGGCATGGCTTTTATGTTCACGGTAATTATGAGTGTTTTTATTGGTATTTTGACCGGCGGAAGATTTGAGCTTATGGTTACGATGCTTGCCGGCGGCATTGTTAGTATTTATGCCGTGCTTAATGTGCGACGGCGGCGCAGTTTAACCAAAGCGGGCGTGCTTATCGGCCTGACGAATATGGTTTCTATCGTCGGCATGGGGCTGATAAACTTTATACCTTTGAATAATTTAGTTGTCCGTAGCTGCTGGGGGCTGGCCAATGGGATTATATCGGCAATTATTGTTACCGGCGTCCTGCCGATATTTGAAATCTTATTTAATATTACTACAAACATAAGTCTGCTTGAGCTGTCTGATTTAAATCAGCCGGTGCTAAAAGAATTAGTTATGAAAGCGCCGGGTACTTATCATCACAGTCTGGTTGTGGGGAATTTGGCCGAATCCGCCGCCGAGGCCGTAGGAGCCAATAGCCTGCTTTCCCGCGTAGGCGGCTATTTTCATGATATCGGAAAACTAAGAATGGCGCCTTATTTTAGTGAAAACCAAAATTTTGCCGAAGATAAGCATGAGAATTTAAGTCCGAGTATAAGCAGTTTAATCATCATCAATCATATCAAAGAGGGCGTGGAACTGGCAAAAAAATATCGTTTAGGCCAGGAAATAATTGATATAATTACTCAGCACCACGGGATGGACGTGGTCTATTATTTCTATCATCGCGCCCTGGGCCAACACAGTGAAGAAAAAACTAAAGTGGAAGCGGAGGATTTTCGTTATTCCGGCCCAAAACCCCAGTCCAAAGAGGCGGCGATTGTCATGCTTGCTGATTCAGTGGAGGCGGCGTCAAAGTCATTGCCGCAGCGCACCCCGGCGAAAATTCAAGATTTGGTTAACCGGATTATAAACAACAAGTTTATTGACGGGCAGCTTGACGAATGCGATTTAACCTTGAAAGACCTGCATATTATTGCGGAAGTGTTTACTCATATTTTAAACGGTATTTTTCATGCCCGGGTGGAATATCCCAATTTAAATTTGAACCAGGCCAGTAATGAGCAATATAAAAATAAAGAACTTTCAGAAAAAGATAAAAGTCAATCAGGCGAAGCTAAAAAGAATAGCAAACGCGATCCTCAAAAATGAAAATGCCGGACATAGCGAGGTGAGCATCCTTTTAGTCAGCGATGCAGTTATCCGGAAATTGAACCGGAAATATTTAAATAAAAATTCGGCTACCGATGTGCTTGCGTTTAGGTTGGGCGATGGGGAATTTGCCCAGATTTGCCCGCAGATTTTAGGTGATGTGGTAATTTCCCTGGATACGGCTTGTTATCGGGCGCGCTCACTGAAAATTTGTTTTGAAAAAGAGCTGTCTCTGTATCTGATTCACGGCTTATTGCATCTTTTGGGGTATGAAGACAAAACCCGGGCAGGATTTTCCCGCATGAAAAGATTGCAAGAGGAGTATCTGTTTTATTATGCATAGGCGGAAGATGACGGAAAGCTTTAATTATTCCATTGAAGGGTTTATGTATGTGTTGAAGTCGCAAAAAAATATGCGGCTGCATTTTTTGCTGGCGGTAATCGCATTGCTTTTGGGAATATACTTTAATTTTACTAAACTTGAGTTTATGATTTTAGTCTTGACGATAACGTTTGTCTTTTTGGCGGAGATGATAAATACGAGCATGGAATTCGTAATTGACCTGATTACCCCGGAAATTCATCCGTTGGCGCGCATCGTAAAAGACATCTCTGCCGGTGCAGTTCTCGTCGCAGCGGTTAATAGTATTTTTATCGGTTATCTTTTGTTTTTAGCCCATTTGCCGACTAAAACGTTTCAGACGACACTTGATTATATAAGACATCAGCCGCTACACATAACATTTATATCTTTGCTGTTAGTTGTTGCGGTAGTTATTTTCTCTAAAGCCAAGTTAGGCCGGGGGCGGCCGTTGCGCGGCGGAATGCCTTCCGGGCATGCGGCTCTTTCATTTTCCATGTTAACGATATGTCTGTTTATTACCCAGAGCCGCCTGATAATTGCCATCGTGTTTATGCTTGCTCTTTTGGTTAGCGCAAGCCGGATCCGGCAAAACTATCACACGGCAAAGGAGGTATTTGTCGGCGCGCTTTTAGGTACCAGCCTGACAAGCTTGACATTTTTTATTTTACGCTACTAATATGGCAATACATAAATCAGAAGCATTGATTTTGGAGAGAAGAGATTTTCGGGAAACAAGTTATATCCTGACTCTTTTTACTCTGGATTTTGGAAAAATAAGTGCTCAAGCCAAAGGGGCAAGGAGAAAAATAGATAAATTCGGCACTAATTTTCTGCCGTTAACGCTTAATAAAGTGGTTTTTTACGAAAACAGCTACGGAAATTTGCATATTTTGAGCCAGATCGATCTCTTGGACTATTTCGACAAAGTCGGCGATTCTGTCGAAAAATTTACTTCGGCGATGTATTTTTTAGAGCTTGTAAACAGCACTATGCCCTGGGAACAGAAAAATACGGCAATTTTTAACCTGTTAATGGATTTTTTGCGGTATTTAAACCAACATGACCGTGCCCAGAATATAAGGCAGATTTTTGAAATAAAATTTTTAAAGCTTTCCGGATTTAAACCCCATTTTGACAGTTGCGTCCACTGCGGCGCTCCGATTAAAGATGAATGCCGGTTTAGCTATACCCTCGGAGGGCTATTATGCAATTTGTGCCGATACCGGGATGTGGCCGCAAAACCCGTTATGCCGGGTACGGTAGCGACGATCGAGTATCTGGAAGAGAATAGTCTGGATAAGATCCCCAATTTTAAAATTAGCGGCAAAATTCAAAAAGAGCTGGAATTGATATTAAGGAATTTTATCGAGCATCATTTAGGGCAACGGTTTAAAAGTCTGGAGTTTTTAGAAAAATTGAGGGTTTCTTATGTCTAATGCGTTAATGGAACAGGTGGTATCTCTTTGCAAGCGCCGGGGCTTCATATTCCCGGGATCGGAAATTTACGGGGGATTAAGCAGCAGCTGGGATTACGGGCCGTTGGGGGTGGAATTGAAGCGCAATCTGAAGCAGGCCTGGTGGAAGGCTGCCGTTCATTTACGGGATGATATGGAAGGGCTAGATAGCGGTATTCTTATGCATCCGTCGATCTGGCGTGCCTCCGGGCACATTGAAGGCTTTACCGATCCGTTAGTTGATTGCAAGGCTTGTAAGAAGAGATTTCGCGAGGACCAGCTAAACTTGTCTGATAACGGCAAGACAAAGATGTGTCCTGAATGCGGCCAAATTATCGATTTGGGCCAGAATCCGCCCCGCATGTTTAATCTGATGCTCAAGACCTATCTTGGTCCGGTCGAAGATGAAGGCGCGGTTACTTATCTTCGCCCGGAAACAGCGCAGGGTATTTTTGTGAATTTTTTAAACGTTATCAATACGCGGCATCGCAAACTCCCCTTTGGCGTTGCTCAGATCGGGAAAAGTTTTCGCAACGAAATCACGCCCGGTAATTTTACTTTCCGCACACGTGAATTTGAGCAGATGGAGATTGAATATTTTGTAGCGCCTGAAGAAGCGGATGTTTGGTATCGTAAATGGATAGATTTACGTCTTGATTGGTATCTGGAACTGGGGATGAAAAAGGAAAATCTGCGTTTGCGTGAACACGCAAAAGAGGAGCTGGCCCATTACGCCAAAAGCTGTACGGATATCGAATATCAGTTTCCTTTCGGCTGGTCGGAGCTGGAAGGTATTGCTAACCGGCGGGACTTTGATTTAAAACAGCACGCGCATTTAAGCGGCAAAGACCTGACCTATTTTGATCAGGCGCGTAATTTGAGATTCCTGCCTTATGTTATTGAGCCTTCCGGAGGAGTGGACCGGGCGGTTTTGGCTTTTGTCGTGGACGCGTATCGGCAAGAAAAAGTGAATGATGGAACGCGCGTGGTTTTGGGGCTGGACAAAAGCTTAGCCCCGTTTAAAATCGCGGTTTTACCTTTGCTTAAAAAAAACGAAAAGGTTGTGGCATTAGCCAAGAAAATTAATTATGTCCTAAAAAATAAATTTATGGTAAAATACGACGATACTGCGTCTATCGGCAAGCTATACCGGCGTCAAGACGAAATCGGCACGTTATATTGCGTAACGGTTGATCCGGAGACTCTTGAGGATAATAAAGTCACGGTTCGCGATCGCGATACGATGTTGCAGGACCGGGTAAGTATTGAGTCGCTCGAAAAATATTTTCAAGAAAAAGGACTTTAATTAAACAGAGGTTTACAAGAGGAGGATTTAAGATAAGATGGCAAAAAAATATGTATACTTCTTTGGAAATGGTAAAGCGGAAGGAAATGCGCAGATGAAATCTGTTTTAGGGGGAAAAGGCGCTAATCTCGCCGAGATGGCCAGAATCGGCGTTCCGGTTCCCGGCGGGTTTACGATTTCTACGGAAGTCTGCGATTATTATTATAAGCACGGGGAAAAATATCCACAGGAATTACAGGCGCAGATCAATCAGAATATCGCAAAGCTTGAGCAAGTTATGCAGGCAAAACTGGGCGATGAAAAGAATCCGCTCTTGGTTTCGGTGCGCAGCGGCGCGGCTGCTTCCATGCCGGGGATGATGGATACGGTTTTAAATCTTGGCTTAAATGATGAAGCGGTAAGCGGTTTGGCGAAAAAAGCCGCGAATAAACGTTTTGCCTGGGATGCCTATCGGCGGTTTATCGATATGTTTTCCGATGTGGTTATGGGCGTGCCGCATGAGCACTTTGAGGCAAAACTTTCTCAACTTAAGAAAAAATATAATGTAAAACTCGATACGCAGTTAAATGCCGAACAACTGCAGGAATTGGTTGCCGAATATAAAAAAGTATTTAAAAAATTCACAAATAAACCTTTTCCTACCGACGCAAAAGAACAGCTCATGGCGGCGATTAATGCCGTGTTCGGTTCCTGGAATACGGAACGGGCGGTGGTGTACAGAAGAATTAATAAAATAACGGGTTTGCTGGGAACGGCGGTTAATGTTCAGGCCATGGTTTTCGGCAATATGGGCGATACTTCCGGCACCGGCGTGGCTTTTACCCGGAATCCGGCTACGGGAGAAAAGGAGTTTTTCGGAGAATTTTTGATCAATGCTCAAGGTGAAGACGTGGTTGCGGGAATAAGGACACCTGAACCGATAAAGGAACTGAAACGGCAGATGCCGAAGATATATAAAGAATTAGATGATATCAGAAACCGTCTCGAAAAACACTATCGGGATATGCAGGATGTGGAATTCACCTTTCAGGAGAAAAAACTATACATGCTGCAAACGCGTACCGGTAAACGTACGGGTCTGGCTGCGGTGAAAATCGCTTGTGATATGGTAAAGGAAAAGCTTATCGACCCCAAGGAAGCGTTGTTGCGCATTGAGGGCGAACAGCTCAATCAGCTGTTGTTTCCGATTTTTGACCTCAAAGTCAAAGCCGCGGCGAAAAGGATTGCTCGGGGTTTGCCCGCCGGCCCGGGCGCTGCTTCCGGACAAGTTGTTTTTAGCGCAACTGAGGCGGAGGATTGGAACAGAAAGGGCAAAAAGGTTATTCTGGCGCGCCACGAAACTTCTCCGGAAGATGTCGCGGGAATGAATGCTGCTGCCGGAATCCTGACCTCGACCGGCGGGATGACCTCCCATGCTGCAGTGGTCGCCCGGGGTTGGGGAAAATGCTGTATTGTCGGCTGCGCGGCATTAAATATAAATTATAATAAAAAAGAAATCACAACCGGGAATTTGATAATCAAAGAAGGAGATTGGATTTCTTTGGATGGCGCGACCGGAGAAATTATGCTGGGCGATATTAAAGCGTCCTCCAGTCCGGTTATTGCCGGTGTTGTCGAGAGAAATAAAACAGCTAGAAAGCATGATATTTATAATGAGTTTGTTCAAATCATGAAATGGGCGGATCAATACCGAAAACTGCGCGTGCGGACAAATGCGGACACGCCAAAAGACGCCCAGATAGCGCGCAGCCTGGGGGCGGAAGGAATCGGCTTAACCCGGACAGAACATATGTTCTTCGAAGGCGAAAGGATTTGGGCGATACGCGAATTTATATTGGCGCAGGATAAACAGACGCGGGAGAAAGCGCTTAAGAAATTACTTCCTTACCAGAGAAAGGATTTTGAGGGTATTTTTGAGGAAATGAACGGCTTGCCTGTTACCATCAGGTTGCTGGATCCGCCGCTCCACGAATTTTTGCCAAACGATGCCCCCGGGCAAAAAGAAATGGCCAGACGCATGGATATAAGTGAGGAAAAGGTGCGGGAACTTGTGCAAAACTTGCATGAATTAAATCCGATGCTCGGCCACCGCGGCTGCCGTTTGTCCATTACTTATCCGGAACTCTGCGTGATGCAGTCGACGGCGATAATCGAAGCGGCATGCAGCATGAGTAAGAAAGGCATTAAGGTTATGCCGGAAATAATGATCCCGCTTATTGGCACTAAAACCGAATTCGATAATTTAGAGCCGATTATTCGCAAAACCGCAGATGAGATAATCCGGCGGGAAAAAACGCCAGTTAAATATCTTGTGGGGACGATGATCGAAATCCCGCGGGCGGCTTTAATCGCAGACAAAATAGCGGAGAGGGCGGAATTTTTCTCTTTCGGCACTAATGACCTTACCCAGATGACTTTTGGTTACAGCCGCGACGATGCCGGGGTGTTTTTGACCGAATATATCGAGAAGAAAATCTTAAGTGATGATCCGTTTCAATCTATTGATACTGAAGGCGTGGGAAAACTTGTGCAGATCGCGGTATCTGGTGGTAGAAAAATCCGCAAAGGGCTCAAATGCGGTATCTGCGGGGAACACGGAGGTGATCCGCGGTCTATAGTTTTCTGCCACGAGGCGGGGTTAGATTATGTCAGTTGCTCTCCTTATCGGGTGCCGATTGCGCGGCTGGCGGCAGCCCAGGCTGTCTTAATGAAAAAATGATATAGATAAGTGTTTTATCGCTATGGATCCAATTCGGCTATATTTAAAAGATATTAAAAACATTCCGCTTTTAACTCCGGAAGATGAATTAAAGATATCTAAACGGGCAAAACGCGGTAATGCCCAAGCCCGCAAGCTCATGATCAGTTCAAATTTGCGGCTGGTTGTTAACATTGCCAAAAAATACAGCTTCTTGGGCGTGTCTATGACCGATTTAATCGAAGAGGGCAACCTGGGCTTGATGAAAGCGGTGCATAAATATGATCCCAGCAAGGGATACCGTTTCAGCACTTATGCGGCTTGGTGGATCCGGCAGTTTATAACCCGTGCGATCGCTAACCAAAGCAAAACGATTCGCGTGCCCGTTTATCTTACGGAAACAATTACTAAATGGCGGCGGGTTACCGAGCGGTTGACCCAGAAGCTTGGCCGTACGCCAACCTTAAGAGAGCTGGCAAAAAAAATGCGCATTACGATTAAAAAGGCAAAACGGATCAGCGAAATTATTACGAACACCACTTCTTTGCATAAGCCCATCGGAGACGACTCATCCGGCGAGTTTATGGACCTGATCGAAGACGAGTCGGCAGTTTCCCCCTTTGACGAATTGAGCAGATTGTTGCGTCAGGAAAAGATTTCCGAGCTGCTTAATAGAATGTCCGAACGCGAGAAAAAGATTTTAATCTTAAGATATGGCCTGGAAGATAATATCTTCAGGACTCTGGAGGAAACCGCAAAATATTTTAAAATCAGCCGTGAGCGTGTACGCCAGATAGAGAATAACGCTTTAAATAAATTGAGGGTATATTTAAAGGAGGCCGAAGGATGAACCAGACAGAACGCCTTGCTAAGTCCATACGGGATATCCCCGACTTTCCCAAGCCGGGCATAATATTTAAAGATATCACCACACTTTTACAAAATCCTAAGACATTTAAGATGGCGTTAGATGCCCTTTATGCCCGGTATAAAAATCAAAAGATTGATAAGGTAGTTTGTGTTGAGGCGCGGGGTTTTATATTCGGTTCGGTTTTGGCCTATAAATTGGGTGCGGGGCTGGTTTTGGTGCGCAAAAAAGGAAAACTGCCTTATAACACTTATGGCATTACCTACGCGCTTGAATACGGCAAAGACACCCTGCAGATTCATCAGGACGCGGTTTGCGTCAACGAAAAAATTTTAGTGGTTGATGACCTTTTGGCTACGGGGGGAACAATTGCGGCTGTTTGCCGTTTGCTTAAAAAAATGAAGGCGAAAATCGTGGGCGTAGCCTTTCTGATCGAACTTACCTTTTTGCCCGGACGCAAAAAACTCAAAAATCATCCGGTTTTTTCCTTGATAAAATTCTAACGTTCCGGGAAACCATATTCCATATAAACGAAAAGGGAATTTGTTATTTCAAATTGACACCGGTCCAGGCCGGTGGTAGTATTATTATGAGAAGTGATAAATGAAAATGGCCAAAAAGCAAGAGGTAGCCATGAAAAATATAACCATGCTGATGCTGGCATTTATTTTTTTGGTCTCCGGATGTTCCCGCGGGGGCGGGGCAAAATTGGTGGTGAAAGAACAAGATATCTTAGATTCGGATATTCAAGCCCGAAAGGAACTTTCAAAACTCGAGGCCGATAAAATTATCTCCAAGGACATCTGGCGCAACAAACTTGTTTGCAGTATTAAAATGAATTCCAACGGTTCGCAGCGCGATATTTTTATGGCCGACCTTGACGGCTCGCAAACTACACAGCTTACCTCGACTAAATCTTATAACGCCTCGCCGAAATGGCTTTGGGGCGGTAAGTTCATCGGCTATTATTCATTACCCACGCAAGTTACGGTGTTGGATTTGTCCGGTAAAATAATAAAAAAGTTTAGATTTGAAAACCGCAGTTTCTGTGAAATATTCAACGATAAAATTATTTTCTTTGCCAACGGCAAATTCTATCAGATTATCGACGAGACCTTAAATCTTAAGGAGCTTTTTGAAATACCTGAGGCCAATTACGAATTAAAAGCTATTTTTATCAAGCCGGAAGGCGTGTATTTCAAAATAACCAAAAAAGGCAATTTTGGCTTTTCCGAGAAAACGGAGTGTTACTTTCTTAATTATTCCGGCGAGTCTCAGCGTATGGAAAAAGAAAAATTCAATAATTTAATGTTCGAGTCTTGACCCGCTGGTTATCCCCGCAATTGTCCTAACCGTATAATTTTGCGCAAGTTAAATAAAAATAGCTTTTTAGCGGCTACGGCTTGATTTTTAATCCGGATGTGTTACAATATCTCCAGAATAGATTTACCCCTGTAGCTTCCTCCTGCGTTGGGAATGGAAAATAGGCAGGAAAGCGGGCTCCGGAGGACGAGACGCTACAGTTTGGATATTGAACCAAGTGCCCCTGTAGCTCAGAAGGATAGAGCATCGGTTTCCTAAACCGAGTGCCGGACGTTCAAATCGTCTCAGGGGCACCATTTAAAAATTAAGATATTTTTGTCATATCATGAATAAAATTATAGACTTACATACACACAGTTTATTGAGTGATGGGGTGCTTTTACCTGCAGAACTTGTGCGCCGGGCTGAAATAATCGGCTATGCGGCTATTGGCATTACGGATCATGTGGATTTGTCCAATATCGATTCAGTAATCCAAAAACTTCTCAAGTTTGCGGAAGGTGCAACCGCAGAATCAGCTATCCGGTTAATCCCAGGAGTAGAAATTACGCATGTGCCTTTGTCTGAATTTAAGGGTTTAGTCGCTTTTGCCCGGGAAAAAGGGATAAAACTTATTGTCGGCCACGGCGAGACAATTGTCGAACCGGTGCGCAAAGGCACAAACCGTGCGGCTATAGAAGCGGGTGTGAATATCCTGGCGCATCCCGGATTGATTACTTTGGAAGATGCGAAATTGGCGGCGGAAAAAGGGGTGTTTTTGGAAATCAGCGGCCGCAAAGGGCATTGCCTGAGCAATGGGCATGTGGTGCAACAGGCAATCAAAAGCGGCGCGAAGTTAATTTTGGATACAGATGCGCATTTGCCGGAAGATTTAATTTCTTTTGAAACAGCACAAGCAGTTGTGCGGGGAGCGGGTTTAGAAAGCAAAGAAAGCCTGGAAGTTTTGCAAAATAACCCAAAAGAACTACTTTCCCGTTTAGGATTTTAAAGGATAAATTATGAAGCTATTTTTCGATCCGGTTAAGATAAAACTTCTAGTGTCCTTTTTAGTTATGACCGTTGTTGTCTGCGGATGCGGTGTTTTAAATAAGGAAGCCCAGTATGTCCGGCCCGATTTGAGAGAAGAATTACAGCTTTCCTATGCATTGCGTTTTGATGACGTACCGGTACCGACGGGTTTTGTCCTTAACAGAAAAGATTCGTTTATTTTCCAGAACAGCCAAACGCGCATGGGGACATTAAGCTATGACGGCATAACCGATTTTGAATTACTGGTGAATTTTTTTAAAAAACAAATGGAAGTAAACGGCTGGCGTCTAAAGAGCAGCGTTGAATTCGATGAAGTAATTCTTAATTTTGAAAAGAAAAGCGAAGGATGCATCGTAAGATTAGGTAAAACGGGAAAGAATAAAGCCCAGGTTATTGTAAACCTGTCGCCGCTGTCCAGCGGAAAAATTGATAATTCCGGCTCATCCCCGGATGAATAATCAGGGGGGTGCCTGGCGATTTTGATTTTGTTGAAAAACGGCCCTTTTAGTGTTACAATGTTTCTATAACAGGGAAGTGTCGCCTTAATTTACTATCCATTAAGGAGGTAATCTATGCAGGATAGAAGGCAGTCCAAACGAATGCCCATGGCGCTTTTTATACGTATTTTAGTCGACGAAAAGGATAATATGAAATGCGAAACTTTTACGCAAAATGTCAGTGCGGACGGTGCGCAGATATTATCGAGCCGCCCTTTAACGCAGAACGCCGATGTTCTACTGAATATCGATGTGCCAAACGACCCGGATATCGTTCGGGCCGAAGGGACAGTGCGTTGGGTAGGCAAGCATGCGCTGGAAGATGAAAATGGTAAAAAGGTTTTTCCGATCGGGGTAGAATTTACTTATATGGACCGGCAGGATCGGACGTTCTTAGAGGAATACTTGTACCAGAACGCCGATTAAAGAGTAAGCCTGGCTTCGATTATGAACTATCAAAATACGCCATAAAAACAGAAGTTAACTTTAAATAATTTATAAACTTAGAACTCCAGCCTTGAGCGAGATTAATTTGTTCCAGCCATATTAAAAACAACGGATATAATGAAAAAGTTAGAGTTGAAAGATGACGGGTTTTGTTTTGTTTGCGGGAAGAAAAACCGTTTTGGACTAAAAATAGACTTTACATTGGAAAAACCGGATAAAATATCTTGCGAGTTCACGCCGCAAAAACAGCATCAGGGATATGCGAATATCGTTCATGGCGGCATCATCGGCTTGATTTTAGACGAGGCCATGGTTCAGCTTTTGTGGAAACAGGGAAAGCTCGCGGTTACGGCCGATTTTCAAATGCGTTTGCGGGAAGCGGCTTACACGGGGGAAAAACTAAATTTTTGCGCCCGGATAACAAAACGCAAAAAGCGATTGATTCATACCGAGGCTACCTGCTGTAATATGCGGGGCGGAATTATCGCCCACGCCCAAGCGAAATGTGTCCTGGTATGAAAATGCTTTATGTGAGGAGGAAGGCGTTATGTTTTTTTTGAATTTGAGGATGTATGTTTTGCTTGCGTTATTATTCGCATTTATCTATGCGATTGTTTCCATGATCGCTCACTCCTTAGGCATAGAAAGCTTTATCTTGTATGTCGTTATTGCTTTTGTAATTATCGGCATTCAGTATCTGCTCGGTCCGAAACTTGTGGAATGGTCAATGCGGGTGCGTTATATAAAAGAAGGCGAGCAGGAAAAGCTTTTTTTGATGGTAAAGGAAATGGCCGAAAAGGCGAAAATTCCCATGCCGCGCGTGGGCATATCTAGCCTGGAATTACCGAACGCGTTTGCTTTTGGGCGCGGTATCCGCGACAGCCGGGTTTGTGTTACCGAAGGCATCCTGCGGCTGTTAAACGATAATGAATTAAAGGCCGTTTTAGGGCATGAAATTGCGCATATAAAAAATCGGGATGTTTTAACTATAACGCTTTTGTCCGTAATTCCGCTGATCCTTTACCGGATCGCTTTTCATCTGTTGTTTTTTGGCGGCGGCCGCAGCCGAAGAAGCGGTCAAAATACCGCCTTGATTGGTCTGGCCGCGCTTTTATTTTATTTTATTACCAACCTACTTGTTTTATATGCCTCCCGGATACGGGAATATTTCGCTGACCGCGGATCGATTGTTTTAGGCAACCATCCTAAGTTTTTGGCCTCGGCTTTATATAAGCTTGTTTATGGAAATGCGCGGATCGGCCGTGAAAAAATCCGGTCAGTAGAAGGCCTAAAGGCGTTTTTTGTCAACGACCCTTCCCGGGCCGTAAAGGAACTGAAAGAATTAAAGCAGATCGACCAGGACCAAAGCGGCGATATCGACACTGAAGAGTTAAAAGCATTACGCTTAAACGCCATTAAACCTAGCGGCGCGGATAAGTTTTTTGAGTTGTTCAGCACACATCCGAATATGTTAAAACGCATCAAGCAGCTTTCGACTTATTTAAAAACATAAAGCCGGATTTTTATTGATGCGCAAAGTATATACAAGTTTATTCAGAGGCGGGATAATTGTTCTTTTAGTTGTTTTTTTGATGCCGATACTTTTGGCCGCAGAAAAAATAAATATTGAGCCGGATGGAAATGTCGGGTTTGATTTCAGCTGGGAATTTACGCGCCCGGCGCGGGGTTATCTTCAAGAAGATAAAATCGCAGAATACCTCGCGGATAACGGCCGGAAGTTGATTGGAAAAGGGCAGCGGGATATAATAGATTCTCTGGGCCGGCCGGCGCGGGCGAAGAAAAACGCAGATAAAAGAAAAGTTTGGATATATTTTATCGGGTCCAGAAGCAAAGCAAAAGGAGAGGTCTGGATTTGTTTTACTAAAGGTAAATATGTAGAAAAAGTCACGTTGCGCGAGTATGACCAATAACGCAAAAATCAAGGAGCCGTAAAAGATGGACTTAAAGCATAAACACCAAAGAAAAGTTTCCTATCAACTTGAAAGCGACGGAAAATTTGTCATTGATAACTATGACTTAGCCAAGCCTTTTGCCAGTTTTTTCCCTGGTATTGCCGGAATATTCGGCATCCCGATGTGGGTATTTTATGTGAACCGGGGCCAAGGCATTGCCAGTTTTGGCACGAAAAACAAAAACCATTCGATTTTAGCGTTTAACGCGGCAAATCGGGCCTGGCAATCGGTAACGAGATTCGGATTTAGGACATTTATCCGCATAAAGAATTTAAGAGGAGAAAATTGTTACGAACCATTCCAAAATGATTTATTCAGCACCAATTTTAATGTTCAAAGAAAAATGTCAATCAGTTCTTTTGATTTTTCCCTGGAAGAGGCTAATGCGACTTTAGGGCTTGATTTTAAAGTCAACTATTTTACTTTACCCGGCGAATCTGTGGCTGGGCTGGTAAGAATTGTTCATATAAAGAATATGTCTACAACGAAAAAGGACCTGGATATTTTAGATGGTTTGCCGCAACTTGTGCCTTATGGTGTTACCGACAGATTCTACAAGGATTTAAGCCGCACGATTGAAGCCTGGATGAAGGCGGAATTTGTGGAAGATATTGGTATGCCATTTTACAAACTCAGCGTGGATCCAACCGACCGGCCGCAGGTGATGTATGTTCAGGGTGGTAATTTTTATTGCGGTTTTTATGAAAAAAAATCCCAGTTGAAAAAGTGCGATATAATTGTTGACCCGGATCTGGTTTTCGGTCCGATAACCGATTTTAGCCAGCCGGAGATTTTTTATTCCAAAAATTTTCAAGTTCCGCCCAAGATTTCAACTTGCAACAAAACTCCGGCCGCATTCAGTTTTTGCCGGAGTGGGCTTTTGCCCAAACAGCAGATTTGCCTGGTTAGTGTGTGCGGCTATGCGCATGAAGAGAGGTATTTGCGGGATTTAGTCTCCAAATTCAAAAACATTGATTTTGTCAATAATAAATTTGATGAATACAAAAAAATAATCTGCGAACTTCAAAACAATATTCTTACGGTAAGTAACGACAACGTTTACAACTTGTATTGTAAGCAGACATATCTGGATAACGTCCTGCGCGGGGGGATACCTTTGACATTGGGCCAGGAAAATAAGGCGCATACTTTTCACCTTTTTTCCCGCAAGCACGGAGACCTGGAACGGGACTACAATAACTTCTTAACCCAAGCCACTTATTTTTCGCAGGGCAACGGTAATTATCGCGATATAAACCAGAACTTACGCAATGATGTCTGGTTCAATCCCCGGGTTGAAGACAGCAATATCTTCACCTTTTTCAACTTGTTGCAGTTGGACGGTTTTAATCCGCTTGTGGTTTTTGGAACATTTTTTTGTTTAAGAAAGAATGCGGATCCGGCGGCGATCGCCAAGTGCTTATGTGAAAAAAAAGATCTGGAAGGTGTTTTGCAATTTATCAGCCGCCCGTTTGTGCTTGGTGAATTCTTCATGTATTTGGAAAAAAATGGCATTAAAATTAAAGTGAGCAATGAAGCGTTGGCCAAAGAAATAATCTCCGATTGCGAAAAGCGCCTAAAAGCTGAACATGGAGACGGATTTTGGATTGACCATTGGACTTATAATCTGGACGCGCTTGAGGCGTATTTGGCGATTTACCCGGAAAGGGCGCGGGAGATAATTTTTGAAAAATGTCAATTTGTATTTTTTGAAAATTTTGTCAAAGTAAAGCCCCGCTGCGATAAATTTGTGCTTTTTGAAGATAAAGTCAGGCAATATCATGCGGTTACTTTGGAAGAGATAAAAGAAGATTCGCCCCTTAGCCGCAAAATCCACCGTGATGACTGGAGACTCAGGGCGGATTACGGCCGGGGCCCGGTCTATAAGACGACGTTGCTAGTCAAAATGATGACTTTAATCACCAACAAAATGGCTTCTTTTGATCCTTTTGGCTGCGGGCTTGAGATGGAAGCAAATAAACCCGGATGGTACGATGCGCTGAATGGCCTGCCGGGCCTGTTTGGCTCTTCTACTTGCGAAGTATTTGAGCTGAAGAGACTGATTGTTTTTATTCAGAACTGCATGGACAAACTGCAGATAAAACCCGCTTATTGCCTGGAATTACCCTGGGAAATTTATGAATTTACGGTTGGACTGGAAAAACTGATAAAAGAGTATTTTAAACGCGAAGGTTCGCAAAAAGATTTTTGGTTTTGGGATAAATCCTGCGCTTTAAAAGAAGATTATCGCAGAAAAACGGCTTTAGGCATCGGGGGTAAAGAGAAAAAGTTAAACATCGTCGATTTAAGGCGAATTTTGAAAATAATGGAATTAAAAACAACCCAGGCCTTAAAGAAACTAAAAGAAAAAAAAGGTGGTTTATATCATACTTATTTTATAAATGAAGTGGTTGAATATGAAAAGATTCCGGTAAAATCCAAAGCGAAAAATGAGTTCCGGCACACTAAAGAAGGCCATATTTGTGTGCAGCCTTTAAAATTTCGGCAGGTGGCGCTGCCGTTATTTTTAGAGGGCCAGGTGCATGCTTTTCGGATTATGGATACGAAAGAAAAAGCAAAAGAGTTATATCAAAATATTAAAAACAGCCCGCTTTACGACGCGAAACTTAAAATGTTCAAGGTCAATGCTTCTTTGAAAGAGTTTAACGAGGAAATCGGCCGGGCGAGAGTTTTTGTGCCGGGCTGGCTGGAGAATGAATCCATCTGGCTGCATATGGAATATAAGCTGCTGCTGGAACTATTGCGTCACGGGCTTTACAATGACTTTTTCCGCGAATTCAAAAACGTACTTATTCCTTTCCAGCCTCCGGAACGCTACGGGCGCAGCATTTTGGAAAACTCCTCCTTTTTAGTTAGCAGCGCATATCACGATAAAAAATTGCACGGCAACGGGTTTGTGGCCCGCTTGAGCGGTTCAACCGCAGAATTTCTAAATATCTGGCTCTGGTTGAACTTGGGGATGCGGCCGTTTAAGCTTGACCGTCTGGGAGAGCTTAAATGTGATTTTGAGCCGGTGCTTCCGGAATGGATGTTTACCAAAAAGCAGACAAGTATCGACTACTATGCTCCGGATGGGAAGAAGACGCTATTTAATATGAAAAAAGATTCTTATGCCTTTATGTTTCTGGGCAAAACCCTCGTGGTTTATTATAATCCAAAACGAAAAAATACGTTCGGCAAGGAGGCTGCGGTAATTACCCATATAAGTTTAATCACGGAGGATGAGGAGAATTTTGATATCTATAACAAATCCATTCCTGCTGCCTATGCGCGGATGTTGCGTGCGGGAAAAATAAAACGGATTTTGGTAACGCTTGAATAAAATAAGAATTTAGCCGGCGGCTTTAAACTTTTTGATCTGGTTTTTTATTTCCTTTATTATATAATCGGGCGTGGATGCCCCGGCAGTAATCCCGATCCGGCGCTTATCTATAAACCACTCTTTTTTTAATTGATTCCTGGAATTCACCCAAAACGTGTTCGGATTGATGGATTTTGATATTTCAAACAGGCGTTTTGTATTTGCACTGCTTTTCGCGCCGATGACGACCATCGCGTCATTAATTTTCGGCATTAACTTTATTTCTTTCTGTTTTTGCCGTGTCGGATAACAGATGGTGTTAAAAAACTTTATTTTCCGGATAATTTTTTTTAATTTCTTAAATATATGATCTATATATTCTAAGTTTTGAGTTGATTGAACGACGACAACCGCACGATCTATCCCGCGCAGGCGGTTTACAGTTATATCTTTTTTTTCGGAGATAACAACCGGGGTTGTCCGGACATTGCCTTTTATGCCGATAACCTCGTCATGGGTCGCATCGCCGATAATAATTATCCGGTAACCGCGTTTTTCGTAGCGTTTGGCGATCGCCTGTATTTCTTTTACCATCGGGCAGGTGGCGTCGATAATCCGGTAGTTTTTTCTTCTTGCCTGGTGGTACACGCTTTCCGGGGCCCCATGCGCCGGGATAATCAAAACTCGTTTTCCGTTTTTGACCAGTCGTCGTATCTTTCTTATTCCCATCTTTTTTATATCGTTTACCACGCGCGGATTGTGCACGATATCTCCCAGCATGAAAATTTTCTTGTGTCGCTGCGCTGTATCCCGGGCAAGTTGTATGGCCCGTTTTACGCCGAAACAGAACCCTGAGCTTTTAGCGATTTTAATTTTAAACATGGCTTTTAATTTCCATAGCATCAGCCAGATACCGCAGAAGCAGATTTTTATATTTAGCGTTCATTTCCGTGGCGAACAGCTTCTTTTTTGCTTTGCGAACCAGTATATTTATCCGCTGCCGTGTTTTACGGTAAGCACCGCAGTTTATAATTATCTGACGGATGTTTTTCAGGTCCCGGATTTTTAACTTACTGGAACCAAGGCAATTATCCAGGTATTTTTTTATTTTCGGCGGGCTCATTTTGTAGGCCAGGTAAATCGGCAAAGTTTTTTTTGCTTCGGTTAAATCGCTCAAAATCGATTTACCGATACTCCTTTCGTTTTTAAATAACCCCGCTAAATCATCCAGAATTTGGAATGCTTCGCCCAGATAATTTCCGAATGAGGCTATTTTTTTAAGGTCTGTTCGTCTTCCGTCGGCCAGTAAACAACCGCATAACAGGGGGGATTTAAACGTGTACTCGCTGGTTTTTAATCGATAATTTAAAAGGATCTCAGCCAGATTGATTTTTTTTAATTTTGTAAAACCTTGGCATACGTCATTAAATTCGCCGATGCCGGTCCAAATCATACCCGTTAAAAATACAGAAAAAGCTTCCTGGATGTTTTCAAGATGATGGCTTGAAGATATAAAGCTTTCCAAAGCCAGAGCGAAAATTATATCGCCGGCCACAATGCCTAAATCCTGGCCGGTCTTTTCATTAAGGCGCATGTTTTTTTCAAAAACCTTGTGGAGACTATCCCGGCCGCGCCGCAGGGACGCGTTATCGATGATATCATCGTGGATCAGCAGAAAATCGTGCAGCAGCTCGAAAGATAACGCGGTTTTAAGCACGCGGGAATTGAGGCGCAGAGGAGCTTTATGGCAGTAACCCAGATAAGAAAGTAAAAATAGAATTGGCCGGATTCTTTTGCCGTCCCGCAGGATAAATTCCGTCAGGGGGCCGGTCAGTTGCGCGCAGGTGCGGGATAACTTATAATGAGATACGCGTTGTTTTACAAACCGCTTGAGTGAGGTATTTATGCGTTGTTTTAGTTGCCGATGCATGGATTTTATGTTAGCACATTCATAGATTTTTAACAATACAAACCTCTTAGAATTTACTTGCATTATTCTAACGGGGAATATAAAATTATACTGGGCGATAAAGGTAACTGTATCACTGATACCCCTTTCGCCGGCCGGCAGGCATAAGGGATGCGTTCATTTAAATAGAGGCAAATTCGTCCCGCCCTGGCGGGACTCATTTATAGAATAAATAGGATGACCCCCTCGGCGTAAACGATTGAAAAATTTCTTAGAAATTTTTCTAATCACTTGAGGGGATAAATTCGCACAGTGACTTATGTTCACGTAGTTCCATAACTCACGTGCTCATTTAGGAGGAACAATATGCTGGATAAGTTAAAAAACATGTTTGAAGCGCAAAAGAAAATAGGCGAAATAAAAAAAGAACTTGAAAAAGTTACTATTGATTTTTCTAGCCCCGATGAAAAGATAAAACTGAAGATGACGGGCACGCAAAAAATCATCGCGCTGGAAATAACGCAGGATTTGCTTAGCGTAGAGAAGAAGAAAACTTTAGAAGAGAATCTGGTTAGCTCTTTTAACGCGGCTTTAGATAAAGTGCAACTTGCCGTATCCGATAAGCTGCGGTTAAAGGTGGGCGATTTAAAAATCCCCGGATTTTAGTAAAGAAGGGAGGTGAGGAGAGTGAATATTATCATTAAATATATGTTGCGTCCGGTAACGCATTGCAAGGAGGGATGTCTTAGGTCGTCCTGGGCACGACTCTAAACTGCCCGGATTTAAAATTTGATCAGGCGGAGATTTCAGCCGGCCAGGTCAATATCCTGAAATTCTGCGGCACAGATTTTATCCCGGCCGCCGTGTTTAGCCTTGTAGAGTTGCTTATCCAAGGCTTGGACAATAATGTCAAAGCTTAGTTCAGCATTGTCTGGGAAGCTTACTACGCCTAAACTAAGCGTAACTTCAAGCGGCGGGTTAATTTCTTCAAAATTGTAAGACTTGACTTTGTTTTTTAAACGTTCCGCTAAAACCTGCGCGCTTTCAAGATTGGTGTGGGGGGAAATAATAACGATTTCATCTCCTCCGTAACGGCAGAGGATATCGATATTCCTGATGCCGTCTTTAATCAGGTTCGCCAGTTTTTTTAAAACAATATCGCCCTGAGAATGACCGCACCGGTCATTGATATTTTTGAAATAGTCAATATCGACCATGATCATGGAAAGCGGATAGTGATACCTTTTTATCCGGGCGATTTCTTCGTCAATTCTTTTTATTAAATAGCGCCGGTTATATATCTGCATCAGTTCGTCGGTCATGGAGATTTTGGCCAGCAGATTATTTTTGGCCTCCAATTCCTGTTCCAGTGCCTGGTGTTGCAGGAAAACGTTTGAATATGCGGCTAATTCGTCAAAGCTTATCGGGGCGGTGAAGTATCCATCTACAAGCGCGGCGTTAAACAACTTGATTTTTTCTTTCGGGTCGGAACTTTCAAAATTCAGTATAATAATCGGCACGGTTTCGGTGTTAGTTAACGCCCGCAGGGCGATTCACAATTCCTGGATATCGTTTAAGTCGGGCAGTTTGCTGTTAAGAAAAATCAGGCCGACGGAATACTTGGATGCATTATCCATTAACTCTTTAGCGGTGGAGACGGTTGAAAAATTGAATGTGTTGGTATCGAAAAAACTTTCCAGAGAGTGCAAAAAGTCCTGTTTTAATCCGACACAGACTAAAGTTTTTTTACGCATTTTTCTCCCTTAAATTATTGTACTATAAGTTTTAAAAATATGCAAAACTAAAAGATAATAAATATTGGGGCATTGACGATGCGCGGAGAATTTTGATACAATATTCTACACTGGCAAATTTGATTATAACTTATTCAAAATAAAGATGTTGCTTGAAAACCACCTAATTTTTAGTTTGTGGATATTAAATTAAATACCGGTTATGGCGATAAAACAGGCGAATATTTTTTATACGGGACGCGTGCAGGGGGTGGGATTCCGATATACCGTCCAGCGCATTTGCGCTAAATATGCTCTTGGCGGATGGACGAGGAATCTTCCGGATAAACGGGTGGAGGTTTTGGTCCAGGGCCCGGAAGAAGATATCCAGGCTTTTGTCGCGGAATTGGATGAGGCAATGTCCGGTTATATCCGGGGTAAGCAGCTTTATTGGCAGAAAAAAAAAGAAGAATTTCGAGATTTTCAAATCCGATTTTAAAATGCGCTACGCTATTTTTTCCGATATCCACGGTAATTTAGAAGCATTGCATGCGGTTTTCAAGGCCTATAAAGATGAGCGCATCGATAAATTCATCTGCCTGGGCGATATCGTGGGCTATGGCGCTAACCCTAATGAGTGCGTAACTTATGTACGGTCAACAGATTCTGCGTGCGTTGCGGGCAACCATGACTGTGCGGCTGTAGATATTAATCGGGCAGGTGCATTTAATAACAACGCATATCAAGCAATCCTCTGGACGGCCGGGCAGCTTGAGGAAAAAGCAAAAATATATCTTAAAGGGCTTAAGCTTGTTTATGAGGATAAAGAGGTCATTTGTCTGCACGGGACATTGGATGCGCCGGGCAATTTTGATTACATGTTCAGTATCGAAGACGCCGTATTGACATTTAAACGGATGAAAAAATCCATTTGTTTCGTTGGCCATACCCATATCCCGATGATTTTTTACTCTTTAGGTACGAAGACGGGGATTATTGAACAGCCGCAAGTTATGTTATCCCGGGCCGCGAAGTATATTTGCAATGTGGGCAGCATTGGTCAGCCCCGAGACAGACACGCGGATGCGGCTTATTGTGTTTATGACGCGGGGAAAAAACTTGTGGAAATAAAAAGAATTGCGTATAATATTTCCCAAACACAGGAGAAAATTATCCGAGCAGGATTGCCCGAATTTTTGGCTAACCGCTTGGAGAAAGGGCGATGAAAAAAACAGCAAGCATAATATTTTTGAGCATAATGTGTTTATTTGCGTGCGGATTTAAAAGCGGTTCGGATATGAAATATAAATCGGAAACAAAAAAACCGCCGGATACTCCGGTCTACAAATACGAGGATGTAATTATACCCCAAAATCCCCCCCGCGAACTTTATCAGCAGTACCGGCTCATTATTCAAACCTCACTAGAAGAAGCCGCCAAATCCATCAGGGATAATCCGCAATGGGCGTACCGCATGGTCCACAATGCTTATAAATACATGGGGCTTTTACGGGCTTTAATCGAAGAAAAATATCAGGATAAGTTTTCCCTCATGCATAAAGATATGAAATCGGCAGCAACGCAATTGCGTAAAAGTGATATGAGCCGAAGCGAAAAAAGACGGCTTGAACGAGAACTTGAAAAAATGGCAGAAACTTTAAAGGGCGATTTTAAATTAATCCAAGTTCAAACGTGGATAAAGAAATAATCTTAAAAAAAATTACCGGCGGCCAACTTGAGACAAATTGTTATATCCTGGCCTGTAAAAAAACAAAGAAGTGTTTAATTGTCGACCCGGGCGTAGACGCGGGTCAAATAGAGCAGGAAATTAATAAGTTAAATCTTAAAGTTACCGCCATAATTTTAACCCACGGGCATTTTGATCATATCGCGGCATTAAACGATTTAAGTTATCCGGTATATATTCATAAAGATGACGCCTTTTTACTAAATAGCCAGGATATTTTAAGTTATTTTTCGCCAGGCACCAAAACATATTCTGGTCCATTGAATTTTATTGATGAGCAGTCCAAGATAAACGTGGGCGATTTGACCGTAGAAATTTTGCATACCCCCGGCCACAGCCCGGGCGGTATTTGCCTGAAGGTCAATGGATTGTTGTTTAGCGGAGATACTTTATTCTGCCGCGGAATCGGCCGGACAGATCTTCCCGGCGGTTCTTATGAGAAAATCATGCATTCTATCCGGAATAAAATTATGGTATTACCCGGCGCTATTCGGGTTCTGCCCGGGCACGGACCGGAAACCACGATTGGCAAGGAAAAAGAAGCAGGAGGATATTTTGTGGACTAAGGCGCTGGCCATAAAAATGGCCCGACTTGACATGTTTAAGATATTATGTTATACTTAAATCGGAGGTAAATTTTTTTATACCAATATTTTAAAGACTTTATAAATGTAGAAGCAATGTTGAGAAAGAAAGTGGTTTAATCATGGGCAAAAATAACTTGTTTATACAGAGAAGATTCCAGGTGCAGCCGGATCAGGAGCATGAACGGGTGCACTTTATCGGTTCTTTGTATATAGCTTATTATTTTTATGTTGAAAACCAGCTTTATGTGTCCAAATATGCGCTTTGCATGAAGATCACCAAGACCATGGCCGAACTTAAAAATCTGCAGAACAAATAAGGCCGCGGTTATATAGTATTATTTGAAGCTTCCCTTGAATTCGGGAAGCTTTTTTATTTGACGCATTCGGCGACAATCCCTAATCTTGCCGCTAAAAAAATAGAGCCGCTCAGTGTCCAGCCGAGTATTAAAGGGCAAGCTTCTATTTTTGGCATCGTAGGCATACCAAATGGCTTGACAATATGTTTTAAAATGAGTAAAATTTAATGAATAATCTATTCCAAGGTATGGGTTTTAACTATTTAAAAAATGTAAAGTTATGTATAAAATCACCTGCCTGAAAAACGGCACAAAGGTTGCTACCCTTACTGTGCCCCGCGCTAATTCTGTAGCCATGGGCGCGTGGATCGGTATTGGGGGCAGGTATGAACCTTTGCCTTTAAGCGGTATTTCGCATTTTTTGGAGCATTTGGTCTTTAAAGGCACTAAAAAACGCACTTTTAAACAGATTAAGGAGTCCATTGAAGGCAGCGGCGGGCTGCTTAACGGTTTCACCACCGAAGAATTAACCTGTTTTTTTGTCAAAGTATTGGCGCGGGATGCGGCGGTAGGATTGGACGTGCTTTTGGATTTGGTGAGCAACGCCCAATTAAAAAAAACGGACATGGAAAAGGAAAGATTAGTGATTTTTGAGGAACTAAAGATGTATTTTGATTTACCGCAGCATCGTTTGCATGATTGCCTAATGCGTATGCTTTGGCCGGAGCATCCCCTGGGCCGGAATATCGCCGGTTCATTTGACACATTAAACAAAATGCAACACAGCCACCTGCTTGATCATAAAAAAAAATACTATCGCTGGGATAATATGCTTATCGTATCTTGCGGCAATGTTGCACATGTCAAAATGGTGGAAATGGTTAAAAATTTTACTAAAAACGCAAAGGTGCAAGGTGCTTTTGAAAATTCGGGGTATGAACCGGTAAAATACATCCAAAAGCAGCTGCAGACAAAATTCATAAATTACAATACAAAACAGACGCATATTTTTCTGGGCATGCACGGATTGAAACGTACAGACAGGCATCGCCATGCCTTATCGCTTTTGCATATAATTTTGGGCGCGAATATGTCCAGCCGGCTCTTTAATGAAATCCGGGAGAAAAAGGGTTTGGCTTATGATATCGGGACTTCGTTGCGGCGGTTCAACGATACCGGCGCTTTTATAGTGCATGCGGGGGTGATAGACAACTCCTGTGAAATCGTTTTAGCTCTGATCCTGCGTGAATTGAAAAAAATAAGAAAAAACCTGGTAACCAGAGATGAATTTGTCCGCGCCCGGGACTATTATACCGGGCAACTTCTTATGGGGCTCGAGGATACGGTTGACCACATGGCTTGGATGGGAGAACAGCTGAGCATATCAGGGAGTATTAAATCACCGCTACAGGTGATTGATGAAATCTGCCGGGTTAAAATAGGAGATTTGACGGAGGTTGCCCGGATGATTTTTAAAGGTGAAAAATTCAATCTTTCGGTTATCGGCCGCGTAAAAAACAGGCAAAAAACCAGGATGATTAATGCGTTGAAGGCATATTAAAAAAGGCAGGAACCTATGAAAAAAAACAAAATATTGATCGCTCCGTCTATTTTATCGGCAGATTTTAGCCGCTTGGAATCGGAAATTAAAACTGCAGAAAAAGCAAAAGCCGATATGTTGCATGTGGACGTGATGGACGGCCATTTTGTTCCAAACATATCTATTGGGCCGGCGGTGGTTGCCGCCATCCGCAAACGCACAAACTTGCCGCTGGATGTACATCTGATGATATCGGACCCCGAGTTTTTTCTTGAACCCTTTATCCGTGCGGGTAGCAATATAATTACCGTACATATCGAAACCTGTTCAAAAGGGCTGCTTAAAAAGATTAAACGCAGGCTTTCTCAAAGCCGTGTGCGTTTTGGTATAAGCTTAAACCCGGCGACACCCCTTAAAAAAGTAATTCCGGTTTTAGATTTGGCGGATATGATACTGCTTATGAGTGTCCATCCCGGTTTCGGCGGGCAATCGTTTATAAAGACCGTTTTGCCGAAAATCAAGGATTTAAGAGCGCTATACGATAAAGATATCGAAGTAGATGGCGGGATAACCGATAAGACTGCACCCCGGGTTATAAAAAGCGGCGCGAATATTCTGGTCGCTGGCTCTTACGTGTTTGGTAAAAAAAACAGAACGAAGGCAATCGAAAAACTCAGGTATGGTTTATGATCAAATTCGGCACCGATGGATTCAGAGGTGTTATCGCGGAAGATTTTACTTTTAAAAATGTGGAATTAATTGCTCGGGCGTTGGCTGTTTATTTATCAGAAAATTTTACAAAAAAAGAAATAACCGCCGGCGTGCTGGTCGGTTATGACCGCAGATTTGCCTCGGATAAGTTCGCAAAACATTTTGCCCGGACGTTAAGCCAAAATAATATCCCTGTTTTTCTAACGCATATGTGCGTGCCGACGCCGGCGATAAGCTGGGCTGTGCGCAAGATGCGCCTGGTAAGCGGCGTAATTATAACGGCAAGCCATAATCCGCCGATTTTCAACGGCGTTAAGATTAAAAACCGCTTTGGCGCATCAGTAACGGGTGAGGTAACTTCTCAAATTGAAAGACTCATTAGCCGGCCGAAAAAAATAACCAGGCCGCGTATTGCCAAAATTAAAACCGTTAACGTTACGGCCGATTATATTAAAGCTTTAAGAGGTTATTTAGACCTTAAAATTTTAAGGAAATCCCGCTTTAAGATAATTGTAGACGCGATGCATGGGGTAACGGCCGGCATTACAGAACAGGCCATAAAGGATACGCCGTTTAAAATCACCACCATAAATGTCGGACATGATCCTTTCTTCGGCGGGATAAACCCGGAACCGATAGAAAAAAATTTAACGGCTTTAAAAAGAGAGCTCCAAACGGGCAGATATGACCTTGGGCTTGCTTTTGACGGCGATGGTGACCGCATTGGCGCGATGTGTCCGAACGGCGAGTTTATCAACTCCCATCAGGCGATTTGCCTGATTTTGCTGCATCTGATCGAAAATCGCTGTTGGCGCGGAAAAGTGGTAAAAACGATAAATACCACCAATCAAGTGGACAAAATAACCAAATATTATGAGCTGCCTTTAGAGGTAGTGCCGGTGGGTTTTAAAAATATCGCTGCGCAAATGATAAAAAACGATGTCCTGCTCGGCGGCGAAGAATCCGGCGGCATTGGTTTTAAAAATTATATGCCGGAAAGAGATGGTATTTTATCCGGACTTTTGCTGCTGGAACTTATGGCGTGCCGAAAGATGTCTATTGCCGCAATAATAAAGGATATGGAGAAAAGATTTGGCTGCTTTCGGTACATGAGGAGGGATCTTGGTGTCAAAAAAATAAAGTCCGCTAAACCAATCAAAAATTTCAAACAGATCTGCGGGGAAAAAGTTGTTAAAATCGAAGATTATGATGGTAAAAAGTTTAATCTGGAAGATGATAGCTGGCTCTTAATTCGTGCTTCGGGCACAGAACCGATTGTTCGCATTTATGCTGAAGCGCATACTCTTACCCAGACGCGCAGACTTATCCGGTTTGGCGCCGGTTTATTATGAAGAAAGAATTTATCAGAAACTTTTGCATTATTGCCCATATCGATCATGGCAAATCCACGCTTGCGGACCGATTCTTGGAAATTACCAATACGGTCGATAAGCGCAATTTTTATAACCAAATGCTGGACAGCATGGAGCTGGAACGGGAAAGAGGCATTACGATTAAAGCCAGTGCTGTGCGCATGGAATACCGGGCAAAAGACGGCAATATTTATCAATTAAACCTTATCGATACTCCCGGTCATGTCGATTTTAGCTATGAAGTTGCAAAATCCCTGGCCGCTTGTGAAGGCGCGCTGCTGTTAATCGATGCCTCGCAGGGAATTGAGGCGCAGACCGTGGCCAATTTTTATCTGGCATCCGAACAACATTTAAAGATTTTACCCGTGATTAACAAGATTGACTTGGCCCATGCGCAACCCGATGCCGTGCGGCATCAGATCAAGGATATTTTAGGCATAGAGGAAGAGCCGGTTTTGACCAGTGCGAAACTGGGTACAGATACCGATAAAATATTGGAAAAAGTCGTATCCCAGATACCCCAGCCTCAGGGCGAACCGGATGCGCCCTTGCAGGCGTTGATTTTTGATTCGGAATTTGATACGTTTAAGGGAGTGATTGTTTACTTGCGGATTGTTAACGGTTGCATTGAGCCGAAAATGAAAGTGATGTTTATGCGCACCGGAAAGGACTATGAAGTTCAGGAAACCGGTATTTTTAAACCTAGTCCGCAAAAGATTGATAAGCTTTGCTGTGGTGAAGTAGGATATATATGTTGTAATATCAAGACGCCGGAGGAGGTTTTAATCGGTGATACCGTTACCGCAGAAAATAATCCGGCAAAGGAGTCGCTGCCTGGATTTAAGAAGAAACAAGCGTTGGTGTTTTGCGGCCTATATCCGGTAAACAGCAAAGATTTTGACCAGTTGCGCACGGCGTTAAATAAACTAAAACTCACCGATTACGGGTTCATTTTTGAGCCGGAGAGCAGTCCCTCGTTAGGATTTGGATTTAGGTGTGGATTTCTGGGTTTGTTACACATGGATATCGTCCAGGAACGGCTGGAGCGGGAGTTCTCGTTGGATTTAATTGCTACTACTCCCAGTGTTGTCTATCGCGTAATCCAGACGGACGAGAAAGTGTTGAATGTGGATTGTCCTTCAAAATTTCCCAGCATTACCCAGGTTAAACACATCGAAGAACCTTATGTTAAGGCGTTTATGATTATACCGTTGGAAAGTATGAGCTTGATTATAGAAATTGCCCGCGACAAACGGGGAATTTTCATCGGCAAGGAATTTCTGGATGAGGAACGGATAATGTTGACTTATGAGTTTCCTTTGTCCGAGATCATCGTGGATTTTTATGATAAGCTAAAGTCCTTGACTAAGGGCTACGGATCGCTGGACTATGAACTTATCGGATATCGCATGACAAAACTCATAAAACTTGATATTCTAATAAACGGGGAAATCTGCGATGCGCTGTCATTCCTACTGCATAAAGACAATGTACAATTCAAAGCCCGGCAGTTGGTTACAAAGCTCCGGGAACTGATTCCCCGCCAGCTTTATGAGGTGGCGATTCAAGCGGCTATTGGCGGCAAGGTTATTGCGCGGGAAAACGTAAAACCTCTGGGGAAGAATGTGACGGCGAAGTGTTATGGCGGCGATATCACACGGAAAAAGAAGCTGCTTAAAAAACAAAAAATGGGCAAAAAGCGCATGAAGCAATTTGGGAAAATTCAAATTCCTCAAGAAGCGTTTCGGGCCGTATTAAAAATTTAAAGAGGATCTAGTGGTTTATGAATCAAAAAATGAAAGCATTAATCCGTGAATATGCGGAATCTTTAATAATCGCGCTTATTTTGGCTTTGATTATCCGCACGTTTTTCGTCCAGGCCTATAAAATTCCTACGGGTTCCATGAATCCCACATTGGTTGAAGGCGACCGGATACTCGTCAACAAACTTATCTACCGGTTTCGTAAACCGGAGAGGGGAGAAGTGATTGTTTTTAAATTTCCGGAAAATCCGCGGTTGGCTTACATAAAAAGACTTATCGGTTTGGAATTCGAAAATTTACAGATACATAACGGTAAGATTTATCTGGACACAGAACCGATAAAAAGCGAACAGTTAATGATGCCTTTCTATTACAACCGGGGCGATTTCGGCAAAACCGGTGAAAAAATTAGCGTTCCCGCAAAAAGTTTCTATGTTTTGGGTGATAATAGCGCCAATTCCCGGGATTCGCGGTATTGGGGGTTTGTGCCGGAGGAGAATCTTATCGGCAAGGCGATTCTAATCTATTGGCCGCCTCACCGAATTAGATTAATCGAATAAACCGACTATGAATTTACCAAATTGGATATCCATTTTTAGAATCATACTGATACCCCTATTTATCAGCAGCATTGTTTATTATTGCCCGGAAAAAGACTTTTTGCGCTATTTAGCCCTTTTGATATTTTTTATTGCGGTAATAAGCGATGGCGTTGATGGATATATTGCCCGCACCCGTAAATTAAAAACAAAACTGGGCTCTTTTCTTGATCCTTTAGCCGACAAGTTACTGCTTAGTTCCAGTTTTATAACCCTGGCTTTAGCTCATAATGTTCCGCTTATTATCCGTTTGCCGGTATGGCTGCCTATTTTGGTAATCTCGCGGGATATAATTTTGGTTATCGGTTCTACTTTAGTCTATATCATTAGCGGGGATTTGAAGATTAGTCCCAGTTATTGGGGGAAATTAACTACTTTTTCCCAAATGGGCACGATTATCTGTATTCTTTTGCAATTTAAATATTCTTTTATCATCTGGAATATTGCTGCTTTTTTCACCCTGGTTTCCGGTTTTGACTATCTATATAAAGGCAGCCGTTTATTGAATAACAACCATAATTTTTAGAACGGGTGGGATGTTTCCGTGGTATTGCAAAAAGATGCCGTTGTTATTGTCGGCCGGCCGAACGTAGGCAAGTCCAGCCTCTTTAATCGAATTCTGGGGCACAGGCACACAATCGTGGAAGCGACCAGCGGCGTAACCCGCGACCGGATTTATAAAAAAGCGGCTTGGAAAAATTTTGATTTCACCTTGATTGATACCGGCGGAATAATTCTGAGAGAACGCGCGGACCTGTCGGTTGCGGTAATCGACCAAGTTGTTTGGGCGATTGAGACATCAGAACTAATTGTTCTGGTATTGGATGCGCAAACAGGTCTTGTCCCGGCAGATATTGAAATTCTCAATTTTTTAAGACGGTTTGGAAAAAAAATAATTGTCGCGGTCAATAAAGTCGATGACATTTCAAAGCTTAATTTATATTCCGAATTTTATGAGTTGGGGGCAAAAGATATTTATTTTGTTTCCGCCCTGCACGCAAATAATATCGAACAATTAAAAGAAGCGATTAGCAGCGCCTTTTCCAAATTGCATACACAGGAAAAGGTTTGCGAGGAATATTTGTTGAAAATAGCAATAATCGGCCGGCCGAACGTAGGCAAGTCATCATTCTTGAACAGAATTCTTAAGGAAGAACGCGTGATTGTCGATGAGCGTCCGGGGACAACCCGGGATGCGGTGGATACGACAGTGGAATTTGGCGGGCATAAAATTGTATTGATCGATACCGCCGGTATAAGCGCAAAAAAAAAGATCAAGGACAACATCGATTTTTATTCGCGTTCGCGTACAATTAGTGCTGTGCGGCGCGCAGACGTTTGTATAGTTATGGTTGATGCAAAGTGCGGCATACAAAACGATGACTTGCAGATCTTTAGACTTATAAAAGATGAATATAAGCCGTGCGTAATCGCTATAAACAAATCTGATTTGATTAAAATTAAATTGTCCGACTGCATTCGCACGATTAATCAAAAAGCGGCGTTTATTGATTTCGCTCACATCGTGCTTTGTTCGGCAAAAGAGAACCTGAACCTTGAAGCGGCGATTGAACTGGCCATAAAAAGCCGGGATAATGCAAAGCTTAAGGTAAAACAAAAGGATTTAAACGAAACTATCGCGCATTTAAAGCAAAGGATTCCGCAGCTGAGCCGGGCGGGCAAGTTGAAAATAAATTATTTAACACAAACAGATGTTTTGCCGCCAAAATTTATTCTATTGGTTAACCACCCTTCTTTGGTAAAAGATGATTTCATCCGCTGCATCGAAAATGATTTAAGGCGGCGATTCGGATTCAATGGCGTACCGATTCAAATACTAATTCGGGAAAAAAAGAAACAAAAGGAAGGTTAAGATGATCCGCATATTTTTTGGCGCGCTATTTAGTTATCTAGCGGGAGCTATCCCCACGGCATTTATTTTTGCCAAAATCATGAAAAATGTTGATATCCGTGATTACGGCAGCGGCAATGTGGGGGCGACAAACGCATTACGTGTTTTAGGCAAGCTTCCGGCAGCTTTTGTTTTATTTTTGGATATTTTTAAAGGGATCCTGGCCGTGAGTTTGTTCAGCAAATTATTTTTACAAGAGCCGGCAGTTGTATCTGTAGAATTTGTCCGGGCGTTTTTCGGTGTTTGCGTGGTTTTGGGGCATGTCTTCAATATCTTCCTGAAATTTAAAGGCGGTAAAGGTGTGGCGACAAGTATGGGGGTCTTAATCGCGATTGCTCCCAAAGCAGCCTTGTTTGGTTTATTAGTTTTTGTGGCGGTGGTGATTTTTACCAGATACGTGTCTTTAGGGTCGATTGTAGCCGGTATCCTGATGCCGTTTTATAATCACTTTACGAAACAAAATTATTGCGTGGTGATCCTGAGTGCGATTTTATGCATAATTGTCGTCGCTACGCACCGTTCGAATATAAAACGGCTTATCGCGGGCAGAGAAAGGAGAGTTTTTGAGAAAAAATGAGAATAACGATTGTTGGTGACGGAGGTTGGGGGACGGCGCTGGGGGTGCTTTTGGCCCGCAACGGCCATAATACTACTTTATGGGGCGCTTTCCCGGAATATTTAAAAATAATGATCCGGGCAGGAGAAAACAAAAAGTTTTTGCCGGGAGTGCAACTGCCCGCGCAGATGAAAATAGAGCCGGATTTAGCACGAGCGCTGGATGAGAGTGAACTTGTCGTTTTTGCCGTACCCGCCCAATTTTTGAGAATAATATTGAAAAAAGTTAAGGCGTATTGTTCGCCTGGTTGCCTATATTTAAGCGTAGTTAAGGGGCTCGAATTCGATTCCGCAAAGCGGATGTCCGAACTTATCCGGGAAATACTGGGAACACACCTAAAGTTAGCGGTTTTGTCCGGGCCGAATATTGCCTCGGAGGTCGTCTGCGGCATACCTTCGGCCTGCGTTGTGGCCGCAAAAAATATAAATATAGCGCGGAAGATTCAAAAAACTTTCATGACGGAATCATTCAGAGTTTACACTGCCCAAGATCTAATTGGGGTGGAATTAGGCGGCGCCCTAAAAAACGTTATTGCTATTGCCTGCGGAATTTCAGACGGTTTGGGCTTTGGCACCAATACCAAAGCGGCGCTTTTAACCCGGGGGCTGGTGGAAATGACCAAATTGGGTGCGAAATTAGGAGCAGATTTTAGAACCTTCACCGGCTTGTCGGGGTTGGGGGATTTAGTTACTACCAGTTTTAACCCGAGGAGCCGAAATTACTCTTTAGGCGAACAATTAGGTCGGGGCAAAAAACTGGCTAAAATTTTGACTGGTACGGAGATGGTCATAGAAGGGGTGATGACCGCAAAAGCGGCTTTGAAACTGGCCAGGAAGAATCGCGTGGAAATGCCGATTACCAATGAAGTTTGCGCTGTTTTATTTAAAAACAAGTCGCCCTTTGTGGCGGTAAAGTGTTTGATGCAACGTTCCGGCAAAAGGGAAATGTGATTTTTTCGACATTTGCGTAAAAAATTTTTTACCCGGTCATATTTTGCTTGAAATCCGCCGGGTTTTATTGTAACCTAAGGAAGAGGTTTTTACTGATATGCTGTGCGGGGCGTGGCGCAGTTTGGCTAGCGCGCTTGAATGGGGTTCAAGAGGTCGACAGTTCAAATCTGTCCGCCCCGACCAAATTGATTGCATCCCGTTTTTTAATATAGAGTTAGGTTTAAAAGTAAATCAAGGTGAAATTTGTCATGGCCGGAACAAAACAACAGTCGACCGGTGTGGACGGACAGTTAAAAAACGAGCAACGCCGGTTTTGGCGGATAAACGCAAATTTCGTGGTCAGTTATTATTTGTATCCGGTCGCAACGCGCAATTTGGATATGAGTTTAACGCGCAATATCGGCCTGGGAGGTGTTTGTTTTACTTGTGATCGAAAATTTAAAACCGGCGATTTGCTGCATATATCCTTGAAATTGCCGAATACGGAGCGGTTAATTGTTTTTTTGGGCAAGGTCGTATACTTGAATAAACATGTTAAAAACAACAATTTGTTTGATATCGGCGTAAAGTTCGTGGAGGCAGAAGACAATAATCTGTTTGTGTTAGACAGCATTATTGGGGTTTGCGCTTCCAAGTTTAACAAAAAATCCAATAAATTTAGGTAAAATTATGCAGGAAATTAAAATCGGTATAATCGGTTATGGTACGGTAGGAACGGGTGTGGCAAAAATTCTTAGCCGCAAATCAAGTCTGCTATCTGAAAAGCTCAAGACTAGGCTCATTTTAAAAACCATTTGCGATCTGGATGTGCGGCGCAAGAGAAATTTTATGCCCAAGGGCGTTTTGTTTACTAGAAATGTTGATAAGGTATTGGATGACGAGCAAATACAAATAGTCGTCGAACTTATCGGCGGGATAAACCCGGCAAAGGAATACATAATCCGCGCTTTAAAAAATAAAAAATTTGTCGTTACGGCGAATAAAGCGTTGCTTGCCGAAGCCGGCCCGGAGCTTATGAGGCTCGCCCGCAAATGCGGCGTGGATATCTATTTTGAGGCCAGTGTCGGCGCCGCTATCCCGGTGATTAAGGCGATCCGCGACGGGCTTATCTCTAATAATGTGGAAAATATTTTTGGGATAATAAACGGGACGTCCAATTATATCCTTTCGGAAATGACGCAAAACAGGTGCGATTTTAAATCCGCTCTTCGCCAGGCAAGAATCCATGGATTTGCCGAGAGGAATTTTAAACTGGACACAAGCGGCATCGATTCCGCGCATAAACTGGTTATTCTATCGCGCCTCTGTTTTGGGCAGGGCATCAAACTTTCCGATGTCTATGTCGAGGGCATTAATGAAATAAAACTTCATGATATTCAATACGCGGACGAATTCGGTTACTGCATAAAACTTTTGGCCATCGCGAAAATAGCGGGCAAAGACCTGCAAATTCGCGTTCACCCCACATTGTTGCCCAAAAAGCATCTTTTGTCCAACGTAAATGGAGTTTTTAACGCTATTTTTATCACCGCCGATTTAGCGGGCGAAATGATTCTTTATGGCCAAGGCGCCGGGCAGATGCCCGCGGCAAGCGCGGTGGTTAGTGATCTTGCCGATATTTCTAAGCGGCTCGCTAAAATTGAATGGGTGTCGAGCCAAACTTTTGCGCCTTCTCAAAATAGATACCGGCGCATTAGCCCAATCCACAAGATAAAAAGCCGTTATTATATCCGGTTTATGGCTATTGATAAACCCGGGGCCTTATCTCTGATCTCAAAAATTTTGGGTAAATCCAATATTAGTATATGCAGCGTGCTGCAAAAGGGGCGGCACCAGGGGCAAGCGGTTCCGATAATCATGATGACGCATGAGGCCAGAGAAAAAGAGCTTAGACAGGCATTGATGCGCATCGATAAACTGCCGATCATTAGAAAAAAAACAGTTGCGTTGCGCGTGGAAAGCGTCTAAAACGGATAAAAAAGAAATTATGTGGCAAGGTATTATCAATGGTTACAAAAAATATTTGCCGGTCAGCAATAAAACACCAATAATTACTTTGAATGAGGGCAATACCCCTTTAATTTACGCTGCGGCCATTAGTAAATTGGTCGGCAAAAATATTTCCGTGTATCTGAAATATGAAGGCTTAAATCCGACCGGGTCGTTTAAGGACCGGGGGATGACCATGGCCATTTCCAAGGCCAAGGAAGAAAATGCGCGCGCGGTCATGTGCGCTTCCACCGGCAATACTTCGGCAGCGGCTGCGGCTTACAGCGCAAAAGCTAATCTGAAATGCATTGTTTTAATTCCCAAAGGGGCGATTGCTCTGGGAAAGTTAGCCCAGGCGCTAATCCATGGCGCGCAAGTTCTGGCTGTTGACGGCAATTTTGATCAGGCCTTAGAGCTTGTACGGCAGATAACCGATAATTTTCCGGTAACGTTAGTAAATTCTCTTAATCCCTACCGTATTGAAGGGCAGAAGACAGCGGCGTTTGAGATCTGCGACCAATTAGGACAGGCGCCGGAATTTCTCTCTATCCCCGTGGGAAACGCGGGAAATATTACGGCGTATTGGAAAGGATTTAACGAATACGCTCAAGGCAAAGTTAAACCCATCTTGCCGAAGATGCTCGGGTTTCAAGCCGAGGGGGCAGCTCCGATTGTCAAAAAGATGATTATTAGGGAACCGAAAACAATCGCTACCGCCATAAAAATCGGCAATCCGGCAAGCTGGCAACATGCAATAGAGGCGCGGGATGAATCAAACGGGTTGATTGATGAGGTTACGGACGAAGAAATTTTAGCCGCTTACCGATTGCTCTCCGGCCAGGAAGGTGTTTTTGTCGAGCCGGCATCAGCTGCTTCGGTTGCTGGTATTATAAAATTGAGCAAGCAGGGATATTTTAATAAAATACCGGCCGGGGCAAAAATTGTTTGCATCCTAACCGGGCACGGCTTAAAAGATCCGGACCGGGCGATAAAAAGCGTAGCTGAGCCAAAAATAATACCGGCTCAGATAGAAGCGGTTTTAAAAGAGACGGGAATAAAAAAGATATGAAGAAATTAAAATACATCGTTTTGGTGGCGGACGGGATGGCCGACTATCCGCTCGAGGAATTAGGAGGAAAAACTCCGTTGGAAGTAGCCAGAACCACAAATATGGATTTTTTAGCGCAACAGGGAAAGGTGGGAATAACCTGTTTTGTCCCAAAAGGCATGACCCCGGGCAGTGACATTGCTAATCTGTCTATTTTTGGTTATGACCCGGTAAAATATTTTAGCGGCCGCGGACCGTTGGAAGCGTTAAATATAGGGATTGATTTAAAAGATGACGAAGTCGCTTTCCGCTGCAATTTTATTACTGTGGAAAATGATAAACTGGTTGATTACAGCGCCGGCCATATCACGACAAAGGAAGCCCTGGTGCTGATAAAGACATTAAACAAAACTTTAGGCGCGGAAGACGTGCGTTTTTACGCCGGGGTCAGTTACCGGCATTTGATGGTCGTCCGCGGAGCCGTACCTGAGTTTTTAAATATAAAATGTTATCCGCCGCATGATATTATGGGTGAAAATATTCCCAAACATCTACCCAAAACAGCGACCGCGGAAAATGAAAAAATTATTCAGCTCATGGGCAAATCTAAAAACGTATTGTCCGAGCATGAGATTAATCTGGTCCGGATTGACCTAAAAGAGAACCCGGCGAATATGATCTGGTTGTGGGGACAGGGAAAGAAAGTGCAAATGCCTACTTTCAGGCAAAAGTATGGCTTAGAAGGCTCGGTAATTTCGGCCGTAGACCTTATTAAAGGTATCGGTATTGCCGCGGGGCTTACGCCGATAGCCGTGCCGGGGGTTACGGGTTATTACGACACTAACTACGAAGGCAAAGCGGAGTATGCCTTAGAAGCCTTAAAAGACAAGGATTTTATTTTTGTCCATGTGGAAGCTCCGGATGAAGCGGGACATAACGCCGATACCCGGGAGAAGATAAAAGCGATTGAAAACTTTGACCGGTATGTCGTGGGGAAAATTCTTGCTGAATTTAAGGATAGAAAAGATGAGGTGCGAATTCTGGTTTTACCGGATCACCCTACGCCGATTTCTTTGCGGACGCATACCGCGGACCCGATTTGTTTTGTTATGTTTGGCGCAGGGATTGAATCCAATGGCTTGGATGCTTTTAATGAAAATTTAGCTCAAAAAAGCAAATATACGATAAGTGTCGGGCATGATCTTATGGAAAGTTTTCTTAAAAAAGAAAATATTTAAAAAACATTGTTTACTATAACATATTGTATTGCAACTAGTTATATGTATATCCAATTGTGGAAAAATTCCGCATTGTTACTTGACAAGGACATAAGGGTATGATATACTTATTATGCAGATTAGAAAAACTTTTATTCTGCTTAAACTAAGTAGTTTTGATATCCGAAAATCCGCGAAAGCGGGCATACCAAGAAAAGGTATGGGCAAACCCTGAGCGATCAGGGGGCGCAAAGCTACGGGTCTTGAAGCAAAAGCTAAGATCGCCGGGCGCACCGACAACTAACTTTTAGCAAGCTAAAGACAGCCGAGCTGCCGAAGATGCAGGTCGGCTTTATTTTTTGGAAAAACTGGGAAAGGAGGACGCATAAAAGATGGCGCAAGGAAGTAATGGAAAACGGAATTTCAAAACGCATATAGATAATGGTTG
>JAHJAO010000031.1 GCA_018813905.1 Candidatus Omnitrophota bacterium
CACACACTATCCACAGTATCAACAAAAAGAAAAGGTAGCCCCAAAAGAAAAAGGGCTACTATTAACAGTAACATGAAAACCGGACATTCTTGCTTTGCTAGAAACAGGACATTTTTGCCTTGCAATAACAGTATGCTATTATTTTCTTGACAAGCGGCTGAAGCTGGAGTAAATTGAAAAAGACAGGGTTGCTTAACGCTTGGCAACGGATTCGATAATTATTAGCTCTGGAAAAACACGTTTTTATACCGTGCGGCAGAGAAAAACAGCGATTGAGGAGGATAAGTTCTTTCTAACAGTTTGCGGGGGTTAGGGTTATAAAGGGGCCGGTTCTGTTTACAGAGGAACAGAAGCAGGCCTTTTTTAATTTGGGGCTTTTTAAAAAAAATGTGCGTTTAGCCCTTGTATTTTTTTAAAATTATGGTACACTTATAATGCTTTTTAGGGCGAATTAACTTCAATTGTCGTATCGGGTTAAGCGCTTTATGTAAATACCGGATTAAATTTAAAGAATTTTTTATAGAAAGATAAACTTTTTAAAGATGCGGAGGCAGTAAATGAGTAAAAAAACTGTTATCGAGAGAGTAAACGAAAAAATAGAAAAAGGTTTTCAAACATCCTGTATTGTTTGCAGCCGCATGAAGGGCGTTAAGCTCGTGGGCCATACGCAGGGGGAAAACGGTAATTTTATCGGGTTCATTTTTTCCTGCCGGAAATGTTTTGCGAAAATCATTGGGAAAAAGTTAAAACTGCTGGATAACAATCAAATGTCCTCTTTAACTCATAACAAAGAACATTTGGCTAAAAGCCTTGCCAGCTTAAAAGAGCAAAACGAAAAAATGAAGCAGGAAATAGGGCATCTTAAAACCGTCAAAAAAAGAGCGGAAGAAAATGTAGCCCGCCTTAAAGACGAGCGCAGCGCGTTACTTGTACAGGTAGACGACAAACAAAGCAGCCCGCAGGAGTTAAAAAAGCTGGAAGCGGATAATAAACTGTTGCAGGATAAACTTTGGCAGTCGGAAAAAGACCAGGAGCAGGCCTTAGAAAAAATAGTCGAATTTAAAAAAGAGCACAAAATTCTGGAAATGAAGATCGGAAATCTTGAGAGCAATCAAAAGCATTCTTTAGAGTTGCTTGGCGAATCTGAATTGCTGCAGAAGCAGGTTTTTAAATTACAGGGAGAGCAGAGAGGTTTATTGCAGAAGATTGCTGTTTTAGAAAAAGAGCGCCAAGAGCTTGTTTCCAATAATTTCGGCGCCAAGGAAATGGAAATAAAATACGCGAAGCAGTTGAATGAATTGAGGGCGGAAAAGGAAGTGCTTCTGGATAACCTGCAAAAACTGGAAAAAGCCGAAATGACCGATTGGACATTGGACGTGGATAAGCTTAATGAGCTTAAAGAGTTTACTTTAAAATCCATCGAAGTCCGTCCGGGAAAGAATACGCATTTTGTAAACGGCGCATTTGAAGCTGTGGGCCTGTTATATAGAAGCATTCTAAATGATAAGCCGATAAAGAAAGAGTATTAAGAAGGCATAGTTTAATAGTTGCTTTTGACCTGCCCGTTAAAAACGGGCAGGTTTTTTATTGCCCAGGGATAGGTATTGACTTATTTGTATAATTCGGTAACATATTGTATAAGAAAAGATACGGGGGTAGATGTGTTTGATAATAAAGAACGCCGTAATTTCGCCCGCCTCTGCGTAGGAGTAGAGGCTATTTATCAAAGAAAAAACGGGGAAAATAAGGCAGAAAAGAAAGTTTTAGTCCGTAATATCAGCATATCCGGTATGCGTTTTATCGCGGATGAACCTTTAGAGCGGGAAAAATTGCTTTTGATGCGGCTGGTTATTCCTTCTATTCCCGTGCCCATAAACGTAGAGGTGAAAGTGGTTTGGCAGAGAATATTTTCTGAGTCTTTTTTTGATACCGGGGTGGAGTTTGTAGATTTTGATTATGACCAGCAGGCGGCCTTGAGCGTATATATCCAGGGGGCTTTAGGTAAGGTTGTGGAGCAGCGTGAGTTTGTACGGACAAATCTGAGCACAACTGTGCATTATAAAATTGACGAGCATACAAGTGGCAAATGCGTGAGCGTGGATATCAGCCCATCCGGTCTTAAAGTTTTTATAAAAGAAAAACTGCAAGAGGGGACGAAGCTGCAGCTGGTGTTCAATATCCCGGATGAAAAAGAACCGTTATCGGTGGAAGGGCAGGTTATCTGGCTGCGGGACCGGGAAGAACGGTTTATGGAAACGGGGGTTGAGTTTACAAAAATCAACGCTGCCGACGCAGAAAAAATAGACAAATACGTAAAGAAAAGTTTAGGGCTTGATTGGTAAAGCGTTACATGCGGACCTGCCTAAAAAAAGAGAGGCGGTGGGTTAGTGTTAAAATCGGAACGGTTTTACGTTAAGAAGCAACTTAAGATGATGATAAGTTGCTTTTTTTATTGAAAATAAGGAGGAAGCCATGAAACTTAATTGTTGGCAATATAAAGATTGCGGATTGGAAGCTGGCGGCTCAAAGTGCGACACTATGGATGTATGTCCGGCGTCGACTGAAACGAGGCTGGACAATGTGCATGACGGAAAAAATGCCGGGCGGGCTTGTTGGATTATTCCCAATACGCTTTGCGAGGGCAAAGGCCGGGCGATTTTTTCGATTAAATTTATTGAATGCAAGAAATGTGATTTCTACGAATATGTAATTCAACAGGAAGATAAAAACCTGATTAATCCGATAGAACTTGCCCGCCGGGTGGAATAGCCGGAGAGAGATAGAGGACATGGACATTTATAATTTTATAAGCTTTACCGGTATCGCGGTAATAATTTTTATCGCCTGGTTATGCTCGGAAAATAAGAAAGTCTTAAACCGCAAGGCTGTTGTTTGGGGTGTGTTGCTGCAGCTTTTGCTGGCGGTTTTTATCTTCCAGGTTCCCATCGGGGCAAAAATATTTTTGGTTTTAAATAATATTGTCATTAAAATTTTAAACAGCGCTTCCGCCGGCTCAAAATTTTTGTTTGGCCGGTTGGCGCTTGCTCCGGGTGAAGTCGGCGAGAATGGGGAAACATCGCTTGGATTTATACTTGCTTTTCAGGTTTTTCCCGCAATAATCTTCTTTTCTGCGTTTATTTCTGCACTCTATTATTTGCGGATTATGCCGTTTATTATCAGGTGCTTCTCTAAAATTTTTACAAGGCTTATGCGGATTTCCGGCGCGGAATCACTTGTTGCCGCGAGTAATATCTTTGTTGGCATCGAATCCATACTTTGCGTCAAGCCGTATTTGGAAAAGATGACGCGTTCGGAAATGTGTACGATTTTGACCGCGGGAATGGCGACGGTCGCTTCTAACGTGCTTGTTTTATACGTGTTTTGTCTTAAGAATCAGTTCCCGGCTATTGCCGGGCATCTGATTTCAGCTTCGCTGTTATCGGCGCCGGCAGCCATAGTGATTTCAAAAATTATTCTACCCGAGCAGGAAAGGCCATTGACCTTTTGGGCACGGATATCATGCCGCATTATGAACGCGAGGATAATGTATTTGTGGCAATTATAAACGGGGCCAACGCCGGCGTGCGCATGATCGTAGGTATCGCGGCGTTACTGATCGCGGTTTTGGGCATTGTGGCTCTGATCGATTTGTTTTTGGCCGGAACAAGCGGTTGGTTGAACTGTTCTTTTGGTTTGAACATGCACTGGTCGCTTAAGGGGATTATGGGGTTGATTTTCTATCCTTTGACTTTAATCATCGGAGTCGCGCCTGTTGACGCCGGTATTATCGCTTCGATTATTGGTGAACGCATGGTGCTGACGGAGGTGGTTGCTTATCAGGACCTGGCGCAAGCTTTAAGCCGGCAATTGATCTTACAGCCGCGGTCCGCGGTTGTAGCGACCTACGCCCTGTGTGGTTTCGCGCATCTGGCTTCCATGGCAATATTTGTCGGCGGAATGAGCGCGCTTGCGCCCTCTAAAATACGCGTTATCGCCGAAGTCGCGCCGCGCGCGCTTTTAGCGGCGAATTTGGCGTGTTTGCTTACCGCGTGCATCGCGGGCACTTTTTTTACCAATAGTTCGGTATTGCTGGGGATAGGATTTTAACTTATGGAAAAAGAAGGCGGTATAAAAAAATGTTTATAAGCAGCCTTAAAGAATGCAAAGAATTTATCGCCGAAGATGATTCTGTCTTGCGGGAGCTTTTGCACGCGGAAAAAGGGGAGTTTGCTTTTGGCTACAGTTTGGCGCACGCGACAGTCAAGCCGAACACGCAAACCCGGCCGCACCGGCTGCAATTTTCGGAGGTGTATTATATCCTGGAGGGTAAAGGGCGGATGCATATTGATGCAGAGGTAAGTCCGGTTTTTGCGGGAAACGCCGTGTATATCCCGCCGGGGTCTTTACAGTATATCGAAAACCGGGAAAAGACGGATTTAAAATTCCTGTGTATTGTGGACCCGGCGTGGCGCAAAGAGGCGGAAGAAATTTTGTGATGGCGCGCGAGAAGATTACCCGGCGTCAGAAGAATGTTAGCCGGCTAATCCGGGAAAAAAAAGAAACTCATGGGGCAATTTTAAATTTAAACAAAAAAACTAAAAAACATGGCCAAAAATAATGAGAATCCGCGCGGATATTTGAGATTAAGCACGATGCATATGTTTATCGCGTTGCTAATGATTATTTTTTCCGGATGGTACGCGTTAAAATTAGCTCAAGGAATATATATGAAAATGTTTACGGGTAAATCAGAGAATAGTCAGGCCAAAGCCGTTGTCTATTCCGGGCCTCAAGCCTTGAAGTTGCAATCGGGTAACAGCGTCGATTACGCCAAAGGAAAAGGATTCATGGATAAAGTGCGGGATCAGTTTTATATCTGGCAGGTAAAAAGAGAAACGGAACTCGTTTATGAGAAAGCGTTAAAAATAACTAACGAGAAAAAAACTGCCGCTATTTTAAAAAAATTCGCCGCAGCGCAAAAAGTATATAAGAGCCGTTATGGAACATATGCGCGCCGGGCGACGGAACTGATTGTAAAAGAGGAGGATATTTTAAAGATAATCGATCCGGATTTAAAAGTAATCAATTATTCTTATAATAATACCCGCCCGACGTGCGGGTATTATTTTGAATATTTGAACACGGATGAAAATGCCGCCAACGCGCCGGGGGCGGAATTTTTTCTCTGTGCGGTTCCGGCTGAATATGGGAAATTAGCGGATAATACGTTAGTTATTGATACGCGAGGTATCGTCTATAAAAAAGATACCCGCGGTAAGCCGATTCGTGATATAAGAGGATTAGACCAGAGCTGGGTGGAGTTTTAGGGTAAGAGGGGCTAAGATTTGAAAAGGGAAGAGCAGCAGAGGTAAAGAAAGAGGGGGGGGTAGGAAGATGAGGATGTATCTTGTTCAGCACGCTGAGGCGGTCTCAGAAGAGATAAGCCAGAATCGTCCCCTAACCGAACAAGGTAAACAGCAGGCCAAAAAAATGGCCGCGTTTTTAAAAGCCGCGCAAGTAGAAGTTTATACTTTGTTGAGCAGCCCAAAATTTCGGGCAACGGAAACGGCTAAGATATTTTCGATCTTACTTCGCGAAGGCGGATTAATGCAGCAAAGGCAGAATTTAAAGCCGAATGACCCTGTCGTGGATATACTAAATGAAATGGAATTTGAAGAAGAAGATATCATGGTTGTCGGACATCTGCCGTTTTTACAAAAACTTGCCGGCCTGGCTTTGACCGGGAAAGAAGAAAGCACCGCGGTTAGTTTTAAACCGGCAGGGGTGGTGTGCCTGGAGCGGACATCGCCCGGATTATGGCAGCTTCAATTCGCGCTTTCACCCGAACTGCTTAAATTTAAATAATTCCCGGATTTAATCGGAATATCCTCTTGTGGTTTGCAAAATCAATGGGATTGTGATAAAATTGTTTTTAGAAGAGGACACCAAGGCGCGTGTCCTGATTTTTTGTCAGGGGGTCGAAATTGGCTGTAGAAACACTTAAAAACGCAAAAAAAGTGCTGATTGTAGATGATGAAAAAATGCTCGCTTTTCTTTTAGCGCGTATCCTGAAACTGAAAGGATATCAAACCGCGGTGGCCTATGACGCGTTTGAAGCGATAGCGTTAATCGAAAAGGGAAAATTCGACCTGGTTATTGCCGATATCCGCATGCCGGAAAAATCAGGGTTGGAATTGATTAAAGAGATTAATCAGCGCTATCCGCAGGATGGGCCGAACTTTTTAATCTTAACCGGATTTGATTTTGAACTTCCTGCGGACCAGATGCAGCAACTGCGTATTGCCGGTATTGTCCAAAAGCCTTGCCCGCGCATTGAAGAGCTTTTCAAGCAGGTAGAAAACGCTATGCAAAACCCTGGATTAGCCGCCTGATTTAATCCTGTCTAAATTAAACACATAACACAGTGCCTGAGTTGAATTTCTTTTAAATATAAGGTATACTTTTACACTATTTTTTAGGGCGAGGTATGTCTAAATGAAAATATGGCGTTATTGCTATAAGCTGATTATGGTTGCGGTGCTGGGACTATTCGTAAACGTTGGTTATTGTTCGGCGGCGAGTTCTGTTTTATCGTGTCTTAATGGAGCAGATAATCGCGGAATTTTGGCTCCCGCAATAAAAATCGGTTCCATGGATGAGGCTTGGACAAAGATATTTTTGATCGGGGCAGAAGCCGATTTACCATATCTCGATATCGTTGACGTAGCGCCGGAGCATGAATTTAAAAGGATCCATTCTATCCCCAGGACTTGGGATGTCGAGTTTAGAGATTCGTGGCACTACATTAAACGTTTGATTTTAATCTTAAAAATTGAAATGCAAAGGGGAAATATTAAAGGTTATACACTCCCGTCTTTTGATGAAATATTACTGGTAGGGGGGGGGCGGGGCAGGAGATGGAATATACTTTAAGGGTGTTAACAAGAGAGTTCAAGATACAGCCTTCCATAGTGCATGTCGTGAATCCCAACCCGAACGATTTAAAAATTTTTAAATTTTATTTTAAATACGAGACCGAGAAATTAAAGCAGGAATTTCCCAACTTGCGTGCAGTTAGATTTTATCCGACATTTGGGGAATACATCAACAGATATTTCAAGCCGGGATCTGGCCGGGGTGGAATTTCTTTAGCTTTTGGCGGGTCGGTATTTCAATGCGATGTTATGAATGATGTTGAGCAGAAAGAAACGGTGCGTTCAGTATGGGATGTGCTTAGCCCTGGGGGTATATTTACCTATTTTGGGTACTCGAGCAGTGTTTTTAAACAGGATATTATGGCTCTTATCCCAAAGGAAGAATTCTTTTATAGAGACGACAAGTTTGATATTTATATTAAATCCTTAGACCATGACGCCGAAGCCGTCAAGATGAGTTCCGCTCCCCAAATTTTAGCTAATCCGGAAAGGGGAGCGCTTAAAATTGGGGCGATAAACCTTCCTGCAAATAGTATCCTACAGGCCATAGAAAAGTCAATATAAGTTGGTGAAGAAGGATAGTTCAAATCATACCGGCAAGTTATTGTTGAAACCAGTCCACAGCCTTAACGAGCCCCGGGAAAAACGCTGTTTTGCCGGTTTCTCCGTCAAATATATACTACTTCCTATAATCTTAGCCTGTTTTAAGCAAAACTTTCAACCACATTTCTGGACTGCGGGGGTGCGTTTTCAAAGGGATATCCTTTAATAAAATTAATAAAATTTTTTGTGTGTTGACAAGCTCAGATTCTTGTCATAGAATAGATAATTATGAGTAAGCACTCATAATAAATAGGGTGTTAAAAGTAGGTAAGTTTTAGTAAATTAAGCTGAAGCTAATATGAAATCGCGCGGAAGGCCTAAAAAGTATAGAATAGTCAGAATTGACCCCATGATCAGCCAATTTAGTCCCAGAGGTAGGCCCGGAAGACCGGATGAAGTAGTTTTAGGGGTAGATGAGTTTGAGGCTATCAGACTAGCTGATTTTATGGGCACAAGCCAAAAAGAGGTAGCTAAATCCATGCATGTATCCCAGCAAACCGTTAGCCGGATCCTGAAGAGGGCGCAAAAAACCGTGGCTGATGCTATAGTTAACGGCAAGATCATTAGAATCCAAGGCGGTTACTATGCTATCAGCGCTCACGAACAAAATGAAAAAATTGGATAGTTTAACTAAAGATGAATTAATCAGTCTATATATAAATGATAGAAAGTCCTTGGATGATATCGCTAAGATTTATGATGTTTCTCGGGCTGCTGTTTACAAGAGACCGAGAAAATATAACATAAAACAGCGCTCTAAATCGGAGGCAAGAATTGAAGCACAAAAACAAGGTAAATTACCACAGGGATTCTTTGATATAAACGAGAACTTCTTTAACAGCTGGTCCTCTGAAATGGCATATGTATTAGGTTTAATTATTACGGATGGCTGTGTATCTAAAGCCGGAGTAATTTCTTTATGTATTAATGATAAAGAATTGCTTGAAAAGGTTAAGAAAACTATGAATTCTGAACATCAAATTAAGCCATCAAAACACCAAAAAAATCTATATTACTTTCATTTTGCCAGGGATAGGATAACCAAAGATTTAGAAAAATTAGGCGTTGTGCCCAGAAAAAGTCTTACGGTTAAATTTCCTGATATTCCGCAAGAATATCTGTCTGATTTCATAAGAGGCGTTTTTGATGGTGATGGCAGCGTTTTCTTTGATAAGCGTAGACCAAACTTTCCATTAAGGTCAAAATTCGTGAGCGGTTCAGAGGATTTTATAGAAGGTTTACATGTAAGTCTTAAGCTTTTAGGTATGCCTGAAAGGACGGTATATAAGCAAAAAACCAAGAATGGCTGGAACTATATGTTTATATATGACCATAAAGACAGCATAAAATTATTCGGGATTTTATATAAAAATATCCAAAACGGATTATTTTTAGAACGTAAATATAAGCGTTTTTTAGAAGGTTTTTAAGGGTTTTTTAGGGAGAAATATAAGTGGAAAAAGAACTGGAAGAATGGCGCAAATTACACAGGTTTTATCTTTACACCAGCAGTTATGAGACTAAAGATCTGGCTAATTTTTTAGGTGTTAGCTCCCGGACAATGCAGAGGTGGCTGAAAGAAAAAACTAAGCCAAGTAAAGAACAATTAGCCCAAATCAAGATATATATAGCTAAAAACCAAGTCAAAACTTCCTTATAAGCAGGTCTTTTATTGTTTCTTCTTAATGTCGTACTATTGCCTATAATATATCTTATGTTAACTTGTGTATGGGGAGGATTCCCGCGGGCTATCCGTTGCTGAATATATCAGTTACGTCAATTTGGCTTTTGCGGGCTTGCGCTGATTGCGGCGGCTATTCCCCGTTTACAAATCCCTTCATTTCTGGTATTGGATTATAATCGTCTTGTGGTTGGTTTTTAAAGCAGCCACTATATGGCCGGGTCAAATTCCGGCTAATATTTCGCCGCTCCGGACAAGGTTTTCTGGCCTTGGCTTTGCTTCACAGCTCGCGTTGCAGCGGCTCGCAGGCTCAAATCCGAACTTTGGGTAGTACTTGGCATGGCCTAAAACGATTACGAAGCTGCAGCCCTGTTCTAGGAGCTTTTTAAAGCCCTCTTTTACGAGCCGGCTGCTAATGCCCTGTTTTTGGCGTTCCGGCAGGACGGCCATGGGCGCAAGGCTAAACCCATCAAATTTAGCGCTATTTCAGCCCTGATTTTGCCATTTTCAAGAATTTTTTTGCGGTTCGCTTGAGGAGCTTTTTTCTGATATAATACCAAGGGATATATATTGATTCAATAAAATAAACGTATGGAAGTTATGGCGAAAATCTTTTTTTGTATTTTAGTCAGTCTTTTGATTATTCTAAATGGGCAGGATGTATTTGCCGCTAGTTGCCCATATTGCGGGCAACAGTACGGCGATCCGATGCCCGGAGATGAAGCTAGAGTTTATGCTCTTCGCGCGCAGCATGAGTCTTCATGCCCAGCCCGTTCAACAACCCCAATGTTTGACATTGACACAGACGATGGCCTTCGGCCCGGAGGAACCTCTTTTTTTGGCCTTGGCGGGGGCGATTCATCAAGAAATGTTGATTCTAAAAAATCTAAAGAACCGCTTTTTTCAAAAGGAAGTAAAACATCGGCTCCGGTAGACCTTAGATTTCTAAACATTGAAAGCGATCCGCAGGAAATGTTAAAGGAGCAAGCTGAATTTGATAAAATGAATGCGGCCTGGCTAGAAAGACAGAAAAAAGCAATTAGAGAAGCTAGCATAAAGAATAAGTCTTGGACTAAATCAATTATAACTTCTATAAAAACCACGCACGTCCCCTCCCCCCTCTATCAGCCCCACGACCTGGATGGTTTACAGCCCGGTGATATTCTGCTTATTGCTCCGGAAGCAGATGACTCCATAAGTAATACCGTTGCCTTACTTGATCATATTTATACAAGGCGCATACTGACCTCTGGTGAGAAACAAAGCTCCGTCTCCCATGCCTTAACCGTTGTTAAAACGGTAAATGGAAAACTATTGTTCCTGGATCATACTTCCGTTGTGGGCAGCCATATATTCGGGGAAAAAGAATTTTTAAAAAATTACGGACACCGGGGTATATACGTTGCTAGGCCGCAATCAAAAGTAGATGGAGAAGTGCTATGGCAAACAGCCCAAGAGGCAGCAAAAAAAACAATAAAAGATGATAAGGTGGGCTGGGACTGGACTACTTATGGTCTATTTGGCAAAGATGCGGTTTGTTCAGAGCAAGCGGCTTTAGCCGTAGTCAAAGCTACAGGAAAGCCTCTTTTTAAGAAAAAACTGATAGATAACTTAAAACCGATAGAGGTTACTCCGGCAGATTTATATGATCCGGAATATTTCAGCAATTACTTTGTCGTTACTCCCTTAGCCCAAAAATAGTTTGTAGTGATCGAGGATTTTAAATATTCAAATATTGTTTTTCTCTATTTTTCCATCAATGCTTCCCCAGTGTATTCCAGATAGCGGTATTTAATTTTATTAACTCATCGTCGGTGTATTGCGTTCCCATTATATCTAGTTCAAGCACTACGGTATCTTTTGATGTGATTAACATTGTTTGAAGTTGCTCCATCCCGCCATTTCTCACTTTTTTGCGGCTGATAAAAGCGCTTCCTCCTTCGGGCACTGGAATTGTCTTATAATCGGATGACAAAATCCTATCCTTGTATTCAGTATCTTTAAGCAACTGAATCTTCTTCTCCGCTTCCACAAAATCCGCGCTACTCTTTTTATCCGTTAAATGCAGAAATACAACAACTGTAGCCTGCCAAGCTGTTCCATCCGCCAGCGTTATCCCTAAACAATCTTGGATGTTTTTTAGTATGCCTTCTATGCGTTTTGCGGGAAGCAATTTCAGCGCGTCGCGCAGCATCTCTTCTGTAACAAACAGCTCGTTTATGAAATTATTGAGAAATTCGGGAATAGTTTTCAATCGCTCACTGATTTCATCCTTATTAAAATATCCGCTGTCAAAAACCCTCGCCTTTTCTCCCTCTGCATATACCAAGCCATTTAAACTGAAAATAACAATAAACAAAAACATAAACATTTTTTTCATCTCTATAATCCTCATAATTAATCCTATTCTTTGTCGTCTCTCTGGCAATACATAGTTATTCTCGACATTATTATTTATAACAACTTGTTCCTTCTTCATCCATGATCGGTTGTTTAAACTGGTCAAAGGCAAGAATAGCTGTATGCTTGGCAGAACCGGCTTTAATGCACTTGCTAACCACTTTATAAGTTAGTTTTTCCCCGGGCTGGAGAATCGGAACCGGTTCAAAGCGAGTTAAACCTGATTTATGTTTAAAGCCTGTAGGGCCTTCGGCTGCGACAAATTCCATTTCCTTTGGAATTTTACTTTCTATTGCTACATTGGTGCATGGAGAAGTTCCTTCGTTCCGGGCTTCAATTACATAGATTGTCTGCTTGCCTACTTCTACCGGATCTTCTGTGTCATATGATGAAATATGTATGGCCGGGATACCTGTTATTTGAGTTTCTACAATAGCCATAAGCGGCTCTCCTTCTGAAAAGAAAAGCTTAGAATCTATGCGAGCGCGTCCTGTTGCCGCAGCTCTTAACTCTAGTTCTATTTCAACGTTATCACCAGGGGCAATTTCACCAAGGCGCCAAGCAACTGAAGCTAATGAATCTTCTTTAGCCGGAGTAAATACTCCTTTGGGGGTGGAGCTGATGTATGCAAATTCTTTAGATAGCCTAGCCGTAACTTCTCCTTCTTTTTTGGGTTCTTTTTTAGTGTTAAGAACAGTAATCTTGTAATTAGCGCTCCGATTAAGAAATAATAGGCGTGGGCCGGCTAAAGAAAAGATTTCAGGAGAGGGCTGAGGTTTCGCACCAGTACAAGCGGCAAGAGAAATCATAATGACAAATATTAAACTACCTATAAGGATAGCGCTGCGTTTATTTAATTGTGTTTTTCTCCGCGTATTCATATTGTCCTCCTTTTCTTTGCGTTATAATTATTTCTTTTTATTAAAAGGGCTCTTTTTGCCGATCGTTTCCTGAAGCAGGCCCATGGGGCAGATCATGCACCAGGCGCGGTGCTTTTTTATTGTGCCCAGGATAATGGAAATTATGGTGGTTACCAGGCACATGATGACAAAGACTGAACCAATGGCCAGCAAGTTTCCTCCGGTGCGGATTATCCGGATGATAAGAAAGCTGATAAACAAAACAAATATCAGCCAGCGGAACCAAATTTTGCTGAAAATTTTCGGCAGGGGTTTTTTGGCGCTGACTTTGGATAGGATAATATCTAAAAAAGCGCCTCGCGGGCACAGGTTCCAGCACCAGTACCGGCCTTTAAAAAAAGACAGGCTTAATAAAACAATCATCATGGCCAATACCAGATAGCCAAGTATTGGATAAAATAAGCCGCCGATGACGATAACCGGCAGAAACCAGATCATTACAGCTTGAGTTTTCTTCATTTAACCCCCTTTTAAAATATGCCTTAATTCTAACCCCTAACTTTAACCGTTGCAACAATTTTTTTTGCGGCCAGCCTCTCCCCTGCCACTCCCCTTCTGAAAATTAAACGTAACATTATTCTATAATTATATGTAATAGAATAAGTTATGATTATTGAAATTTGAGATTTATTTGGTATTTGAGATTTGGGATCTGGTTATTGTCTTTTTTTCGTCCTTAGGCGGCGGGTGAATTTCAAAAGCTTTATCGGTCCCAACCCCATGCATGCGCGGCGCTTGAACCCGTTTTTCTGGCAGAGGCTGTTTGCGGCTTTCATCTTATCGGTTGTGCAAAAGTTTATAACACGGTAGCCGTTATTCTCGCAGAATTCTACCGCCTGAACAATCAGCTTATTACCCAGGCCAACGCCCCGGAACTCCGGCGAGACAAATATGCGGCGCAGGAGTGCGGTGTTGCGGTCGTCTTCTTTTATGGCGATTGTGCCGACGACCATATTCCCGTTGACCGCTACAAAGAAAATATCGCGCTTGCCCGAGTAGGCCTTGCTCACATCGTTTATGTCCAGCTCAGAATAGGTCTGCCGGTCCAGCGGGAATTCCGTGTTCATAATCGAGCTTATAAGCTGGTACACTTGCAGCTGGTCCTGCGGCTTGAATTTTCTGATAGTAATATCTACGTTCATTTTCATACTAACTCACCACCCGGTTTTTTATTACTGTTTTTATGAGGTTTAACGGTATATCTTCGGTTACAATCACATGGCCCAACCTTGTCGGCAGAACCATACGCACTTTGCCTCTTATAAATTTTTTATCCCGGTAAAATGCTTTTAGGACCGCCCGGAAATTACTGTTTTTCGTTTTTACCGGCAGGTCCATATGCTTTAGAAGCTGTTCTATACGTAGAAATGTTTCCTGCTTTAGGAGGCCCATTTGCCGGGCTATTTGTGCGGCAGCAGTCATGCCGATACTGACGGCTTCGCCGTGATTGAGCTTGTTGTATTTTGTCGCTGTTTCCAGAGCATGGCCGATGGTGTGTCCGAAATTGAGGACCGCTCTTAAGCCCAGAGTTTCCCGTTCGTCTCTGGAGACAACGTCCGCTTTTATTCTGCTGGCTGAGGCAACCAGATATAAGAGCGCATTTGGATCGAGCTTTAGAATCTTTTTGTAATTTTTCTCGATGTAACCAAACAGCTTCTTGTCGGATATAACGCCGTATTTTACAATCTCGGCTATGCCGCTTCTAATTTGGCGTTTGGGCAGGCTTTGCAGGAGCGAAAGATTGGAATAAACCAGGCGCGGCTGGCAGAAAGCGCCGAGCAGGTTTTTGCCGCTGGCAAGGTCAATCGCGGTTTTTCCGCCGATCGCGGAATCCACCTGAGCCAACAGTGTGGTCGGAACCTGGATATAATTTATGCCGCGTTTGTAAGTGGCGGCGATAAAGCCGCATAGATCCCCTGCTACTCCCCCGCCGAAAGCGATGAGAAATAAGCGTTTTTTCGTATCGATTTTGGATATTTTAGTTACGGTATCAAAATAAACTTTCGCGGACTTGCTCTTTTCCGAATCTGCGATTCTTATAAAACTAGTGGCAATGCCGTTTCTGGTTAAGCTCAGAGCCAACTCTTTTCCGTACAAAGCCTGGACGCGGCTGTTGGTAATAATACAAGCCGCGTTTCCCAGCTGCATTTTTTTCAGCAGACGCCCTAACTGTTGAAATCCGTTTTTTTGGATGATAATCGGATAGCTGCGTTCGAATAAGTTTACGGTTATCTTTTTCGCGCTCATAATATAAATCTCCGGATTAGGAGCAGGAACATCATCAAGATTATTATACCATAACGTTCAAGCCGGCTATAAGCAATTGATAACCGGTGCGGCAAAAGACCCATTAGGATGCGGGAACCGTCCAAAGGCGGTATGGGAATGAGATTAAACGCGCCCAGGAAGATATTGATAATCATCACGTTAACCAGAAAAGCGGAAAATACCGGAATCCCCGGAATTTTCAAGCTCAATAATAAAAATATGAGTATCGCGAGCGCAAAATTGGCTGCCGGCCCGGCCAATCCCACCCAGATCATATGTTTTTTCGGATTGCGCAGGTTTGAAAAATTCACAGGCACGGGTTTGGCCCAGCCAAAAACAAACGGTGCGCGCGTGAGAATTAAAAACAGCGGTAAAAAAACTGTGCCCATCGGGTCGATATGTGCGAGCGGATTGAACGTCAGCCGGCCCATTTGTTTGGCGGTATCGTCGCCGAGTTTATTGGCGATATATCCGTGCGCGTATTCGTGCACGACTAAAGCGATTAAAAACGCGGGCAGGCTCAACAAAAAATCTGAAAACTGCGGACTGCTCTGTTCCATCATGCGTATCAGTTTTGATTTAATTAAATTTAATTAATTCAGTTCGATCTGTTCGACTTCGATAGTAGAGATTTTTCCAGGCTTGATTATCTTGCCCCAGATTTGGACGCTTAAATCGAGAAAGTCGTTTAAGTTGACCGTATCGCTTTTTAAAAAATACACTGTTTTTCCGTTTTGAATCAGTTTGTGCGTGCCTTTATCTCTCCAGAACTTTCCCATCTTTATGATTTTGCCTTGGGCCAGCGGCAGGGCGGCGAGCGCGAGTTCTTTTTCTTGTTCTTCTTTTTCTTTTTCTTCAGCTTCCACTTGAAGTTTTAAAACGTCAATCCGGGCCAGGGCGATTTTTGCCTGCGGACTCTCGGGTAAATCTTGCGCGATTATTTCGTATTTTTCCAGCGCGGATTTTATGTCTTCCAAATCCTCTTCAAAAATCCGGGCTTGATGCAGGAGATTGTAGGCTTTTTGGAATTTTTCATCCTGCTCCAGGTATAAATCTTTTCCGGATTTCTTTTTTACATATTTTTTGTTTACCCAGGCGCTGACGGTTTCGTTTGTGAGCGGGTAAATTTGATACCAATCTCCGTTGACGCTGATAAGTTCGACTACTTCTTTTTTGTTCAGCTGCCCCAGAATGTTGAAATTGGTCCCCTGCTCTGCCCGGATATTTACGGAATCGGCGGTAATTGTAGCATACAAGCCGTCTTTATCCATTTGTGCGAATTCTTTATGGACAAAGGCCTTGCTGTGACGGGGCAACCGGATTTTGTACCAGGGTGAGGTTTCTTTTTCTTCCAGAACCAGCACCAAATCGCCCTTATCCAATTGACAGAGGATTTCAAAAGTTACGCCCGGGCCGCTGCGGATATTCACGGAATCGGCCGCAATGATGCCGGTATAGGCGTTTAAGTATTGTGGTTTTGCCAAGCCCAGGCACTCCGGATAGTCATCGGCCCGGCAAAGCCCGAAACAGCAAAATAAAATACACGCACCAAGAATAAATTTTTTCATTAGAGTTAGGTCCTGAAAATATTTATTTAGAAGCAGGTTTTGTTTTTGTGGTTGCAGAAGTTGTTGCTGCTGGTGGTGTTGCTGCTGCTGCTTGTTGTTCTGTGCCTTCCGCGCCTTCTTTTGCCTCGGCTTTTTTCTTTTTCAACTTCATCCGGACAATTTTTTCTTTCGGTAAGCGGAAACATGAACTGGCTTCTTCCCATTTACCGTCTTTTTTTAACTTCTGGATACGTTCGAAACGCTTGTGGACGCTTCTGTGTTTTTTCCCTTTGGTTGCGGTTAGGCTGGGATGTAACGACATGCTATTTTCTCTCCTTTCACCCTGATAATAAATTATGATTTATCAAACCGGCGGACAAAACAGTCTTTATAGCGGTTTTGAAGCGGTTTCAATTGTTTGTTCGCTTGCTGCTTGTCCGGATATACGCCGGAAAAAACTACGTAATAATTTCCCTGCCGGACCGTGAATGAACGGAACCCCTGGGTCTTTAGTTTATCCATTTCCTTATCGGCATAGCTGTTGCTTGAGTAAGTAACCAGCTGAATGGCATAACCGCGGGCCACATTGTCATAATCGATTTCCGCCGTAGTCTCTTCTTTTTGTTCTTCAACCGGCTGCTTTGTTTGCTGGATATCGGACTGCGGTTGTTCTGTGATCACGGATATTTTTTCTGCTTCGCGGCTTGTTTCTACGCGCATTTTGCTTTTTTGTTGCGTTGTTTCTTTGGCTAAGCCGGCGAGAGATTTACCGCGTTCAATGCCCAAGACGTAAAATGTCAAATTTGTCATCAGGACGGAAATGATCACCACTACTAGCGCGTCGTACGCGAGGTGGATGCCGTTCTTAAACTTATCTGCGAAAATTCCTTTTTGGAAGGAATTGTTTTGTTTTAATTTTTTTATCCCGGAAAAAAACTCGGGCTGAACTTCCTTGTTCTTGCAATGCATCAAGATACCTCCTGTATCTCATCTTGGGACGATCAGCTCAACACAACGTTTGGTCAGGTTATATTATAACAAAAAGTTTAAAAAATTCAAGAATTTTTAAAGCGGGAATTTTTTTGGGCGGTGTTTTGTTTAAACCAGCTTTTGATTTTCGCGACGATTCGTGTGTCATTGGTGAAAGAATATCCGGGCACGGACGAATTCTTATGCTCGACTACGATATTGTGCCGGCAGAGATTTTTTAACGCTTTTTTTACTGCGTCCAGCTTTAGGCCGGTCCACACGGAAATATTTTTGTACGTATCCAGGCATTGCGGATTTTCGTAAAAGAAACGGATGACTCTAAAATTAGAATTTGAGCTTAAAATCTTTTCCAGATCCATGAATTCTTTTCACCTTTGAAAATTCTATTTTTAAAACGTTTGATTGCCCGGACAAAAGCATCGACAACGACCGGGTCAAATTGCTCGCCGCTGTATTTTACTATTTCGGAGACCGCCTGGTGTAAAGACATCTTTCTGCGGTAAGGCCGGATAGACAACATCGCTTCGAACGCGTCGGCCACGGTGAGGATTTTCGCTCCCAGCGGAATGGCGTCGCCTTTTAAGCCGCTGGGATAGCCTTTGCCGTCATAGCGTTCGTGGTGATGGATGATAATCGGCAGCACCGATTTTAAGCGGCCGCCGATAGGCTGGATAATCTGTGCGCCTTTTAAATGCTGTTCTTTGATTATCTGGTAATCTTTCCCGGTAAGTTTCGTCGGTTTTTTTAAAATCTTTTCCGGCAGGCCCATTTGGCTTATGTTATGCAGAATGGCGGCGTAATAAAGTACACGCATTTCGTCGGATGAGAGTTTTAATTCCATGCCGATAGACATGGCCAGGTTGATGAAGAGATTGGTGCGGCCGAAATTTTCCGCCGCGCCCGAGCTTAAAATCGAAGCTAAGGCTTTAATCGTGTTCAGGGTTAGCTTTTCCTGCTCGTCGTAAAGCTGGGCGTTTTTAATGGCGATTACCGCCTGTTCGGATAACGTGGTTAAAATCTCCCGGTCGAAAATATTAAACGGCTGCTCTTTTTCTGTTTTGGAAATAAAGATAACGCCGATAATGTTTTCTTCGGATACCAGCGGTACGCACATCAGCCGCAGCCGCGTGACAATTATGCCGCTTTTGACTACTTCGCCCATTATCCCCTGCCCGGGTTTTATCGGATGAGGTTTGATATGTTTCCCGGAGAGATTTACGCAGGCGTGAGGTATGAGTGTTTTTTTCTGTTTGTCCAGCAGCATAATTTGGCAGTGTTGGGCGCGCAGTACCTGCAGGGTAAGCCGGGCAATGCGCGGCAGAAGCTCGTCTATTTCCAAGGTAGAACTGATGATCCGGCTGATAGTATGTACGGTGGAAAGCGCGATTGTTTTTGGCCGGATGGTTTCGGATAATTTAAACAGCTCCAACTCTTTCTGGGTGGATTCTATTACCGTGCAGGTAAAGGAATTGAACAGTTCCAAAAGGGGTAGCGGGATTTCATTTTTTAAACGGCTTACGCAAGTGTAGCCGTAAATCTGATGCCCGCGGATTATGGGTATCAGATAGAGCCAGGTTTTGTCCGCGCATAAAAATTTTTGCGGCAGGCGGGTTTTGGCCACCCGGTATAAAATTTTATTTATAATATTTTCGTATAATCTCGCCGCATCCCGGTTTTTCGCGATGGCGTGCTTTTTGTAGTCGAAATAATTCTGTTCTGTATTGGGAAAAATAAACCAGCGGGTATCTTTTCCCAGTAATTTGGAAAAAGCGCGCAGTTCGCTTATCCAGCTTTCCTGTTCGCTGAGTTTTTGAAATAATTCTTTTTGATAGGCGTTTTTCATGGAGTATTTGGCCCCGGATTTTAAGTAGAATGCTGCTGGATCAGATCGTAGAGCGCTTTTTTATCCTCTTCCCTGTCCCACCAGGAAAATTTAACGCCTAAATCGTAATCATTTTCCTTGTTTTTCTTAATCCAGGCAACGCGGCCAAATGTTTTGATGGGGCCCTGTTCCGGGGTGATTCTTATATCTAAGCCCAACGGAGCTTTTATGGCTAAATCCTGGTCGCTGCGGAAAGAAATGCCGCCCATGCTGATGTTTTGGATGGATTCCAAAGTGCGGTCTAGGTAGTTTGACCAGGCGCGCAGGTCGTAAATTTTAAAACCTACTTTTAATCCGGGCACATTTACCCTTTTGAACTGTCTTTTGTCTTCCTGGGAACTCTGGTTATCCTTATTCATAAGCCCCTCCTTGGGTTTAAAAGTTTTTTTATAGTTTTGAAAAACATTATTTTATTTTTCAAAACTATTTTAAATTGAATTAAGTTGAATGTCAAGTGAAATCTGGGATTTTTTGTAAAATTATGAGTGAGACGGTGTTAAGCAGGGGCAGTTTTTGTTCGTAAATTATCTATACGCGTTCCCAGGGGTGGAATAAACGTTTGTATTCATCTAGCGCGTAGCGGTCGGTCATCCCGGCAATATAATCACAGATGATTCTTTCCAGAGGGCCAGAATCGTAGTCCCTTCCCCGGCCGGTGAAATCCGGCAGCTGCTCCGGATTTTCCAGATAAACGTCAAAAATTTCCCGGATAAACCGCTGGGCCTTGCTGGACATGCGCACTACTTTAAAATGCCGGTAAAGATTTTTAAGCAGGAAATCGGATAATTCGTTAAGTTTTCTGCGCATCGTATTGTTAAAGCTTATGACCGAGACCTTCTGCTCTTTAGCGGCGCCAGGAGAATCGATCTTTAAATCCTGAATCATGGTTTTTGATTGCTCGATAAGTTCCGATACCTGGATATTAATCAGGTATCGGATAATCTGTTTTTTTTCTACCGCCGACGCGAGTTTAGTATAGGATTTGTTTACTTCTTTTTTAGCGATTTGCCACAGCTCAATATTGTTGAGCAGATCTGCCTTTATCAGGCCGCTCGTAATGCCGTCGTCTAAATCATGGTTGTTATAAGCGATTTCATCCGCGGCGTTTACTACCTGCGCCTCCAAGGTCGGCGGGCATGGATTGCTGAATTCGCCGGTCTGCGTTGGCTTGTCAAAAGAGGTGGCGTGTTTAATGATTCCTTCTCGCACTTCCCAGGTCAAGTTCAGCCCCTTGAAATTAGGATATCTTTCTTCGAGCAGGTCTACGATTCTCAACCCCTGCTGGTTATGTTCGAAACCGGAACCGTCTTTGTCCTTCATGATTTCGTCCAGGGCTTCTTCCCCGGCATGGCCAAAAGGCGTGTGGCCTAAATCGTGTGCTAAGGCAATCGCTTCTACCAGCTCTTCGTTTAATCCCAGAGCCTTGGCAATGGTGCGGGCGATTTGCACTACTTCTAAAGTATGCGTGAGGCGAGTGCGGTAGTGGTCGCCTTCGTGATTTACAAACACCTGTGTTTTATACTGCAGCCGCCGAAAAGCGGAACTGTGAATGATGCGGTCGCGGTCGCGTTGATAGATGGAACGGTAAATATGCTCGGGTTCTTCTATCTTGCGGCCTTTTGAATGTTCAGGACGCGTGGCGTAAGGGGCAAGTAGTTCACTATATTGTTGAGGGATTTTTTTATCTTCCGCGCTCATTTTTTTTATTTTCGTAAGATCTTGTTTAACTCATCCGCTATTGTGTCCAATTTCAGCGGCTGTTGTGTTCCGTCCTGCATGTTTTTTAAGGTGATTACTCCCTGGCTTAACTCGTCTTCGCCTAAAATAAGGACAAACTTATACGCCGCTTTATCGGCCTGACGCAGCAGTTTTTTAAGCGGTTTTTGTTCATGGTTGATAAATACGCAAAATCCGTCTTTTCGCAAGCTTTGCGCAAGGGCCAATATTTTAATCTGCGCCTTTTGCCCAAAGCTGAACATATATACAGCCTGCGCAGGTTCTTTTTCAAAAGCGATTTTTTCCGCAGCCGCGGCCAAAAGCAGCCGTTCGATGCCAAAGGAAAAACCGCACGCGCCCTGAGTTGCCCCGCCCAGGTCGCTGATTAAAGTATCGTAGCGGCCGCCGGCGCAAATGGCGTCCTGCGCGCCCAAACCCTTATGGTTTATTTCGAATACGGTTTTTGTGTAATAATCGAGCCCGCGCACAAGATGCGGCAGGACCGTGTATGGGATATCGAGCGCGTCTAAAGATGTCCTTACCTGCGTAAAATGTTCTGTACAGTCGGAGCAAAAGTGGCTGCTTATGTCCGGCGCTTTTTGCAAGATGGATTTGCAGCCGGGATTTTTGCAGTCGAGAATTCTAAGCAGGTTGCGTTCGTAGCGGTTTTGGCAGCTCGCGCACAATTTTTCCTTTTTATCTAGAAGATAATTTTTAAGTGTTTGAGAAAATTTATGTTTGTCGTTCGGGCAGCCGACGGAATTGATGTGCAGTTTGTAATTTTTAAGGTTGAGGTCTTTTAAAAATTCAATCGCGATGTCGATTACTTCCGCGTCCTGGTAAGGGCTGTCGCTGCCCAGCACTTCTGCTCCGATTTGGTAAAATTGGCGGTTTCTGCCGGATTGCGGCTTTTCGCCGCGGAACATCGGGCCGATGTAAAAAAGCTTTGCAATCCCTTCTGAATCCAGCCCATGTTCCAAATAAGCCCGCACGACCGACGCCGTTGCTTCCGGCCGCAGGGCAATCTTGCGCTTGCCTTTATCGACAAAAGTGTACATTTCCTTTTCTACGATATCGGTTTGTTCGCCGATGCTTCTGGTGAAAAGCGCACTTTCTTCGATGATCGGCACGCGGATTTCCCGGAAAGCGTATTGCGAAAATAAACGGCGGGATAAATTTTCAAGATAAGTCCAGTTATTGACCTCACTGGGTAAAATATCGTTAACGCCTTTTAACGCTTTTATTTTCATGTTGTTAGAAGCAGATTTTTTAAAGTATAAAACCCCAATCATTAAAATCGGGGTTTTATGAGATTAGAAAATTTCTGTCTGAACCCAATTAATTTTTTATTTTACTTTCTTCTTCATTTCCAGGCCAGGCTTGAAAACAACCACTTTTTTAGGCGGAACGGGAACAACTTGGCCTGTTCTGGGATTGCGGCCGGTTCTCCCTCTTCTCGATTTCACTTTGAAAATTCCGAAGTTGCGAAGTTCCACGGTTTGGCCTTCGACCAGGCTGTCTATTATTGTGTCGAGAGTTTTTTGGACCACTTTTTTAATGTCCTGTTGTTTGAGTTTTGTGCCGGTAGCGATTTTCAGCACGATATCTTTTTTTGTCATATGGGGTAATCCTCCTTTCGAAAAAATTACAAAGTTTTATTTAGAAAAAATTCTTTACCAAATAGGAAAGAGCTGAAATCACGATAATAATTAACACAAGTACTACTATGGGGTTGGAAAAAAGTTTTTTAAAAAGCTGTCCGAACGCGCTAACTTTTCCCAGTTCAGTTCTTTGGTTTTCCAAAGAGCCGAGAACTTTGTTCAGGGCGATATAAGAATTGTGCCAATCGCTATTCAATTTATCAAACTGCAAAGGTGAAAACTTATTAATGCTTTGCAGGTTCATGACTTGCGAGATGACTTCAAACGTTCTGTCTTCAGCGGTAGTTTTAATCTTTAAAGCGTCCATAAGCGCCTGGTATTTACGGGCCAAAATGCTTTTGAGCTCTAGAAAGTTTGTTTCTTCCTGTTCGGTAAAACTTTGCTGCTTGCTTGCCCGGTTATATAAGGCTTGAAAATCGCCCCAGAGCTTAATGAAATCGCTAAGCTGTTTAATTTTATTTTCTAAATTGCGGTTTATCATTTTCGTATCTTTCTTTGCTGCAACAACTACGGAAAAATTTTATCACAATCCATTTTTTATGTCAAGTTAAAATCTGATCAAGTTCCGGGCAATAATCTATCGCAGTTTGGCGGGAAATTAATTTACCGTAATATAATCTTTTGAAACTTTCCGCGATTGTGTGCATTTTATACCGGGCACCGGTTTGAATGGCTGAAGGTATCTGGATGGTTTGTCCTTCCCGGATGTGATTGCGAATCGCGTCGGTCATAATCATTACTTCAGTCGCGATGATTCTTGTCTCCCGATCCTGTTTTGGTACAAGAAGTTGGGTAACTATCCCCTGTAAGCTGTTGGCCAGCTGTACACAGGTCTGATGCCGTTGTTGCGGCGGAAAAATGCTTATTAACCGGTCAATGGCCTGGACCGTATCCGGAGCGTGCAAAGATGTGAGTACCAAATGCCCGGTTTCCGCGGCCGTGATAACCGTACGCACTGTTTCGGCGTCCAACAACTCTCCGACGAGGATCACGTCCGGGTCCTGTCGAAGTGCCCGCTTGAGAGCTACGGAAAAAGATAAGGTGTCTGTTCCGATTTCCCGTTGCTTGATAATTGAACTTATGTTTTTATGTATATATTCTATCGGGTCTTCCAGGCAGATAATTACCGCTTCCCGCTTTCTGTTTATTACATCGACCATCGCGGCCAGCGTTGTTGTCTTACCACATCCGGTAGGCCCGGCGATGACCACAATCCCCTTCTTTTTAAGGGCAAGTTCTTCGACCACGCTGGGCAGCCCCAGTTCATGAATTGTTTTTAAGTCCGGCATGATTACGCGAAAAGTCGCTTCCACATTACCGCGTTGGACATGAATATTAGCGCGGAATCTTAAGTCCGGATTGGGTGAGAAAGCGAAATCCAGCTCCTTGAACTTTTCAAACCGGCTAATTTGCTCATCACTCAAGATACTGTAGATCATATTTTTCAGTTCCCAAGTGCCTAAAACTTCCATCTCCAGCGGAACCAATCTTCCCTGGAGCCGCAGGACCGGCGGCCGACCGTAGGTAAGATGCAAGTCTGAAGCTTTTCTTTGCGCGGTAATCTGCAAAAGCCGCAAGATATCCATAAGCTCAATACGCTTAATAATCGATTCTTTATTAGCGCCTTTGATTTCCTCAAAGTTCATGCCGATGGCGTACATTTTATTTTTCAGCTCTTCCACTCTTACGACCCGGCTTATTACTTCGATGGGATCTTCGATTTTAGGCAGGCGGAACGTCAGCTTGATTTTTGTGTTTAAAGCGAAAGGTTTTTCATGTTCAATTTGCATGCCGGTAGTGCTGATGTCTTTGGCCACGGTTTCTATTGGGCTACCGCCTTTGCCTTCTTGGGAAATTTCTTCGAATTTTATTTTTAAACGCGACCGGATCCGGGTGCTTGAGCGCATATCCGCAAAGATATCAAAATCTTCGTTCATAATTAAAACTCCTTTGCCTTTTTTAGTTTTTTAGATTGATAAAAATGTCTTCTTTGTTTAATAAGCGTTCCAATTCCGAAAGCAGAAGTGAGTTAACTTCCACTTTGGCGTTTGCCTTTATTTTAACACTTTTTCCCTTTTTTGAATACATTTGAAGATGAACGGGTATTTTGCCCGGATGCGAAAGCAGGACTTCTTTTAATCGGTGAAATACTTTATCTTTTTCGTCTAATGTGCTTATATTCAAACGGATGCTGTCAACCAACTCTTGGTTTGCCGTTTCGATTGGAACGATGAGCGAACTTATTATTTTTGGATTTTCCTCCCGCATGTCCAGCCGCCCCTTAATAATTACTACCGCGTCGGCTTGGATGTTTATTGCCGACTGCTTGTAAACTTGCGGGAATACCAGGACCTCGATAGACGATTCGGTATCGGCAACCTTTAAAATCGCCATCTTCTCACCGGTTCTTTTGGTTACAGTGATTTTGACTTTTTCCAGAATGCCGGCAATGATAATATCTTTTTGAGTTTTATTTTCGCCGTTTATGATCTGTGAAATGCTGGGTATGGAATATCTTTGGAGGATTTCCTGGTATTGCTGTAAAGGATGAGCCGTGATGTAAAAACCCAGCATCGCTTTTTCAAAAGAAAGCAGCTGTGGCAGGGGCCATTCCTCGATTGCGGGCAGGTTGTTTTTCTGGGCGGTGTTTTGGATATCCTCAAAAAGCAGGAGTTGTCCGTTTTGCTTGTCTTTTTGCATGGAACCTGCCAGCCCCAGAATGCTTTCTAAATCGTTTGCCAGCTGGGCGCGGCGCTGAGAGAAACGGTCGAATGCGCCGCATTTTATCAGGCTTTCGATGACTTTTTTATTTACCGCCTTTGAATCCCCTCGTTCGCAGAAGTTAAATAAAGAAATAAACGGCCCGCCGGATTTGCGGCAGTTGATGATTGTTTCTACTGCGGCCCCGCCTACGTTCTTTACCGCGGTCAGGCCGAACCGGATAGTATCTTCTCCCACGACCGTAAACTGGGAATAGCTTTCGTTTATGTCCGGCGGCAGAATTTTTATTTTCATCCGGGCAGCTTCATTTATGTAGAGGGCGATTTTGTCCATATTGTCTTTTTCACTTGTAAGCAAGGCGGCCATAAACTCTACGGGATAATGGGCTTTTAGGAATGCGGTTTGGTACGATATTAAGGCGTAGGCGGTGGAGTGGCTTTTGTTAAAGCCATACCCGGCAAAGAATTCGATCAGGCTGAATATTTTTTCCGCGATCTTGTGCTTTATATTATTTTTTGCCGCGCCTTCGATAAATGATTTCTTCATGTTTTCGATAACTTCCGGTGTTTTCTTGCTCATGGCTCGCCGGAGCAAATCGGCTTGAGAGAGTGAAAATCCGGCTAAAACGTTTGTGATGCGCATTACCTGCTCCTGGTACAGGATAATCCCGTGCGTATTTTTTAGTATCGGTTCAAGCAGCGGGTGGTCATAGTGGGTTTTTTCCCCTTCCCGTTTTCGTTTTATGAAGTCATCGACCATGCCGCTGCCTAACGGGCCGGGCCGGTATAAGGCAAGCAGCGCGATGATATCCTCAAATTTGTCGGGGCTTAAGCGTTTTAAGAGGTCGCGCATGCCTGAGCTTTCCAGCTGGAAGACGCCGAAGGTGTTCGCTTTTTTAAACAGCGTTAAGGTTTTTTTATCCGCCAGCTCAAGCTGGCTTATATCCAGCGTTAGTCCTTTTGTGCGTTTGATTATCTTTAAAGTTTCGTTGATTACGGTTAAAGTTTTAAGTCCTAAGAAGTCCATTTTAAGCAAGCCGATCTTTTCGATGGATTTCATCGTGTATCCAGTTGTAATCTGGTCATCGTTGGATTTAAAAAGCGGGATATAATCATGGAGCGGTTTGTCGCTGATTACTACGCCCGCGGCATGCGTGGACGCGTGACGGGTTAATCCCTCCAGTACATAGGCGATATCAATTAATTTTTTTATCGTATCGTTTGACTTATAAGCCAGCGCCAGGTCCGGTTCATCGGCTACTGCCTGGGCGAGGCTGATATTTAAGTCGTTCGGAATGAGTTTAGCGATTTTATCCACTTCTGCATAGGGTATATCCAGGACTCTTCCGACGTCGCGTACCACGCCTTTAGCGGCCATGGTGCCAAAAGTAATAATTTGCGCGACGTTGTCCTTGCCGTATTTTTCCGTAACATATTTTATTACCTCATCGCGGCGTTCATAGCAAAAGTCGATATCTATATCCGGGAAACTGATGCGTTTGGGATTTAAGAATCGTTCAAAAAGCAGATCGTATTTTAACGGGTCAATCTGGGTTATGCCTAACAGATAGCTTACGATGCTTCCGGCGGCCGAACCTCTACCCGGACCGACGGGAATTTTGTTTTCCTTGGCAAAACGGACAAAATCGGAAACGATTAGAAAGTAACTTGTGAACCCGAGGGTTTTTATTACTGATAATTCGTGTATGAGCCGGTCTTTCGCTTCCTGCGAGTTGTTTTGGTAAAGCGCCGGGATTTTTTCCTGGCATAGTTTATCCAGAAATTCAATTTCGTTTACGCCATCCGGAAGTTTGTAATGCGGAAAATGGATTTTATTGAAATCCAGTTCCAGGTTGCACATCTCCGTGATTTTTATCGTGTTGGAGATAGCTTTCGGCACATCGTGGAATATTCTTTTAATCTCATCGGCGGACTTAAAGTAAAATTCGTTTGTCGAGAATTTCATTCTTTTATTATCCGACAATGTGGTCTGGGTTTGAATGCAAAGCAGGACTTCATGGGCTATGGCCATTTCTTTCTTTAAATAGTGTACGTCATTGGTCGCGATTAGCGGAATACCCAAATCCCGGCCCAATTTTATTAATGCTTTATTTACCTGCTGTTGCTCTTTTAAGCCGTGGTCCATTATTTCCAGATAGAAATTATCCGGTCCGAACAAGTCCCGGTAGTAAACAGCCACATCAACCGCATTTTTTTCTTGATCGGCTAAAATCAGGGAGGCGATTTCGCCCTTCAGGCACCCGCTTAAAGCAATGAGCCCTTTGGAAAAGCTGGATAAAACCTCCTTATCTATCCGGGGCTTATAGTAAAATCCTTCAAGATAAGCGATGGACACAAGCCGCATTAAATTGTGGTAGCCCTCTTCGTCTTTTATCAAGAGAGTCAAGTGGTGATTAGGGCTTTTAATGCCTTTTTCCCCTTTTTCATGGCGGCTGTTTTTTGCAACGTATATTTCACAGCCGATAATGGGCTTGACCCCTTTTTTATTTGCTTCGATGTAGAACTCAATGGCACCGAAGATATTGCCGTGGTCGGTAATACCCAGCGCCGGCATGCGCAGGGCCTGCGCGGTGTCGATGAGTTTGGAAATCTGGCATGCTCCGTCGAGCAAACTATATTGGCTGTGTACATGAAGATGGACAAAATCTGAATGAATCATAAGTTATTTATTCCCATTCTATGGTTGCCGGCGGTTTAGAACTTATATCATAAACCACGCGGTTGACGCCTTTAACTTCGTTAATAATGCGGTTAGAAACTTTCCCCAGTAAATCCGGCGGCAATTTTGCCCAGTCTGCGGTCATGCCGTCGACACTGGTTACCGCGCGCAGCGCAACCGTATTCTCGTAGGTGCGTTCGTCCCCCATGACCCCGACGCTTTTAACCGGAAGTAGCACCGTAAATGCCTGCCAGATTTTGTTGTACAATCCTTGATTTCTTATTTCTTCAATTAAAAGCACGTCGGCACGGCGCAATATTTCCAGGCGTTTTTTTGTTACCGCGCCGACTATTCTTACCGCCAGTCCGGGCCCGGGGAAAGGATGCCGTTGGATAAATTCGTTTGGCAGTTTGAGTTCTCGGCCCAAGATGCGGACTTCGTCCTTGAATAAATATTTTAAGGGCTCGATTAATTTTAAATGCATCTTTTTAGGCAGGCCGCCGACGTTGTGATGACTTTTTATTTTTGCGCTCGGGCCGCCGAAGACCGAACGGCTTTCAATAACGTCAGGATATAAGGTCCCTTGCGCTAAAAACTTTATGTTGCGTATTCTTTTAGCTTCCTGTTCAAAGACGCGGATAAATAACCTTCCGATTATTTTCCGTTTTTTTTCCGGGTCAATAACGCCTTTTAACTGTTTTAAAAACAGGTTTTGCGCGTTTATATAATGGAAATTCATGTGATAATGTTTTTGGAACGTGTCGCGGACATGTTGGGATTCTTTTATCCGCAGCAGGCCGTTATCGACAAAGATACAGTGTAATTTTTTTTTGAGCGCTTTATGCAGGAGTACGGCGCATACTGATGAATCCACGCCTCCGCTTAACCCCAGTACCAGCGAAGATTTTCCTACATTGTAGTGGAGTTGTTTTACCGCGTCTTTAATGAACGATTTCATTGTCCAGAGCCCATGGCAACCGCAGATGTTGTATAAAAAGTTTTTTATGATGTTTTTTCCCTCGGGCGTATGCACGACTTCGGGATGGAATTGAACGCCGTATATTTTTAGTTTGCGGTTTGCGAAACATGCGATACGGCAGTTGCGGCTGTATGCCAAAACCTTAAAATCTTTCGGCAGTTTTATCACTTTATCTCCGTGGCTCATCCAGGTGATAATTTTAGTATCTAATTTTGCGAAAAGGTCTTTTTTGTCTTGGATGTAGAGTTCGGTCTTGCCGTATTCGCGTGCCGTTGCTTTGCCGACACATCCGCCGAAATACTGCGCCGTAAGCTGCATGCCGTAGCAAATACCTAAAATGGGAATTCGCAGTTTGAAAATATTTTTATCGCAACGGGGCGCGTTTTTCTGGGTTAAACTGGAAGGGCCGCCGGAAAAGATTATTCCGCTCGGGGAAAGCGCCCTGAGGCGGTCCGCATTGATTTGTGGTGGATAGATTTCGCAATACACATTGCATTCCCGGATACGCCGGGCGATAAGCTGGCTGTACTGTGAACCGAAATCGATAATGGCGATAAATTCCTTCATATTTTTAATATCCGGTATAGTTCGTCCAGAGATTGGGAAATTATTTTTGTACCGGCCAGTACCGGCATGAAATTTGTATCCGCCTCCCAGCGCGGAACGATGTGGATATGCAAATGCCGGTCAAATCCGGCCCCGCCGCATTTGCCGATGTTCATACCCACATTAAATCCTTGAGCTTTAAGCTTTGATTTTAATTTTCGCGTTGATTCTATGGTCAAGCTCAACATGTCGTTTAATTCTTTTTGGGTGAGTTTTTCAAGATCCGCTATGTGGCGGTAAGGGGCGACTAATATATGGCCGTTGTTGTAAGGGAAAATATTCAGCATGGAATAAGCGTATTTTTTGCGTCTGATGAGATAATTTTTGCGGTCTTTGTCCTCTTTTGGTTTTTGGCAGAAGATACAGCGCTTATTTTTCTTTGCGGTGATGTATTTAATCCTCCAAGGGGCCCATAGTTTGTTCATTTACCGGTTTCCTTTTCTTTTTTTAACCTTTCTTTTCCCTCTTCAAAAAAAGGATGGGCGAATTTTGTCGTCCATGTTTTTTGTTCGAATGTCCTGTTTTGTATTGTTTCGATAAAGCGCTTGAATTCCTCGAAGTATGAGCCGTAAATATGAAAACTATCGCTGATATCTACATACCGGCCGACACTTATGGGTTTGCCGATTTTTTGAGAAAGTTGCCCGGCGATTTTTACTTGCAGTTCAATTAAGGCGAACATATTCATAAATGACGCTTTAAAGGCGTCCCGGGAACGCCAGTGTGTGTTGAAATTGAGATAAAACATCCCGTCGTCCGCTTGGCTGAGCCTGAACCACAGCCGTTGCAGGCATGGTGGGTCGTAAGTTTGAATGTCCAGGGCGGGATTCCAGGTTATTGCCTGTGCCCGCCGCGAATAAGGGGCATGTATAAGTTTTTCCATGCAGTAATTAATCTGGTCTATATGTTTTCCCTCAACTTCATAATTAAATATGCGTTTATGGTACGTATAAGTCCATTTTCCTTCATCTGGGTTAATCCAATGGTCATGGACGCCGTCAACTACTTCCTGTTTATAAATTTCCAAATCCTCAAGGCTACCGGGAAAGGCCCGGTGGATGCGTGGTTCTTTAAGCGGAGATTTTATAACCATGATCATGGTGCAGTCGCGGCTGGGGTTATCCCCCTGTTTATCATATTCTGTCGGGATAGAATGTCCGTCCTGCCAGGTTTTTAAGACCGCTTGTTCCCAGACTTCCGGCAGGGTTTCTGCCTCGATATGAAATACCGGTATTTGTCCCTTCATAACTTTATAATTTTTCCCCTTTTTACCGCGTTTAATTCCAGAATTCCGATTGTATTTTCGCATTTTGCCGATTTGTCCGAAGCGCTGCCTGGATTAAAATAAAGAATTCCCTCTTTTTCTTCGTTGTAGGGTTCGTGGGAATGGCCGAAAACGATTATATCCACGCTGTCTTTGGTGAACGCCTCAGTTACGTATTTTAGCAGGTTTTTCGGCGGTCCCCAACCGTGGATTAAGCCGATCGAATATTTGCCTACAGTTATAATTTTTTTCTTAGGCAGAATCGCCTCAACGTTCGGAAGGTCCATATTGCCGCAAACCGCCTCAACACGCTTGCTTAATTTTTTAAGCTCGTTTAAAGTGCCCAGGTCTACCAGGTCGCCGGCGTGCAGAATCAGTTCGACACCCTGAAAGTATTTCTCAATATTTTTAGGTAATGTTTTTGAAAAAAACGGAATATGCGTATCTGAAATAACTCCTACCTTAATCATTTTATAATCCGGGGTTTTTCAAAAATAGCCAACAATTCATTAAGCGTATCTTGGTTCCAAATCCAGGCACGGGCGTCCAGTGCTTTTAGTCGGGCGTTGACGTCGATGCCGTCCAAAGCAATTAAGATCTTTTTAATGCACTTTTGCCCCTTGGACGCAGCTAAAAAATAGTTGATTTGCGCCTCATCCACAAAGCTGTTTTCTACGCAGCAAACCCACCATTTTTTTAACCGCTTTGCGCTCAGCACTGTCGTGCTGTTAATATCTTTTATATCTATTTGATCGAAGTGTGTCAACATAAACTTTTTCTTGTCGAGCTCGATGATATCGTTTTCGAACATTTCAAACAATTCTTTCAGTCGTAGCCCCACGCTTTTACCAGATTCCTGAATAAATGAATTCAACAATTTGCGGATTTTCTCCAAAAACATATTTTCCGCGTGCTTGTAATCTATATTGAACGAGCCGCGTTTTTTTTCAAAAACAAATTTTAACCAGCGGGAAAAAAGGGTGTCGTTTATATAAAGGAACGCGCCTTTACGGCTGATGATGTCCTTTTGGACGAGTTTATTCAAATGGCGATTGACTTCCTGCGGTTTTTTGTTCAAAATCGCGCAAATCCGGGATGCTTTTTTCTGTCCGTTAGAAATAGAAAGCAGTATCGAATTTAATAACTCTGAACCGTTATTTTTATGAATTTCGCCATGTTTATTATTAAAATACAAATTTAATATGCCGTGGTCGTTATGCAGGGTCTGCGAGATGGAGGCAAGTAAAATCTTTTCGTTCAAATCCTTGCTTTGCGTATCGATGCAACTGTTTTTTATCTGGTTGGTTATGACTTGCAGGTAAAACGGATACCCACCCGTAAAAAAAATCAGGAAATTCTTTAAGATTTCTGGGATATTGAAATTAGGTAACCTTTCTTCGATGAACCATTTGGCGGTTGCGTTGTCGAACGGCTGTAACTTTAAGGTCTCAAAGTTTCCGAACAAGAGGCTTAATTTGCGGCTTAAAATATCTTCCGCCGTGAAAGTTGCGGAGCTTGCCAGAATATACATCGTATTTTTTTGTAGCATTATTTTGTTGCTTAATTCTATAAATGGCGCCTCAAAAACAAATGAATCGAGGTTGTGAAATTCGTCCAAGATTAATAATACGGGCTTTTTCGTTTCGTCGAAAAAAACCTGAGGCAGATCAAAGACGGAGGAATAAATTTCTTTATCCGGAGCCTTTTCCTTTATTAATTTTAAAATGGAAGCGATGACTTTTGCGGTTTTAGGAATTTTGTCCCGGCAGTTATTTAAAAGAACTTCCAGTCCCTCCTCCATTGCTTCGCCGGATTTGCTTAAAAACTGGTAAAGTAAAACACCGACAAAATTCTGCGCAAAATGCGCAATCGAACCGGATTTTACTTCGATGTAAATGGGTAAGATTTCAAAATTCTTTATCCGGTTCAACAAATTGAATATTATTGTGGTTTTGCCCAGTCCTTCATATCCTAAGATAGCAATATTTTGGCGGTATTGCTTGCGGAACGCGGTTACCCGCTTCAAAAGCAGATTTAAAATATCGTCCCGTTCAGTTGTTTTGTAACTTTGCTGAATAATTTTTGTATCCATAGCTACTTGGCAAATTTTTGCGTATTTTTTTACGGCAAATAATATAGTGGATTTTTAGGCCGGTTGTTTTGTCTGAGTTCAAAATGCAACAGGCTCTGCGAAGTTCTTCCGGTTGAACCGGCCCGGGCGATAGTCTGCCCCTGCTTTACGTAGTCGCCGGCTTTAACCAGAATTTCCTCATTGTACGCGTAGACGGTCGTAAAATTATTTTGATGCTGAATGATTATGGTTTTCCCGTAACCGCGCATATTTTGCGAGGTAAAGATTACATTACCGGACGCTGCGGCGTTTATGACCAGGCCCCTTTTTGCCGAAATATCAATCCCCGGATTTTTAACATTTAGCTTTTCCTGATTGAAGAAGTAAATTATTTGCCCCTTGCACGGCCAGACAAATTCAACGGATAAGCTTGAGTCGGAAAATGTTTTTTTCATTTTGCGCAAATTATCCGGGATGAAAACTTTTTGCCCTATTTCGATTTTGCAGGCGTCATTTATTTTATTGACGGAGGCAAGTTTCGCCAAGTCCACGTCATAGTTTTGACTTATTTGCCATAATGTCTCTCCTTTTCTGACAGTATGGTATATGCCCGATTCCTCAAAGACCGCCGGAGGCATGCATGTGATTTCGCGGCTGGGAATGAAACGGCTTTTTCCCGCGCACCCGCATAAAAGGAGTAAAGATATTATTAAACAGGTGTTTTTTGTAAATTTATTCATTATTATTGTTCTTTATGCACTCACTTACGCCCCCGTGAAAATCAAAGATTTTCCGGGACTAAGTCCTTGGAATTTCTTAGAAATTCCTAAGGGTCACAATCCTGCTTGCTCGCCCTCCCTTTTGGTCGGCGTGAGCTTGCTTCGATTCCCCATTTAAGTTATCTGGAGCGGGCGAAGGGAATCGAACCCTCATATTCAGCTTGGGAAGCTGATGTTCTGCCACTGAACTACGCCCGCAACGTAAATTGTAAATTATAGATCCCTCAAAAAGTTACCCAAGGGGAAATTTTTGAGCTGGTGTCCCCGCGGGGACATGCCCGCAACGGGATTACGCTTGTTTAAAACTTTTTTCGTTTAGTTTAATGGAACAAAACCGGCCGCACATTGTACAAACATCCTTAAGCTTAGGTAGCGATTTAGCTCGTTCTTTTAAAGCTTTTTCCGGATCTAAAGATAAAGAGCTTTGTTTTTTCCAGTCTCTTTTTAGCCGGGCATTGGTCATCATCGCGTCTTTTTTCCAGGCGCAATTATTCCCCCGGGCCAGATCCGCGCTGTGTGCGGCAATGCGGCTTGAAATGACACCTAATTTTATATCTTCTAAATCCGGCAGTTTCAAATGCTCGGCCGGCGTAACAAAACATAAAAAATCAGCGCCGTAAGCGGCGGCAACCGCTGAGCCGATCGCCGCTGCGATATGGTCGTATCCTAAAGCACTATCCGTAACCAGTGGCCCTAAAACATAAAAGGGCGCGTTATGACAATATTTTTTTTCAAGTTCGATGTTGCGTTTGATTTCGTTTAACGGGATGTGCCCGGGCCCTTCGATCATCACCTGCACCCCGGATCTTTTTGCGTTTTGGGCGAGTTTGCCTAACAGTTTCAATTCGTTTAATTGCGGGGCATCCGTCGCGTCTAAAATCGACCCTGGCCTGAGTGCGTCGCCAAGGCTCAAGGTTACATCATAGCGTTTGGCGATTTTTAAGATTTCGTCAAAATGTGTATAAAAAATGTTGTCCGATTTGTTTTGCTTCATCCAAGCGGCGATAATCGCTCCCCCGCGGCTAACAATCCCTAATTTGCGCGGAGCCCGCTCCAACAATTGCATCGATTTTTTAGTAATGCCGCAGTGGATGGTGAAAAAATCCACACCGTTTTTTGCCTGCTGCTCTATCACCGACAGGATATCATCTTTTGTCATGCGCAGAAAAGTGCCGTATTTTTTTTCCGCACATATTGCGGTCTCGTATATCGGTACGGTTCCGATCGGGACCGTAGAGTGTTTTAGAATCAACTTCTGGATTGCTTGCAAGTCCCCTCCGGTGCTTAAATCCATTACCGTATCCGTGCCAAACCGCAGAGCGACTTTTAGCTTTTTTAATTCGTTTTTTATGTTTGATTGTTCGGGCGAAGTGCCGATATTGGCGTTAATTTTTACCCTTAAATTTTTTCCGATAACGCAGGGATTTTTTACCTTATGCCGGGGGTTGGCGGGAATAACGGCTTTTCCTTGCGCTATTAAGCGGACAAGTGTCCGGGGCGGTATTTTTTCCTGCCGGGCAAGTTTAGTTATAACGGAAGGGCATTTGCCTTTCCGGGTTAATTCTAATAGTGTTTTCATCGAATTCCCCGTTGACAAATTTTTAATGTGAAATCTTTTTTGCCGCTGCTTTTTCTATGGTATACAGCTTGTATCTTAGTTTTTTTAAAAATTTTGCTGCTTTTATATCGTAAAGTTTAAAAAATTCTTCAAGGCATCTCGTCGATTCTTTGGCTCTTTGGAAATTTGCGAAAAAAATATCGCTGTAATCATTTCTTTTTACTTCGCTTATTATATCTGTCTTGCCGACGTCGGTTTTGACGGACCGGGCGGCAATACTTGCGTTTTTTTTGTAAATCCCGCTGCTTTTCGCAGCTTCAGTTATCCCGTGCCGGATATCTTTTATGCGGTAGGTTAAGCTTTTATCGTCCAAAATGAAGCGAGCGATATCTTCAATAACCCTTAAAGCTTCCTTGGCCCGGTTAAGATTAGCGTCAAGTAGCCTTAGTATCTGTTTTTGCGCTACGATATTTTTTGACAATTGTCCCGATCAATTTTGTAGAGGAATAACGGCCTACTACTTTTATCCGGATAATTTTACCGCCGTACTGTTTTGCGATTTTTGCTCCGACGATATCTTTTACTTTCCAATCGGCACCTTTAGCCAAGACGTCCGGTTTTAATTGCTTAATAAGCGTCAGCGGCGTCGGCGTATCGAATATTACGACGTAATCTACACTCTCAAGTGCGGCGATAATTGCCGCGCGGTCTTTTTGGCAGATTATCGGGCGCTTTAACCCCTTAATACCTTTGAGTGATTTGTCGCTGTTTATGCCCACAATCAGAATGTCGCCTTTATCTTTTGCCGCTTCCAGATATTTCACATGGCCGTAATGCAGGAGGTCAAAACAGCCGTTCGTGAATACGACTATTTTTTTATTTTTCTTAAAGCTTTTTCTTATGGTCGTAAGCTGGCGCAAATGTTTAATTTTGTCTTTTATCATATCAGGCACTTAACGCTTCTTCTACAAGTTCGCAGATAATATGGGCAACCGTGATATGCGCTTCCTGAATGCGGGCTGTATCGGCTGATGGGACTATAACGCAAATATCGCAAAGGGGTTTTAGCTCTTTGCCTTTTTCCCCGGTAAACCCGACGCAGTAAAGACCGCGTTCACGCGACTTTTTTAAGGCGCGAATCACGTTTTTCGCGCTCCCGCTTGTGGAAATTCCTATCGCGATGTCCCCTTTCTTACCCCAGGCTTCAATCTGCCGTTCGAAAATTAGATCGTAACTATAGTCGTTTGCCAGAGCGCTAATGATGGAAGTGTTTGTGGTAAGCGCCAGAGCCGGCAGTGCCGGACGTTCTTTTTTGAACCGGCCGACAAGCTCCGCGGCAATATGCTGGCTGTCCGCAGCACTGCCGCCGTTACCGAAAATTAAAACTTTATTGCCCTGTTTATAGGCGGCAATAATCAGTTGCGCTGTTTTTTCTATGTCCTGCGCGCAATCACGAGCCACGGACTTTATCAGCGCGGTATTTTGTTCCAAAAGCGTACGAATTTTTTCCTGCATATGGAAAGTAACCTTTCTGGACAGGCCCCTATCTCAAAAACGGTATTTCATCTTTTTTGGATTTACCTGTTTCTTTTTGAGCGATTTTTACAACATGCACGTTTACCAATATTGGTTTTTCGATTCCCGACAGCAACTCTTGCACCTGGCCTTTGATAATGTTTTGGATTTTTTCCGTAATCTCCGGAATGCTCGAGGTCGCCCAGAGGACAACCCGGCTTTCGATTTCAATTCCTTTGCGGCTAACAATGACTTCCGAACGCAATTCCTTTACATCGGGCAAATGTTGAGTTAGCCGCCGGATAAAATCCTCGATCGCGCCTAAAGATACAAGAACCTGGCCGGAGCCGGTGGCATAACCGATAGTTTTCTCGGCCTGAAATTTATTATAGGATATGCCGGCAAGCGAAAGGCTTACCAGAATCAAGAGTACCCCGCTTAAAAACACCACCCAATGCAGGTTCGAATAGCCGAGTACATGGTTGAAAATAAGCGATAAGTCATAAATTCCGGCCAGATGCAAAGCGATGAAAATAAGGCAAGCACCAATCAACGAAAAAATAAGCGTGTAAAAAAATACTATGATTTTGTTAAAAATGCGCATATTCTCCCCCTTTGTTTAAAATTGATGGTTTTCTGATTGTATATCGGCTACATTAATATTAACTTCGGAAACGCTCAGACCCGTCATTTCTTCAATAGCAGTTCTGATTTTTTCCTGCACTAAATTTGCCGCGTCCGGTATCATAACCCCGTATTTTACGATTATAGTAACGCCGACTTTGACTTCGTTTTCTGAAATATCCAGGGTTATGCCTTTGTGATGATAACCTTTTCTTAAAACATCAAAGACCGCGCTTATCGGGCCGCTTTTTATGCCGACTACACCGTCGACCTGCAGCGCAGCATTTTTAGCAATGGAAGCAATTACCTCATTATTGATTTTAAGGATGCCAAGGTCATTCTTTTTTTCCTTATTTGTCACCTTTCCCCCTTTTTAACTCTTTTTCTCTAAAATATTTTCTACAAAATCAGTAAAATAAATTCCCCGCGCGAATTCGTTGTTGTTTACTACCTTTTTGTGAAAAGGGATGGTTGTTTTTATCGGGCTGATGATAAATTCGTCGAGCGCTCTTTGCATGATTTTTATCGCCTCAATCCGGTCTTTGCCGTGTACAATTAATTTGGCGATCAAAGAATCGTAATATGGCGGTATGATATAGCCGCTGTAGACGTGAGAATCTACGCGTACTCCGCGCCCGGCGGGAATGTGCAGATGCTCGATTTTGCCTGGGCAGGGCCGGAAGTCGTTTTCCGGATCTTCCGCGTTAATCCGGCATTCAATTGCCGCACCCTGCAGCTTTACTGCGTCCTGGGAATATTTTAGTTTTTTCCCGGCAGCGATGCGGATTTGTTCCTTTATCAGGTCAATTCCGGTGACCATCTCCGTGATTGTATGTTCGACCTGGATGCGCGTATTCATTTCCATAAAGTAAAATGATCCGTCGGTATCCACTAAGAATTCAATGGTGCCGGCGTTGACGTAATTAGCTGCTTTGGCGGCCCGGATTGCGGTTTCCGCGAGCTTTTTCCTTAATTTTGGGTCTAAAGAGGGAGATGGTGTTTCTTCAATTAATTTCTGGTGCCTTCTTTGAATCGTGCAGTCCCGTTCTCCCAGCTGCAGGATGTGATTGTGTTTGTCCGCTAAAATTTGAACCTCAACATGCCTGGGTTTTTCAAAATACCTTTCCAGATACACGCTGGAACTGCCAAAATTGGCTTCCGCTTCCGCCTGCGCTGTAATTATTGAGCTTACTAATCGCACGTCGTTGTGTGCGATTCTCATGCCCCGGCCGCCGCCGCCACTGGCTGCTTTCACAATAACCGGATAGCGGATTTTTTTCGCAATTTTTATTGCCTCATCCTTGTCCGTTACCACGTCTTTTGAGCCGGGAATTACCGGAATGCCGGCTTTGCGCATCGTGTCTTTAGCCACCATTTTGTCTCCCATAAGCCGGATATTCTCAGAGGTGGGGCCGATAAAAGTAATATGACAGGATTCGCAGATTTCCGCGAAGTGCGCGTTTTCCGCTAAGAAGCCGTATCCGGGATGAATGGCTTCGACGTCCGTGATTTCCGCCGCGCTCATTATGGAGGCGATATTAAGATAGCTTGTTGCGCTGGGGCCCGGTCCGATGCAGACGGCTTCGTCGGCAAACTGTACGTGAAGAGAATCGGCGTCGGCTTCGGAATACACCGCTACCGTGCGGATATCCATTTCTTTACAAGTCCGGATAATCCGCAACGCAATCTCTCCGCGATTGGCAATCAGAATTTTTGAAAACATAGGTTTTTTTAAACCGGCTCGATTTTGAATAACACCTGGCCGAATTCGACTGGATCGCCGTTATTAACCAGAATTTCTTTAACCGTTCCTTTTACTTCTGATTTTATTTCATTCATCAGCTTCATCGCCTCAATAATGCAAATTACCTGCCCGATTTCTATTTCCGTTGCGACTTCGACAAAAGATGATGCTTCCGGTGATGGGGCGCGGTAAAAGGTACCGACCATAGGCGATTTTATTTCAACCAGATTCGACTTGCCGGCCGCAGCCGAAACTGATGTTGGTTCGTTAAACTGCTCAACTGGTGTGGCATATTCAAGACCGTTGGCTTGTGCTTTTAATCTTTCAATTACAATGTTAGGAGATTCTGAGCCAGGCAGCGTTCCCCGTTTAATCCGGATTTTCAGGCCTTCACGCTCCAGCTCCAATTCCGTGAGATTATTTTCATTCATCAAATTAATCATCTCTTTAACCTCTTTTATGTTCATGTGAAACTCCTTATGAAATTATTAAGTTCTTGTCACCCTTTCCACATATTCTCCGGTCCGGGTATCAAGTTTTATTATATCATTTTCGGTTATGAATAAAGGAACCTGAATTGCCGCTCCGGTTTCCAGTGTTGCCGGTTTATACGCGGACCGGGCCGTATCGCCGCGGATGCCTGGTTCGGTATGGGTTATTTTTAGCTCTAGAAATATGGGAAGAACTATTTCGATAAGTTCATTTTTATAGAAGATAACCGTTACTTCAATATTATCTTTCAGAAATTTACTTATATCGGATAATTTGTCTGCTTCGATTATTAATTCTTCAAAAGTCTGCTGGTCAAGGAAATGGTACATATCGCCTGCACGGTAAAGGTACTGCACTTTTTTTTCTTCGATATACGCCTCTTGAAAGCGCTCTTCTACGCGGAAGGTTTTTTCGATGATGCGCTTTGTGCGCAGATTTTTCAGTTTTGTCCTTGTAAAAGCGCCGCCTTTACCGGGCTTGACTGGTTGGTAGTTGACAATGACGTATATCGCTCCCTCTAGTTCTAGAGTCAGCCCGATTTTAAACTCGTTCGCAGTGATCATTTTGAAAGAATTTTATAGCCTGTTTTTGTTACCAGCACCATATCCTCGATTCTCACTCCCCCGGAACCGGGGATATATATGCCGGGTTCAATCGTAACTACCATTGCCTGCATTAACTTCCGATTATTTTTTTTAGATATAATTGGTGTTTCGTGAACTTCCAGGCCAACGCCGTGGCCTAAGGCATGACCAAAATATTGCTCAAGACCTTTAGCTTTTAAAACCTGACGTGCCGTCCGCTCCAGTAATGCGATTGGCGCATGAGGCTTAATCTTTTTAATGGCGCTAAGTTGCGCGTATCTTAGGATGTTATAATATGTAATGTATTGGGTAATTTTACCCGAAAAGAATGTTCTTGTCAAGTCGCATTTATAACCGGAATAATCAACTCCCGCGTCTATAATTACAGGTTCGTTGGGTTTTATCGCGCGTTGCGTGGTTTTGGCGTGCGGCATCGCGGCGTTCGGTCCGGAAGCAACTATCGGATCAAAGGCAAGCCCATGCGCGCCGCCCGCTTTTAAAAACATTTCCAGTTTGTTTTTTAAAAATAGTTCCGTAACTTTAGGCTTTACAAATGGTTTTAATAATTCGAATGCGCGTTTGGTAATGGCCAGCGCCTTTTGGATCAGGATTATCTCCTCCGGGCTTTTAATTTGTCTTTGTCTTTCCAGAACGTCTTTTATGCCGAGAAGCCGGATGTTTTTTCCTAATCTGTTTTTTATCCGGGAAAAGGCATACACGCTTACTTTGTCTGGTTCAAAACATATCGACTTTATCCTGTTTTTGACCGCCAGATTTAAAAGTGTTGCGTTTAAAGACTCTTTTATCCGGATAATTTCGAAATTCGAGTCTATCTCCCGCTTTGCCTGCAGCATAAACCGGAAATCGCCCAGGAAAAATTGACTTGACCGGGTAATTATGAGCCAAGAGTCCGTTCCGGTAAAGCCGCTTAAATATCGAATGTTCGCTCCCGGGCTTACCAGAAAGGCGTCGATGCCTTTCTGTCTTAAAAAATGCCTTACTTTGTTAACCTTTAGATTTTTCATTATTTAATCGCTTAATCGAGCAATTTTAACGCTGCTTCCAGAGCTAAAATGTAACTGTACTCGCCAAAACCGGAAATTTGGCCCTTACTGACCGGAGCGATGAGAGAGGTATGGCGAAAGTCTTCACGGGAATAGATATTAGACAGGTGGACTTCAATAGTCGCAATTCCGGAAGCGCTGATCGCATCCCTTATGGCTACGCTTGTATGCGTATAGGCGGCGGGGTTTATAATGATCACGTTAAAATTATTGTGGGCTTTACCGATGATATCGACGATTTCTCCTTCGTGATTGGATTGAATTATTTCCAGTTTAACATTTTTTGATTTTGCCCGGATTTTCATTTTTTTGTTTATGTTTTCCAAAGTCACTTTGCCGTAAACTGAGGGTTCCCGTTCACCTAAAAGATTAAGGTTTGGGCCGTGGATAACTAAGATTTTTTTCATGTTAACCTCCTCACCGGTTTACCTTGTTCCTTTTATATAAAATTTTTTAAGCTCTTCCGCAAGTTTCCATTCATTTTTTGCCGGAATATCTTTGCCCATTATATCATAAAGTATAGCTAATTGCTCATGGTAATAGGGGTTGGCCGGGTACAGCTGGGAGGCTTTTTTTATTTCTTCCAGCCCCATTTTATAATAATCGTTGCTTTTTTGTTGAAGCAGAAATACTCCCAGCCGAAAATGATAATAAGGTACAAATGGGTCAAGGCGGATTGCCTGTTTGTAGCGGGAAATAGCTTTTTGGCTGTTAAGAGGTTTATGGTCAGGATTGCCGGTTAAAGTCTGCTTTTCCGCTACGACCGCCTGTAAAAACCGGTAATGGGCGTTAAACGGATTGAACAGGACAGCTTTCTCCAATTTCTGATTTGCCCGGCCCAGATTACCCGCTAAAAAATCAGTTCTGGCCTTAAAGGACAAGTGATGGCTGATGACCGTAGCGCAATTATATAGGAAGATTGCCGAAATCAAAAAAGATACTAAAACAGCGGCAACCTTTCTGGAAATATTACCTAAAATAAATTCTTTTCTTATCCGGCTGCCTTCCGGCTGATTGGCCAAAAATAAAGCGGCTAAAATTGTAAAAGCGATCATAGCGTTCTGATTTATGTACAGGCTGAAATCAACAAGGTTATGGATAAAAAAACAGACCAGAGCGCAATAAAGACCGATATTGACCATACGCTGCGGGTCGGCTTTATTTTTAACAAGCGTATTGCCGGTTTTAAATATGACAAATAAGATGCTGATAAAACTTAAAAAAGCAAATAACCCGCATTCCGCCCAAATTTGGAGGAAGCTGTTGTGTGCCATCTTTGTTTCTTCCCCCGTCTTTGTCTTAAAATAAGGATAAACGCTGGCATAGGTGCCCGGGCCAAAACCAAAAAGCGGCCGCGACTTAATCATCCCCCATGTGGCCTTTGAATATTCGCCCCTTACGGAAAATGAAGCTTGAAAGCTGGCAAGATTAGGCATGTCCATGGTGCGGCTAAAAGAGATGATTTTAAAAAAGGCAAAGGCGGTCATTAGAATTAATAAAAAAATAAAAACCATCTTCCCCCTTTTTAGGCCTAAAAACCCAAACAGTAAAAGCGAAATACTTATAGATACCCAGGCGCCTTTTGATTTGGTAAGCATAATCGCAAAAATAAAAGCAAGCAATGCAAAAATATAAATTGCGCATTTAAATTTATCCTGAGAAGCCGATTTCAGACTTGTTTTTAACGCGGCAAATCTGCCCAGAATGATTAAAAATAGCATGCCCAAATATCCCGCCAGCGCCGGCGGATAAAGAAAAGTGGAGAAAATCGTATTGGCATTCAAGCGCCGCAGGAAATCTCTGGAGTTTATAATGGTTTGGGGGTTTTCGTTTGCGAACAGACGCATTTGATTAAAACCTATAAAATATTGGTATAGACCGTAAAGGAGCACGGCAACCGATGCGAACATTAACGTATTCAAAAGGAGTCTTCTAATCTCGGATGTGTTGGAATACAAATTCACGATTGTCCAGGACCAGAGGAAAAGGGATAAAAAGTAGATCAATGTCTCGATACTTACCTGCTTATTAACGGAATACAAAACGCCGGCCGCTAAAAATGTTAAAAACACAAAAAAACTTTTATCGAAATTCGTATAGATAATCGGTTCTTTGTCGCGGCCCAGCTTATGTATTATAAGCAAGAAAGCGGTTAATAGGACGGCATTTTCAAAATAGATGTGCAAAAATGTCAGCGTAGCTTCACTGACAAGCGGCCGAAAAAAAAGCAGACAAAGCATCGCCAAAGTAGTAACCTTCAAAAACGGCGCGGATATATTTAACCGCCGCCAGCTGAGCCAAACTGAAACTGCTGTGATGAGAAAAAACGCGATAGTTAATCGTAACATTTATTTGCCTTTTCTAAGAGCGCAATTAACAGGAGAATGCATACAGTTTCAAGCAGGACAATAAGGCATCCTGCTCCGTCAAGATTTAAGAGCAGGAGTGCGCCAAGCCCGATTGCGAAATTTAAAAGATAAATAAATAGTATAGAACTAGTGTTGCTCATGCCCATTTTAACCAACCGGTGCGAAAGGTGATTTTTATCCGCCTTGAATATGGAAACTTTCTTTTTTAGCCGCACATATATTACGCTGAATGTATCAAATATCGGGACTGCCATTATAACTAGCGGCATGATTACGGGCCAGGGTGTCGGGTTTTTATTTGTGTAGTAGGTATTGACGATAGTAAGCAGGCTTAAAATAAAACCGATAAAGAGACTCCCGCCGTCCCCCATGAAAATTTTGGCTGGCGGGAAATTATACTTTAAGAAACCAAGTAGAACTCCGCAAAAACAGGCCAAAATAGAAGCCACAAATAGCTGTCCGCTGCTTGCGGCGATGATAAAAAATATTAATGAAGAAATAAGGGCAACGCCGCAGCTTAAACCGTCCATGTTATCCAGCAGATTAAAGGCGTTGGTGATACCGATGATCCAGCATACGGTTAGTACGGCGTTAACCAGTGGGTTTTGGATAAACAGGCTGACGCGTATCCCGGAGTAAAACATAAGCAGAGCCACCAGGATTTCAATAGAAAGTTTTAATCTCGCCGAAAGCTTTTTAAAATCATCGATAACGCCCATTATGAATATGGCCAGCGCCGCAAGAAAGATCATGGCAAGTTGAGGCAAGGCGGTTTTAAGTCCTTGGCTGTGGATTATAAAATCCCGCCCGAGAAATCCCGCCCGGATCGCCGAGAAATACAGGATAATGCCGATACCGATCGCAAGAAAGAAAGAAAGAAAGATTCCGGCCCCGCCTAAAAGCGGTGTTGATTTTACGTGAATTTTTCTCGCGTTATCCGGCTGGTCAAGAACTTTAAACCGTACAGCATAATACAGCGCCAGACGCACGCAGACGAGCGATAGGAGAAAAGAAATGAGAAAAATAAACAAATAAGCTATATACCACATCGCGATATAAGGTTTTGATACAGAGCGTTTATGTCATCCACCATTTTTTTTGCGCCAAAATTTTCTCGCGCCAGGCGTTGCCCATTACGGCCGAACTCTCTTGACTTGTTTTTGTCGGTTAAAAGCTCGATTATGCGATCCGCTAAATCCGCGCTGTCTTGTGGTTTTACCAGATAGCCGCTTGAGCCGTGTTTTACGATATCCCGCGCTCCGTCAATGTCAAAACAGACGCTGGGCACCCCTAAAAGCTGCGCCTGGACTACGGCGCGGGGTAAACCTTCATGCAGAGATGCGTGTGCGAGAACATCCATCACCTCTAGATATCGGGGAACCAGATCCGGCGTTATTAATCCCGCAAAAATCACATTCTTACCTAAGTTAAGCCGAAAAACTTCCTTTTGCAGTTTTTCCTTTAAGATGCCGTCGCCGACAAAAAGAAATTTGACACCGGGAATTTTTTTTGCAACTCGCACTGCGGCATCAATAAGATACCTGTGCCCTTTCTGGTAAAACAAGCGCGCGATTGTGCCTACTACCGGCTGATTTTCCCCGATGCCAAGTTTTTTTTTAAACGCATCTTTTTCATGTCCATCCGCGGTGTACTTTTCCAGGTTGATTCCGCTGAAAATGCGGATAAACTTAGCTGTTGGCGCGATTTTTGCCGAAACCGCGTTATCGATGAGTGTGCCGCTTACGCAAATAATTTTATCGGTAAAGGCGGCCGCGAACCGTTCGAGCATTATATAGAGGTTATTTAAAACCGGATTTTGATGTTTAAAAAAAGGTAATCCGTGTATGGTATGAATAATCAAAGGCACCCCGGCTAATTTCGCGGCGCATCGGCCTAAAATTCCCGCTTTTGAACTGTGCGTATGGACAATGTGATAGCCTCCCTTTTTGATAAATAAATAAATGCGTACCAGGGCAATCAGATCAATCACCGGATTTATATTCCGGACAAGTTGCGGGAGAACCTTAAAATCTGTAATGTTACGGGCCTCATCCTCAAGACTCCCTTCCGGGCCGAGGGTTTGTCCGCAAAGCAACCCCGTTTCATAGCTGCCCGTACTGTTTAAACCTCTTAGGGTAATTAAAGTATTTTCCTGCGCCCCTCCAATTATCAACCTGGTTATTATATGCAAAACTTTGCATTTATGTGTCGGTTGTGTTTTCATTAATCCAAATTACTTTTTTCTCAATTCCAAAACATATAGATCACCGTCTTCCATTAAGATTACGGCCTCTTTCTCGATATCTACTACGGTTTTGCCGGAGATCACATCCCCGATTTTAACAATACGCGAGTTGATTATTGCCGAAGGCACGTCTTTGTCCATCAGGATGCCGCTTATTTTAAGATTTAATTCCGGCTTTGCCTTAATCTTATCGGTGAGGGCAAGTTCGGTATTTTTTGAAGGCAAGAAGGGATCACGTATTTTGGCTGATTCCGGTAAAGAGAGAGTTTTTGAAGCTGAAACGGTTACTGCTGTTTTTAGTGCTGCGTCTTCAAGCGGCGGAACTATTAAGTTGGTAACCGGATACTGCTTTTTTTGTGAGACGGACCATTTGGTTAAAAAGAAGTTCAAGGCGAAAATGACAATAATCGCCAAAAAGGACAAAACAATTTTTTCCGGGGTGGAAAAACGTTTTTTGCCGACCAAAATGTAAATTTTTTTTAAGATTTCTTTTGTCTTTTTCATCGCTTAGTGTTTAAGAGTTTCTTCGGGCTCATTTAAATAAAATAGCCAAATTTAAACGCACTGATATATTCGGCCGCTTATTTACGGCAATGCTGAGCAGCTCGGGCATTACCGGCAGTTCTTTTATCTTTTCAAAAAAAAGGTAAAGGTTTTCAAAGCGCGTGTTGATATCGATTTCTAAAACCATGGTGCCATAAGCTTCTTTGATTTTAAATTCTTTAGGGCCTAAAGATTTTATTTCGAAATCGGCTTCGTTTGCCAGATGCGTGATTTTCTCCAGCATAAACGAAAAGTTCTCTTTGCTGGGTAGTTTAGCTTCCGCTTCGGTGATTTTGGCTAAATAGGAGTTTTTTTTGTATTCAATTTTTCTTAAGATCTCACCGATGTTCCTGTCGCCGGGGTATTCGATGGTCTGGATGATTTCGATTTTACTGTTTAAATCTTTTAGCTCCTCAAGAAGCGCTTCAGCTTTTTGGGCATGAGATTTGTAAATATAATCGTAATAAAAATTAAAAAACAGCGCGATAATTCCGACTACGCCTAAAAGCTTATATTTTTTATCAATAGGCGGAAGTTTTATTTTAGGCAGTTCCATATAGTTTACCTTTTAGAAATTGTAATTTTAAAATAGATATTCGCTTCTCCGGCGTCTATTTTTTCTTCCGCGGTTCCGAGAGTGACATTTTTAAAATGCGGGAGCGTTTCCAGTTTTCGCACGAATTCTATAGCCAGGATATTAGTTTTAGCCGCGCCGTTTAAGATCAGCGTTTTGTCGTTTTCGTTCAAACTAAAGTTATTCAACCAGACCCCCTCCGGGATGCTTTCGGTTATGCCTTTTAAAATTTTCAGCCATGATTCCTTGGTATCCTGGATGCTTTTTAAGAAATCCAGTTTTTTGAAGAGTTGCTGTTCGCTTTCCCAAAGTGTAATCAATTCCTGCTTTTCGCGTTTTTCTTTTGTCAGTTTTTTTTCTAAGTTTATTACCCGCGTGTACAGGAGGAACAGTGTCGCGATAAGCAAAACCGGGATAATTTTAATAAGCAGAATTTTAAATTGGCGTTTGGTGTCTTTTTTAAATTCGGCCGGCAGAAGATTCGGGCGCTTTGCGTCGCCGCTGGTTAATGCCGCGCCGATTGCCGCCGCGAAAAAAGCCATAAATTCTTCAAAATTAACAAAAGCAGTCTGGTCAAATAATAATCCGTTGAACGGATTGGCGGTTTCGGTAAAAATTCCCAATTCCTCGCTGACGAATTTTTCTAAATTTATGAGCCGGGAACCGCCGCCGTAAAACACCATCCGGTCGATTCTATCAATATGGAATTGACCTTTATAATAACCGATAGACCGGCTTATCTCCGAGGTCATTTGTTTTAAACTCGCGGCAATCGTTGCGTAATATACCGCGTTATCGCTTAAGCCGTATTTGATTTTTGCCTGTTCCGCTTCCTCAAAACTAATCCCCGATTCTTTGGCTATTATTTCGGTAATTGTGTCCCCGCCAAAGAATATCTCGCGGGTAAAACGCAGTACGTTATTGTTGAATATATTTATTTTGGTCGTTTTGGCGCCGATATCAATCAGGGCAATAGTATCTTCTTCTTTCCAGAGATTGGATTTCTGAAAAACATTCCAGAGGCAGAACGGTTCCATGGTTATTTCTTTTATGTTTAACCGGTTGCGGGCGTAAAAATGCATGGATTCCTTTATTTCTTCGGTCTTAGCGCTGATCACCTCCAGCTCCACATTTTTAGCGCCGGCGCGGATTATTTCGCCGCAAACCAGAAAATCAATAGTGGCTTCTTCTATCGGATAACTGATATTTTGCTCCATCTCCCACTTCACCGATTCTTTAAGTTCGTTGTCCGGCATTAACGGCAGAGACAGGTTTTTAATGTTTAATGAAGGAGTCTTAATTATCGCGCACACGTTGTTTGATGCGCTTGTTTTTAATTGAGTATAGGCGTTTTTTAATGCGGCATTAATATTTTTTTGCAAGGTGCCGGCTGCTTCATCTCCCTCTTGTTTTTGGACCTCGGCGATACCGATACTTAAAAGCCGAGTGCCGATCGGCGCCTCTTTTAAAACGACCACCTTGATAAATCTGGTACCGACATCAATGCCCACAAGCTTTGCTCCGGGCTCAAAGATGTTGATTTCTTTATCTAATTTGCTGGTGATCTGTTTTATTTTAATATTCATTTTTTATAATTGGCCAACCTTTAAGAGCTGCTGATTTTAGATAAGCCCGTAGTTGAGAAAACGTTTATCGTTAATGAATCGGAAGAGCTATTGCTGCGAATAGTAATCACGGACGATACATCGGTGTCTCCTCGCGGTGAAAAAGAGGTATCCGTTGCTCCCGTTATATTATTATCCAGGCTTACCGTGGTAATCGTCCCGATAAGCGAGCCTGTGGCCGGGTCTCTTTTTTCTATGGTGTAAGTATCCGCGTTTACATCAAAATCGAATTTATAGTTAAAATGTTCGACTACAGCCAGTTCGCGGTAGGAGCGCAGGTTCGAAAGCAGTATCCAGCCGTCCTTTTTTAAAGAAGAATAATCAATATACGAACGAAATACAGGCAGGCCCAAAAACGCGAAAACCGCAATCACCGAGAGAACAATAAGTAATTCTATCAGGCTAAATCCGCTTAGCATCTTCCCCCGATACCGGCGCGCAGGTCCTTTTAAAAAATGATTTAACATATTTATGCAAAAGGAGTTTCGACTCTTTTTTGTTAATTTTAACATTATCAAAAATTATAGTCAAGGAAAGTTTTAGTTTGTTATGAGCTTGACACGCCGGTAAAGCAATGATAAAATTAAATCGTATTTTATTTTTATAACTTATGCAGAATAAGGGATTTACATATTTAGAAGTTTTGCTGGGCGTGATGCTGTTGGGGTTAATTTTAATTCCGCTGTTGTCTCAGTTCTATATCGGGTTCCAGGGCAATAAAAATGCGACACTGGTAACCCAGTCCGTGGATTTAGCAAGTGACCTGATGGAAGAAATCAAGTCCCGCCGTTTTGATGAAAACGAGTTTCCGGATGATCCGGTTCCGGCTGTAAGCCTCGGTACAGATGCGGGAGAAAATGCAACCGATCGGACTACTTTTGACGATATTGATGATTATAACGGCTGGCAGTCTTGCCCACCAAAGACAATTGATGGCAATGCCCTCACCGACTTCTCTGATTTTACCAGGAAAGTAACCGTAACTTATGTAATACTAAGCGGCTCGAATTGGGTCGCCTCCGGCACGGCTACTCATTATAAAGAAATTAATGTAACTGTCACGCATCCAGATGTTAACGATAGGGTTTTAGAAACTATCGTTTCCCATTATTAAACTTTATGCTAAAAAAGATATCCGCCCGCAGCGCTCATAAAGAGTCCGGATTAAGCCTGGTTGAGGTTCTGATCACTATTGCGATCCTGGCCGTAGTCCTGTTTCCTATTTATGAATTTTTAAGGCAAGGGGCGTTGTCCTGGCAGATTGGTGAAAATAAAACCGAAGTTACGCAGAATGCGCGTATTGGCCTGGATAAGATGTGTAACGAGATAAAACATGCCCGTGCATTTTACACGCTAGGCTCTTCCCAAGTCCGATTCTGGTGGAAAGATTTAAACGATGATGAACTCGCCGATGCGAACGAAATCATTACCTATAACTGGAGCGGGACTTCCGGTGACGATTTAACCCGGAAGTTTGATGCGGAAGCCGAAGCTACTCCCCTGGCCAATTATGTGGATAGCTTCGAATTTAAATACTATGATATTCTGAGCGCCGAAACAGCCGCTCTTGACGCTGTGCATTTTATAACCGCGACGTTGCGGATTAAAAAAACCGCGCAGGAGTTTGATTATACGGCGATAATGCGTAAAGCCGTATACCCGAGAAATATGAATATTTGAACTATGAATACAAGACAAAAAAATAAAGGAATCGTTTTACTGCTTGTCTTAATCGTAATAATGGTTTTATCGCTTTTGGGAACGGCTTATTTGGGTTCGATCCTTTCAGAGAGCGGTATTGCGCGCAACCAGGAAAACAGCGAAAAGGCGTTTTTTATCGCGGAAGCTGGCATTAACCGCGGTTTAAAACATATAATGGATTATCCGGATATCTCGCTTTTACCTTGGATGGTTACCGAAAACATGACCGCCGGCCATTATATCGTAACCGCAGCCGAAGCCCCGGATATCGGGGAAGGTTATGTGCGCATTACCTCTGTGGGTTACGTGGATAATGTCAGCCGAATATCGGAGATCGTTGTTTTTATGAATGCCTGGACACATGCTTTGATGTCCAATACGGATATTACTTATTCCGAGACGTCCAGCGGTTATGTCAATGGCGATGTGCATGCGAACGGTTCTGTAGCCGGGATTGCCGCAACATCCGGACTGGATTATGTGGCCGGTTCGCGCGACGCGCGGGGTGATGATGCCCGGTTTGAAATAAAAAACAATACGGGATTTGATGTTACACTTACGGCCCTGACCGCGACCTGGACATCCCCCACGGCTTATTATGAGACAATCAATCTGGACGTGAATCCGGGGACTAATTACGGTAATGTTTGGAGATATCAGCAGGCCGGAAATGTTCGTGCGGGAAGCGGAGATAAATCCGTATTTAACCAGGGAAAAACCGTAATTGTCCCGGCAAACAGTATTGTTATTGTGGATATCCTGAATTTCCGTACGAATCAAACCGGAGGCGGCGGCGCTCAGCAAAACATGGATAATACCCGTTTTACCATCACGACCTGGGCGGGAAGTATTTTTCATACCGCAAGTGTTCCTTTAGAAGGAGAAGGCGCAGAAGTGGTGATTACAGGTAAAATCACCCAGGGAGCATTAGGCGATCCGCTGATTAAAATGCCTTTGGTTGTGCCGGAAAGGTATTATGCGGACCGGACTTTTTATTATGACGGAGATTATGTGTTTAACGGCATTGAAGGGCAAGCTAGTTCTTATCGGGACGAAGGGTTTTATGTTACCGGAAAAGTTATTTTAGATAACAGCTTTACTAATATGACCTTTAATTATTGCAGCATTTTTGCCGAAGACGGAATTGAAATCGGGCCGCAGCGCAATGGCACTTTTGATTATGTACTCGATTCTACCGTGGGCCGGCAAAAAGATATCGCGTTCCAAATGAAAAATGAATCCGGGCAGTCGCTCAGCGTCTCTTCGGTTTCTTTTACCTGGGACGGAGACAATAATAACCGCTATCAGTCCATTGATGCCGCGGTTAGCGGCGGAACTGATTATGGCACGGTCTGGAACGGAAATGCTTCTAAGAATACAATAGTAAACTTTTCTTCCGCGATAGTTGTTCCGGTTGCAGCCACTGTGAACTTTACCGTGCATTTCAGCAGGAATACCGCTTATTCTTTCCTAAGCCGGTTTTTTGCGAGTAGTATTGAATACGCTTCTGCAATCGTGGAAGAAGGCAGGCTTCCTAACCTTGTGTTCCAAGGCCGGCGTGAATATGCCGCGCTCTCTACTCAGGAAGGGGATATTTTGGAGTACGGGACAAAAGACAAAGGCGATATGCAGATGCAGGGTATAATCTATTCTCAGGAAGGGACGGTGGAGTTTAATAACATTACTTTAGACGGCGCGATTGTCGCCAACCGCATCAATCTGATTAAGGATTTTGATATCGAATACAAAAGCCGCTATGTCCCCAATCCCCCGCCCGAATACATCGCGGGGCTTTCAATCCTTGACTGGCAGGAAAATTATTAACTTATGGAATTCGCACAGCTTATTACCCGAATGTTTAAACTTCGCGCCTCCACCGTGCATATTGCCGCGGGCATATCTCCCCTGTTTAATATCCACGGGCGCCTGGTGAAAAGCGATATCGCCCCTTTCGATAGCGGAACAATAAAACAGCTCTCTTCGGCTTTGATGAATAAAGAGCTTCTGGACAGATTTAAAAAAAATAACGCCGTAAATTTTATCTGCCAATATGAAAATATCGGCAGATTCCGGGTGAGTTTTTTTCGGCAACGGGGAGATATTTCCGGCGTTATAAAAAGTATGCCGGAATCTATTCCTTCGTTTGAAGAATTGAACCTGCCGCAGATTATAAAAGATAAAGTTCTTCGGCTGCGCAGCGGCTTAGTCGTCATTACCGGCCCTTCCGGATGCGGCAAGTCCACGACCCTTGCGGTTATCCTCAATCTTATCAACACGCAGCGGCCCTGCCACATTGTAACCCTGGAAGACCCGATCGAGTATTTCTTTGAGCACAAAATGGCTTTAATATCCCAGCGTGAAATCGGGTTGGATACGCATAGTTACCCAAAGGCGATTCGCGAAGCTACGCGCCAGGATGCGGATATTATCATGATCGGCGAGATGAGGGATATGGAAACCATTGATGTGGCAATGAGTGCGGCGGAATCCGGCTGCCTGGTTTTGGCGACGATGCCGACCGCGGATAGTGTGCAGACAATCTATCGCATTGTTACTTCTTTCCCCTCGGAAAAACAGCAGCAGGTCTATGTGCAAATGGCGGAAACTTTACAAATGGTAATATCGCAACAGCTGGTTATGCATAGTGACGGCAAATCCCGCGTGCCGGCGGTGGAAGTAATGGTAGTTAGCGAAGCGGTAAGAAACCTGATTCGGAACCGCAACATACACCAGATACCTTCCGCGATAGAAAGCGGCAATACTTCCGGCATGCAGTCGCTTGATCAGGCCTTGCACGCGCTTTATGAAAAACATATGATTTCTGAACTCGAAGTCATAACCAAGTCCGTTACGCCCGTACAAGCCACAAGACACATAAGCCGGGTGTCTATCCCCCCACCCGAAAATATTTCCGGACCAGGGTTTTTGGATGTGGGCGAAGAGATAATGCCTATTGATAAAAAGATGATAAAATATAAAGCTAACTTAACCACGGGCCAGGAGGGGTATTGGACGTCATCTTTGCCGGTGGTGTTTAATAATGAAGGTATGGTTTTGTCGGTTGCTCCGGGATTACATGTCGAACGCATCTATGTTTCCGATTTTAATATTGTCGGAAAAAAAACGGTTTCGTTTGAACTGGCCAGAAAACTGCTTTTAAGATTCAAGCTGGAATTGGACGAAAGCGATGCGCTAAAAAATGTGGACGAGCTTTGTTGTCTAGAGGTAAAGATATTTACCCAGCCGGAGACAGCTCAAGCGGCGAGTTATAATAAAATAAATCTTAAATTCCCCTTACAATTAAATGAAAAATGGCATACTTGGGTTATTAATATTCCCCAACAAGCTCAGGGCAAAATGTTGAAAATCAGCATGTTCGAGTTCCCGAACTTCTTGACAAGGGTTTTGATAAGCGATATCATATTTTTCTAAGAGGACGCTTATGAATATTTTTGAGTTTATCGATCAAATAATCGAACAGAAAGCCTCGGATTTGCATATCGTTGCCGGAGCACCGCCGGCGATACGCGTTAACGGTCAGCTTGTTTTTTTCGAGCAAAGTAAGCTGACGCCCGATGAGGCAAAAACTCTCTGCTACGAACTGTTGAGCGATGAACGTAAAGTAAAGTTTGAAAAAGATAAAGAGCTCGATTTCTCCTATTCTTATAACAGCAAGAGTAAGAATTTATTCTGCCGGTTTCGCGTGAACCTCTATTGGCAGCGCGGCAGCGCGGCGATGGCGCTGCGGTTTATTGCCAATGAGATATTGGCCTTTACCAGTCTGAACCTGCCTCCTATACTCAAAGATATTTCCCGCCTGCGCCGGGGATTGGTTTTGGTTACGGGCGCAACCGGTAGCGGCAAATCTACGACTTTAGCTTCCATGGTCGATTTGATAAATAAAGAACGCAGCTGTCACGTTATTACCCTGGAAGACCCGATAGAATATTTTCATACGCACCAGAAATCACTTGTTTCACAGCGGGAAATCGGAGAAGATACCGCATCCTTTTCCTTGGCTTTGAGAGAAGCGGTAAGGCAGGATCCGGATGTTATCCTCGTTGGCGAAATGCGGGATTTGGAAACGATAAGTATCGCGATTACGGCCGCGGAAACCGGGCATCTGGTTCTGGCTACGCTCCATACCACCGATGCGGTACAAACCATAGACCGCATTATCGATGTTTTTCCTCCCCACCAGCAGCAGCAGGTGCGTACGCAGATTTCCATAACCCTGCAGGCGGTAGTCGCCCAGCAGCTGGTGATGTGCGGTGACGGGAAGACGCGGGTGCCGGTTGTGGAAATAATGGTGGTTAATCCGGCGATAAGAAACCTTATCCGCGAGGGAAAAACTTACCAGATATATTCGGTTATTGAAACCGGACGCGACCAGGGCATGCAGACGCTGGATCAGGCCTTACAGGATTTGATTTCCAGAAAACTTATTACTTATAATGAGGCGTTTGGCGTGACGCGTGACCCGGAAAATTTGAGAAAGAAACTCGAAAACAGCTGATAACCGGTTCCGATTACTCCTCGCCAAACACTTCCGCGGAAAAAATATAAATTTGGGCGTTTTTCATCCAGGCATCCGGCGGCAACCCGGCCTTTAAACAAGTATGCTTCAAGAACTCTTCTTTGCTCCAGCCGTATTCGGTCGCGACCTGCGGCAGAAGGAGTCCGGAGCCAAAATTTTTTCTGATTAACAGGCCGTGTTTTCCTACCTCAATTTCATCAATATCAAATATTTGTTTTAACGGTGATAATACGGAAATTTCTAAAACGATGCTTTCAAGCTCGTCTTCCCTTACCGGCTCAAACCGTGGATCCCGAGTTGCGGCCTCAATCGCCATCTCCTGTACAACCCGGACAAGCTGGGTGTCGCCGACTATCCTGCCGATACAGCCCCGCAGATTCCCTTTCTTTTTGAGGGTTACGAAAGCGCCTCTTTTTTCAAGAAAGGCCGGGTCAATATCGTTTATCTGCGGCGTGGTCTGTTCTTTTATATATTCGCTTATCGTCATTTTGGCAATTTCCAACAAACTCTTTTTTTGTTCCTCGGTCAACATCTCTCCCCCTTTTTTATTTGCGGTGTTATCTGGTTGCGGTTTATAGAAAATTATGCTTGCGTAGCCGACAACTTTATTGTTATTTGTCCGCGTTGTGTTAAATGATGTAGCGTATTTCAAGAGTTTCGTGTTGGTAATACCCAATTTCTTCATGGTAAGTATTAAGGTGACCACTGCTGCGCTGCCGCAAAGCTCGCTTTTTTTTAGCTGGCAATCGCGAAAAAGCCCTTCGGCATCAAGGCGGGATATGGTTGCAAGCGTAGCTTGGTCTATTTTCTGGGCTGCGGCTTGAGAATGGTAATGGGACATATCCGTGCTGGCGATAATTAAGGTGTTATCTTTATCTTGGCTTAATATTCCGGCAAGACCGGCTGCGAGCTCCTCGCATAATTTATAGGAAGGGTTACTTAGCATTATCGGCACAATTTTAAAATCTTTTAAGCTTTCCTGCAGAAATGGAATTTGTACCTCCAGCGCGTGTTCCTGCTCAAACGCCAAAGGTAAATTTACGATGTTTTTATTCCCGTTTATTAGCGCTTGTGTTGTTTTCGCATCAATGGCTACATCCCCCAATGGCGTGCGGAAATAGCCTTTTTCGAAAACCGCAATCTTATCCAGCCACTGATAATGGCTGGGGCCGATGAGAATAACCCGGGTATACTTTTTGTCTTGCAGGGCACGATAGGCATGCGCGGCTACGGGCCCGGAATAAATATATCCGGCATGGGGGCTGATAATGCCGAAAATATGTTCGTCTTGTGCGCTTGCGGTATTTGCGTTTTGCATAAATGTTGCTATGGTATTTTTAAGTTGTTTTTTGTCCGCCGGGTAAAAAACGCCGCTGACATTGGGATATTTTATCGTCTCTTGCGCCAGGATTTGAGACGGAGAGGCGTAAAAGGCAAGCAGTAGCAACGCGGCAGTCATAAAGTATAGATATGTTTTTTTAGTCTTTATGTCCATATGCCCGGGATCTTCTGCTGGCAAAACTTGCATGTGCCAGACGTTATAGAATTATCAAGTATTGTATATCCGGTCCTGCGGATAAGCGCTTTCTTGCAATTGGGGCAGTAGGTGTTTTCCGCTTTATGGCCGGGGATATTTCCGATATAGGCGAATTTGATTCCGGCCGCGTCGGCGATTTTTTTAAAATTTTCCAGCGTGCTCAAGGGCGTGGGTGGCAGGCCGGCTAATTTATACATAGGATGAAAACGGGAAAAATGTATCGGTGTGTCTTCCCCTAAGTTATCGCTGATCCAAGCACACATCTTCCGCGCCTCATTCGCGTCGTCGTTTAAAGTAGGTATAACCAGGTTGGTAAGCTCTAGCCACACCCCCATTTCTTTTTTTATCAAAACCAGGTTATCCAGCACGGTTTCAAGATACCCGGAACAGATATCCCGATAGTAATGTTCGGAGAAACTTTTAAGGTCCACGTTTATCGCGTCCATATATCGGCATAAGTTGCGCATGGGTTCTGGATTAATCGAGCCGTTCGAGTGCATGACGTTTTTTATCCCCTGATGACGCGCGATTTTGGCAATAGCCAAAGTGTATTCATAAAAAATCGTAGGTTCGGTATAGGTATAAGCAATACTCGGACAGCCGGCGGCTTTGGCGCGATAAACTATCTCCCGGGGCGAAATTTTAACGCTGTTGATTTGTTCGGGCCCGGCCTGAGATATTTGCCAGTTCTGGCAGAACTTGCAGCGCAGGTTGCATCCCACCGTAGCCAGGGAAAAAGATATCGTCGCGGGCAGCACATGAAAAAACGGCTTTTTTTCGATGGGGTCGATATGAACCGCGCAGGGCCGGCCGTAGGCTAAATTGTAAAATGTTCCGTTTTTATTTTCCTTAATCCGGCAGAAACCCCGCTTGTTTTTTTCTACTACACACGCGTGCGGGCAATGCCGGCAGCGCACCCGGCCGTCAGGCATTTTTTCATAGTAAAGCGCTTCATGCAATTCGGTATCGGATGCGAAAACTTCGCAAGTTCTTCCTGCGGCCAGATAAGAGCAAAAGCCAAATGCGGTTTTTAAAAATACTCGTCTATTTAATAACATAATTATGGCTGGTTTATTTAAAAGTGTAGCACATTTTGAAATTGATATCAATCACCGGATTAGTTAGGGTCGCTTATTCGATGATTTCAATCTGGGAGGGCGTGTTTATGATGATTTCGGGCTTGCCCCGGTATTCTTTTATTGTTCCTTTGACGCGGACTTTTTTATTTTTATAATAGACATCCGGAGAAGAAGCAAATTTAGAAAAACTGGAAGCGAAAATTACCGCCGTAAAATACCTTTTATAATCGGGATGAAAATTCAAAAAACATGCCTTATTGGTTTTGTAAGTGCCGACAACAACGCCTTCGACAACCGCGAATTTGCCGTAATACTTAGGGGCTAATTTGTAATCAATTACCGGCGGTGCGGGTTGCGGGGATTTATTGAGAGCACTTTTCTCAGGCATTCTAAATTTAAAGGCCGTGTTATAGGTAAAGATAATAACAAAAATTGCGGCAAGAGTTACCAGAATACGCAGCAATATCAGGTTGAGATCAAGTTTTGGCGGATTTTTATTCATTATCGGGTTTGTTTTGTGCCGGGTATTGCCGGCCAAGCTCTTCCATTACCTCATCCAGCTTTTCCTTGCCGGCAATGCTTAAAGATTCATATTTTTTTATAAGATTTGTGATCCTTCCGTCTCTGAGCGAAAAATTCCAAAGCCCGTACTGATGATGGCGCGCGGACTGCTCAAGATAAATAAATTCATCCATTCGCTTAAAAGGAAATCTTGTATATGCCCAGGCATAACCGCGTTCGATCAGTTTTGCGTTTATGAGCACATTATTGCTAAACACGTAAGCTAAGAGCCTCCCGTATTTATCGCGCATATTTTCGGGTTCATATTCTAAAACACAGGGTAAACCTTGAAAATTTTTAATCATAAAGTCTTTTGCTTCCTGTCCGAAGCGCTGTACTGGCAACTCCGGATGGTTGGTCTCCGGCGCGTCAATACCAATCAGCCGGACCGTTTCCCCGCTGCTTAAAACAATTGTATCCGCATCGATTACCCGTTTTATATAGGATAGTTCCGGGCCGGGTTTTTCTTTTGTGTGTGGAGTTGAATCCGGTTTGTCGGGCCGGACAGGCTTTTCTTTTAACGTAAGGGTGAATCTTGCGCCCCAGATCAACAAAAGAACAATAAACGCGCTTAAGATTACCGTTGTTATGTATTTATCTTTAAATATATTCAAAATTTTTATCTTTTCTTATTCTTTTGTATTTTTTATACGTCGGCTTCGAGCGAATCCGCGTGCCGTTGTAACTCCATAATTTTAGTCGTTATAAATTTATTAAGCATGCGGCGTTCAATAAAACCAACGACAAGCTTATCTTTATCCACTACGGGCATAAATTCCAGATTGTATTTGTTTAATGTTTCTTTCAGCGCGGATACCATGGTCTCCGGTGAAACACTAGCTACAGCCGCGTCCATGACATCAACGGCCAGAAGCAGCTCGTTTAGGCCGCTTTCCAAAAATATATTTCTGATATTGTCAAAAGAGATGACGCCTAAAAGTTTTTTGTTCTCATCGACAACCGGAAAATAAAGATTGTTGTTATTGCTCAAAATCTCCAAAATGGTCGTTAACCCCATATTTCGATAAATCAACGGCGGGGTTTTGTCCATGAGCTCGTTTGCCTGCATTTTGTAAATCAAGTCTTCTTCGGTGATATTCAGTCCGACTTCTTTTGCCCGCATCAGGGCAATTCTTACCATGGCCGGCCCGATTATCTCCAGAATGAATGCAGTCGCGGTAATAATCAGGACGATATAATTTCCGATTTCACCGGGAAAATAGTGGCTGGCAAGAATGGATAAGCCAATAGCTACTCCCGCCTGGCTCAATAAGCAAAGCGGTAAATATTTCTGCACGGATTTAGGGGCGCGGGAAATGCGGGCGCCAAGATATGCTCCCAGGGCTTTACCGCCGGTTCGGGCTAAAAGATAGGTTATGCCGATAATGACTACTGTGGACGTGAGGTGCTTAAGATTTAGTTTTGCGCCGACCAGTACAAAGAAAAGCACATAAATCGGCGGCGTAAAGCCCTCAACCACTTTAAAGACATCTTTGCTTTTACGCGGGGTAAAATTAACCACAATCGCGCCCAAGGTCATCGCCGCCAGCAGCATATCTATATGAATAAACAAGGATAAACCGGCGGTTATTAGCAGAGTTCCAATGGAAAAAGCCAGCAACCTCGATTCTTCTACGTATTTTCTAAGCATCCGGGTGAGTACAAATCCGGCTACTCCTCCGATGATAAACGCGCCCAGGATTTCATATAGGGGATTAATAAAAGCCCTTAATAATGAGTTGGTTTGGGTGCCGCCGACAAGTACTCCGGCTAAACTCGCGGCTACGGCAAAAAGGAATAAGGCCAGCCCGTCGTCCAAAGCCACGATGCCGAGTACCGTGCGGGTAAGCGGGCCGCGGGTTTTATATTCGCGCAGAACCTCGCTTGTGGCCGCCGGGGCCGTGGCGGAGGAGATTGCACCTAAAAGAAGTCCCAATGCGCAGGAAAATGCCCAGTTTTTAAAAATTAAACCGCCGATTATGGTTACCGATAAGGTTACTAATAGGAAAGCGGTTATGCCTTCAAACAATAAAATATACAGAAATTGCTTTCCGTATTTCTGCAGGACATCCCTTTTTAACTCGCCGCCGATCATAAAGCCGATTAATACCAGTGCGAAATAATTGAACGGCTGCAGCGCCAGGATGGTTTCGTGATCGACGATATTAAAGCCCGATTCGCCGATCACAATACCGATAGCGATATAGCCGACTACCTGCGGGATATGAATTTTTTGAAATAGCCGGCCCCCGACTGTACCGCTGAACAAAGCCAGCCCTAAAAGCAGCAGGACGTTCAGGTGCGTGAGCGTGATGCGGGTAAATAGATTGTTTAGGATTTCCAACATATTTTTATTAATACCAAATTACCTGCCGGCAATATCTAAAACCTTAGTTTTTTTCTTTAGAATCAAAAGCGTAAGATATATCGCCATGCTTACAAAAAAGAAAATCAGCCAGGAGTTGCGCATAAAAAAGTGTTTCTAAGCAAAATGCCATAAGAACTAAAGGAATCAGCAGTAACGGAATGTTGCTTCTCCATTTAAAAAGCCAAGCTCCCTGTTTTTCCAAGTGTTTTCTTAATGCCATATTATTTTTAATTACTTTTTTTCTGGGGCAGCGCTTTCGTCGCAGATCTTGGCGAGACTCCGCCATAGACAACATCTTCGTGAATGCATTCGGCGCTTACTCCGTTTCGAATCCCTATTCGAAAAGATTTAAATGGAGCCAAGGGGGAGGCTCGAACCCCCGGCCAGTCGCTCATAACACTCGCTCCTTAAGGGAACACCTTGATGGTTTTCCCTTAAGTGTCTCTTTCCTTCCGCCAAGATGCTCAGGTGCGCCGATAGGCGGAAACAATCTTTCCTCCTAAAATCTCCTTTTGAGGCCGGAGGATTCTATCTTTGGTGGAGCCAGGGGGGCTCGAACCCCCGGCCTCCTCGTTGCGAACGAGGCGCTCTCCCAGCTGAGCTATGACCCCTCAATTTTACTTTTTAAAATTGACCCCGCGGTTAATTTTATAACCGTGGGGGGGCTTGATTATAACTCAAACCCTTTTATCTTTGGCTTCCTTTTTGCAAAAGACTCCTTGACGCCATCAAGTGTTTGCTGAAGTGCGGTGAATATTTTCTCCGTATCTTCTTCCGAGTATTCATATCCCGGCGAGGAAAGATTACCGATGAGTTCTATTTTCTTAATTGCGTTTTGAACCCTTTTGCCCGCTAACCTTTTAAACCGGTCATGCTTGCTTTCTTGCCCTTCCATTTTTTACCCTCCTTTTTTGAAATTTTTAACCAATAAAGATAGAGACAGTTTAGGGGTTTTTGGCAGGATTGTCAACCCTTTAGCTGCGCCGATGGGAAACGATTATCGCGCCGATTATGGCGCCCAAAAGAGTGCTGATTACCGGATTGCTCGTTAACGGGCACAGGCCGGATGCGCATTTGCCGAAATAACCGATCGCAAATCCAACCGCTCCGCCGATTAATACGCCTAAGATTGTGTTCATTTTTATATCGCGTGTCTATTTTGAAGCGGATTCGTCTTTTAACTTCTTTAGCAATAAGGGAGTGAGAATAAAGCAGTCTTTTTCTGCGTCTTTTACCAGGCGGTAAAAATCGCAATTATTTAAGCAATTCTTGAATTTTTTGGCAAATTCGCCCTGTGTTTTTCCCGCACATAAGGTGCTGGCAATAACCCAGCAGGCCCGGCCGGCGTTTGTCCCGCCATGCGTGTCATGAAGGCGTTTTTCCGTAGCCGCCGGACAAACTCCAAATTGCTTTTCCTGTGCCCCTCCCGGCTGCCGGCCACAGTTTTTATGTTCCCAACAATTCTTTTTCATAAGTATGAGTTCTGCTTATTTTTTAGATGCATCTTCTCGTATCTTTCTAAGTAATACCTGGCTTAAAATAAAATGGTTTGGTTCTTCAGTTTTTACGAGATGATAAAAATCGCACTCCAAGCATTTTTTGAACTTTTTAGCGAAGTTCTCTTGTACGCTGCCATTGCACATGGTTCCGGTTATAACCCAGCAGGCCCGGCCGGCGTTTGTCCCGCCATGCGTGTTATGAAGGCGTTTTTCCGTAGCCGCCGGACAAACTCCAAATTGCTTTTCCTGTGCCCCTCCCGGCTGCCGGCCACAGTTTTTATGTTCCCAACAATTCTTTTTCATAATATCCACTCCTTTTTTAAAAATTAACTATCCATTATCTGTAGTACTGGACGCTTATTTTGCGCTTTTTATATACCCTTGTACTTCCTGAAAACTGGCTGTAGGAGAACCGACCATGTTGCCCCGCCGGTCAAAGACGCGGATATTAGGGACGCTGCGGATATTGTACTGCTGGACGAGCGGAGTTTTCCAGTTAACAATATCTATCTTTCGCAAGAATACATCCGTGTCGGAATTTGCCAACTGTTCAAGATAGGGGCTTATTCTGCGGCAGGGGCCGCACCAGTCCGCGTAGAAATCAACAATGGTTATTTTGCCCAGGATAATTACATCCGATAAATCGATATGTCTGCCGCCCTCTTTGTAAATCTTGATGGCTTGGGTTTCGGATTTTTCTTTCTCTGTTTTAATCTTGTCCATTTTTTTTATTCTGTTGCGGCCGGACTCCAAGCGCTGTTCGAAATCTTTATCGATATCGGTTACCACGTTATCCCTTAAAATTATCATGCCGCCCGGATAGCTTAAAATTTGTTCATCACCGCTACTTACTTCTCCCGAGGGCTGGCCAAATTTCGCGACGACTTCCTCTCTGGTAGTTCCCACGCCGACTTCGGACTGTGCGCTTGCCGTTGTTAAAGCGTAAAAGAATACTGCGGTTAGTGCAAACATGGTTATCCGGAAAAAATTCATCTTGATCCTCCTTTCTGCCCCCATCTGACCGGATACCGTTTGTTTGTTTGCCTGAAAGACTAACGCATCAGGTATTCCGCCGGCTGTCACGGACAAAATTACTACCCGTAACTGATTTGGCTAATTTTTTAAGTTCCGCGCCGATTTCACCGATTTCGGCCGCGTGAGAAATCGTGCGGTATTCGTTAGTGACAATACCAATAGATACGGAAATTAGAAATATTTGGGCGATATTGCCCTGCCGGTCTTTGGCCGCAATGAAGCCACGTTCCCGGTCTTCTTTGTTATAAAATGATGGGGCTATTTTATCAAAGTCGGAGATAATGTGTTTGCAAATCGTTTCTGACTTTTCCGGGGTAGTCAGACAAACAAAATCATCACCGCCGATATGTCCGACAAAATCGTCCTTATTACCCTTTTCCATCACCGTGCTCAGGATAATTCGCGCTGATTCGCGGATAACCTCGTCTCCGTGCTCAAAGCCGTAAGTATCGTTGTAGGACTTGAATTTATCCAGGTCAATATAGCAAATTGCAAAGGGTTTTCCGCTTTTTATCGCGGCTTCGAATTCGCTCATTATTGTTACATTGCCGGGCAGACGGCTTAAAGGATTCGCGTCCAAATCGCGGGTGCTTCTGCGAACAATCATATTGATACGGGCGACCAATTCCTGAGGGTCAAACGGTTTGACCACATAATCGTCAGCTCCGGCGTTTATACCCATGACTTTATCCTGGGTTTCGCCTTTGCCGGTGAGCATGATAACCGGCATGTGCCGAAGCAGGATGTCTTTTTTTAGTATTTGGCATACCTCCAACCCGTTCATGCGAGGCATTTTGTAATCTAAAATCACAATATCGGGCGAGGTTTTATGCACTTTTTCCAAGCCGTCTACGCCATCTGTGGCTTCATAGACTTCAAAACCTTCGCCTTCTAAAGTTATTTTCAAAACATCACGGATATCGGGTTCATCATCGATTATTAGAATTTTTAGTTTTCTCATAAAAAAATAATTGCTCCTTATCAGTGCCTTTAAGCTACGGTGACGTTGGAATCTTCGATCTGCTGCGTAGACAAAGTGAAATGAAAAGCGGTGCCTTTGCCTACTTCGCTGGTGACCCAGATTCGACCTTTATGGGCCTCGACAATTTTTTTGACCAAAGACAGGCCAAGACCGGTTCCTTTCTTTTCCACATTAATAACATTGTCGACCCGGAAGAATTCGTCAAAGATCCGGTTCACGTCTTCCGGGGTTATGCCAATACCTGTATCCGCGACTTCGATATTTATAAAATCACTGCCCGGAATTACCTTGATGGTTATTTTGCCTTTTTCCGGAGTGAATTTTAGCGCGTTACCGATTAAATTGATGAAGACGCGTGAAATCTGGCTTGAGTCCATCCAGACCATGACCGGTTCTTTTGGGGTATCCAGTTCCAGCTTGATTTTTCTTTCGTCCGTTTGCGGGAAAAACAAATCGGCAATACTTTCGACAATTTCCGTAAGAGATGAATGCTTAATCTTCATACCGATTTTTCCCGATTCTATGCGCGCGATATCCAACAGGTCATTGACCAATTTTATGAGTTCGTCACTGTGCACGTTAATTTTTGTTAATTTTTCTTTTTGTACATTGGTGACATCGCCAAGTCTCCCCGCGCTCAAAATCGAAGCATACCCTTTTATTGAAGTCAGCGGTGTCCTTAACTCGTGGGAAACGGCGGATACGAAATCGGATTTCATCTTATTGAGTTTAACCAGCTGAATATTAGCTTCCGCCAGTTCTTTAGTGCGTTCTTTAACCCGGACTTCCAGGATATCGTGAGAGTGCTTGAGTTCTTCGTAGAGCCTGGCGTTTTCAATGGCAACGCCTAACTGATTGGAAAGGACGAATAAAGAATCAATATCTCCCTCAGATATTGTGTTATAAGGATTGCTGTTGCCGACAAAAATATACCCCTCGACCTTTTCTTTGATGACCATGGGCACAACGACGAAGGAATTTACGTGAAAAAGATTAAGCCATTCAACCTGTTCTTGAGTAGCGCTTTCAAAATTTTTTACCCAGATGGAACTGCCCATGTGAAAAACGGTTTTTAAAAATTCGCCGGATATTTTTTTGTTCCGGATATTTTCCAGCTCATCCGGCTTGAAACCTATCGCGGCTTTAGCGGCGGTAACGTCTTTATCCCGATCCGTTAAAACAATCATCGCTTTTTCAAATCCGAGTTTCAAAATTAAAGGTTCGGTGATTTGGGCAAAGAGTTTCTCCGCATCCAATGTGGAGTTGATTAGCTTGCCTAATTCGTGCAAGGTATATAAACCGTTAACCTTTTTGTCCAGCTCTTCCTGCGTGCGGTTAAGTTCTAAGTCTGTCCGGATAATAATCTTGGCCTGATCGTCAAGTTCGTTATAAGCATTTCTTAATTTATCCAACGCCCGCTGCATCTTCCCAATTTGTTCGCTTTTTTCTCTTGTTAATTCGGCAAGATACGCTAGCAGTACAAGCAGGATAAAACCGCCCATTAACTTGGCGACCATATTGTCGACAATGACCACCACGCTTAAGACCACGGCTCCGATTATTAATATTAACCAGATATTGATTTTCATCTATTCTCCCAAGGCGCAAACGACAATGGTTTCGTTATGGAAAAAAGTCTGTCCTAAATGCACCGCTGCGCCCAGTGGCGCCTGTTCGCCGTATGTGTAAAACCCGATAATCGGCGTGTTTTCGCCAAAGATACTTTTAACGATTTCTATTTCCCGGTATGCGGCCCGGCCAAATAATCTTTGCCTGGCTACGGAGTCAAAAATAAAAACGAGTTTTGGCTTAGCTCGGTAAAGCCCTTCCCGCGCCATTTCGGCCGCTTTCTTTGCGGCTTTCAGAGCGGTCTCTTTAGAGCCCATCATCACATGAATTTCAGAACCCTTTGGAATTTCTCCGGCGCAGATCAAGGCTCCTTCATTATCCACGCGCAATGCGTTTCTAATGATACATTCTTCCTCTTCGGGGATAGACATGCCCAAAGGATACATGATCGACATCCGGGCCATTGGTTCATGCTGTAAATCGCTTACCCGTTTGCCGAAATAGTCTTCGTAGATGCGTACTGCCGGTTTACCGTCAAGCTTTTTTAAGATGTTGTGCTCAACGTCGGTAACGATCCGCGGTTTGCCTAAAGGGTACCAGCCGTGCCGGGCACCGATGCCTACGCTTATATCGCCTGAGATTAAAATCCCGGGTACAGTATCCTCGTAAATTTCATTATTAAAGAACTGATAAGTTTTTTGAAAAAGAAAATCATCTGCTGCTGAGCCGCCGACGATGGGAAAGCTTGTCCCCAAAATCTCCTGAATCCCGCGGATTATTTCTACCACGTTGCCTTTTAAGCCGTCGGGAAACATCATGAAGGCGTGCCGGATAGACGACGATCTGGTTTTGGCAACTGTGTCTTTAGCGATAAACTGTCCCGCTTGCCGCGGCAACGCGCTAATGTTTTTGCCTAGAGATAACCCGATCTGCAAAGAATTGGATTTTAAAACTAAAATCGTAACCGATTTTTTATCCGGCCCCGCGCTTGTGATCTCTCCAGCTGTTGTGCAGCCGACTATTGGGGCGGTCGGGACGGTGCTTTTTATGCCGCGGATAAGTTCTTTATGGTCAAACCGCGCCGATGCAAAACAAAAAACTATATCCGGGTCTTGTTTGCCCATCTTTTCCAGCGCCGCATGTGCCGCCAAAGCCCCGGCGCCGAATGAATCAATTTCCTTACTTGTTCCTACCCCGACAAAGAGTGCCATAATTATATTTTAGTTTATAACTTGTTGCAAAAAATGTCAACCCTTCGAGCGTGCGATGATAAAGACCAGCGTTTCCTCGTTAAATTTTTCTGTTAGGGTTGCCATTGAGAAATAAACTTTTTCCCCTTTGGAATTGTTGCCGGCCGGCAATATTTACGCCCGGCACAGGATGCGGTTTATTTTGCACAACTTTTACTTAGCCCGGAAATAAAACGCTTTAATCTTTTTGTAAAGTGAGACCTGTTTGAATTGGCTAGGATAAATTTTATCAGCGCGCTGCCTACAATAACTCCATCGGCTACCAGGTTTATTTTTTTTATTTGCCCTGCGCTTGAGATCCCAAACCCGACGTAAACGGGAACGCGGCAGTATCTTTTTAAAACGCGGACATTTTTGTGTAGCTGGGGATGTAAGGTTTTACGTATTCCGGTAACGCCGGTAAGCGATACATAATAGATAAAACCGGTGGATATTTTTGCGATCATGTGCATGCGTTTTTTTGTCGTTGTGGGTGCGACAAGATATATAAGATGGATGCCGTATTTTTTTAAGTTCTGGGCCAGTTCCTTTGCTTCCTCGGGGAGCAAATCCGGCACGATAACTCCGTCTAATCCGCAAAGACAGGCAGTACGGGCAAAATTTTTAATCCCGAATTTAAACAGCGGGTTGTAATAAGTCATCATGATCAGCGGCAGTTGTGTGGTTTTTCTTATTTTGCGAATTAAAGCCAAATATTTCGGCAAGTTCATTCCTTTGGCGATAGCGGTTTGGGAGGATAATTGTATCGTCGGGCCGTCAGCGATTGGATCGGAAAACGGCATGCCCAGTTCTATAAAATCGGCACCACTATCAATCAATGCTTGAATTATCTTTCGGCATGTTTTAATATCGGGGAACCCCGCCGTAATATAGGGTATAAACGCCTTTTTTCCGCTTTTTTCAAGTTCTTGAATTTTTAAATTTATTCTGTTCATTTGATTATATTTTGTTCCCGGACGATGTCCATATCTTTATCGCCTCGTCCGGATAAGCAAATTATTATCAGGCTGTTTTTCTTTATTTTTTTTGAAAGTTTAACTGTATAAGCAATAGCGTGTGCAGATTCAAGCGCGGGAATTATGCCTTCGATCCGGGAAAGCAAAACGAATGCGTCAAGAGCGTCTTTATCCGTAACACTGACATATTTTGCGCGGCCGGACATTTTTAAAAAAGAATGTTCCGGCCCGACGCCGGGATAATCGAGTCCGGCTGATATGGAATGAGCTATGTTTATCTGCCCGTATCGGTCCTGAAGCAGATAACTTTTGCTGCCGTGCAGTACGCCAACAGACCCTTTACATAAAGTAGCTGCGTGTTTGGCGGAAGTTAACCCTAGTCCTCCCGCTTCCACGCCGATAAGTTTTACTTTCTTGTCATTAACAAACGGATAGAATAAACCCATGGCGTTGCTGCCGCCGCCGACACAGGCGATCAGATAGTCCGGCAGACGGGAGACGCGCTTTAACAGCTGCCTTTTTGTTTCTGTACCGATGACGGATTGAAAATCGCGCACGATTTGCGGATAAGGATGCGGGCCGACCACCGAGCCGATGATATAATGAGTTTTTTCTACAGTGCTTACCCAGTTGCGCAAGGCCTCATTGGTCGCGTCTTTTAAGGTTTTGCTGCCGCTCAGCACTTTGGTAATTTTAGCTCCCAAAAGCTGCATCCGGTACACGTTCAAAGCCTGGCGGTGCATATCTTCTTCGCCCATGAATATTTCACATTCAAGGTTTAAACGGGCGGCTGCAACGGCCGTGGCCACACCGTGCTGTCCGGCTCCGGTTTCCGCAATTACTCTGGTCTTCCCCATTTTTTTTGCAAGTAATGCTTGCGCCAGTGTATTGTTAATTTTATGAGCGCCGGTATGCAGGAGGTCTTCGCGTTTTAAATATATTTTTAACCCGGTATATTCACTTAAGCGCTCGGCGAAATATAGCGGTGTCGGCCGTCCGGCAAATTCTTTTAGGTATCCGTTCAATTCCCGCTTAAATTTTGCATCGGATTTTGCCTGAAAATAAGCCCGTTCCAGTTCCGCCAAGGCGCGGGTTAATGTTTCCGGTATAAACTTGCCGCCAAAGATCCCGTAATATCCGTATCTATTCGGCACTTTTTTGCTCATTATTTATTTTTTCTCCTTGATAAACGCATCGCCGATTCCGGTTTTACGCTTAAATTCCTCCCGGAAATTCTTGGCTTCCTCCACTGTCTTGAAAATCCCCACATCGATTTTAAAATAGGGCTTATCCGTATCATTATTGCGGTAAGTGGTGTTTACGACCACCAGGTAACCTTGATTTTCCAGTGTTTGCACAAACTGCTGTGCTGCCGCGGCATTTGCATATTCGGCGGCCTGAATGGTGTAGAGAACACCTTCTTGTTGTTCGTTTTCCGCCGCAACGTTTATATCTTGTGAAACGGGAACAGTCATTTTTTTTCGTTCTTTTTTGACGATATTTTCCGTTTTCGTTTCTTCGGCCTGCGGAAGTTTAAAGGGTTTTTTTGCATTAAACATCGCGAAGAAAAGAATGATAATAATCAATATCGGTAAAAGTATTATTATCTTTTCCGGAAATCTGCCGGCCAGCGCGTCAAAGAATTTATTGCTCAAATTACTTATGACCCTTTTCTGCAAAAGCTTACGCATAAGCCGCTCTTTTTGCTTTTCCGTATTTTCCAGCTTTTCTTCCAAACGGGAGATGGTTTTTTTAAGCTTGGAAAATTCTTCTCTAATCGCCGCCTCTTCAGTGGCCAGCTGTTCGCTTAATAGCTGTTCATCTATAATGGAATTCTTCTCCTGCTGGTTTACCGGGTCTTCTCCGTAAAGTTTTTTCTGGATAAGGTCTTCGTTGAATTTGATCTTTTTACGTCTGTTCTTTTCCCGTTCATAAGACATGCTTTCACCCCTTTGTTAGTACTGTATTGCCTTTACCCGGTTTATGAATTTAAATATAAGCTGCGCGTCCTTTTTTCTTTTATTTTTCTCCACACCGCTCGCAACATCCACAGCATAAGGCGTTAGTATCTTTAGAGCGGTGTTGATGTTTTTAAAGCTGAACCCTCCGGCGATAATTACCGGTTTTTTAAATTTTACACCCTTTAGTATCTTTAAGTCAAAGCTTTTCCCCGTGCCCCCATATTGCCGGTCATGATATGCGTCAAAAAGAAAAGCGTCCGCATTTTTATAGGTTGAAACTTTTTTTAAAGCCCGCTTGTCTTTTAACCGGAAAGCTTTTATTACCATTGCGCGCTTTCTAAAAAAAGCGCAATACTTGTCCGTTTCATCCCCATGAAATTGGACAACATTAAGCCGGCACTTTGTTATTGTTTTCAACACTTCGCTTTTTTTCGCATTTACAAAAACACCTACTTTCGCTACAAACGGCGCAATTTTACCGGAAATCCTGCGCGCCGCAGTTACGCTGATACGCCGCGGGCTGCCTAGTGCGAAAACAAAACCTACAGCGTCCGCGCCGCAGTTCACCGCTATTTGTGCGTCTTTTATATTCGTAATGCCGCAAATCTTAACTCGGATCATCGTTTTCCTGCTAATGCCTTTATTTTAAGAGCAACATCACCGCTTGTTATGAGCGCTTCGCCGATCAATGCCGCGGAAACGCCGAGCCTGTGCAAATGTTCTAAGTGTTCACGCGAGTTTATTCCGCTTTCACTGACGATGATTTTGCTTTTGGGAATTTTTTTTATTAATCTTTGCGTAGTATGGATATCAACATCAAAATTATTCAGGTCCCGGTTGTTTATACCGATTATTTCGGCAAGTCCGAAATCGATTTTTTTTAAATCCTCTTTTTTGTGTATCTCCAAAAGTACGTCCAGCCCCAACTTTTTAGCCAATTTCAACAGTTTCGCCAAAACTGTTTTTTCTAAAATTTGCGCAATCAAGAGTACCGCGTCCGCCCCCAGAAGACGCGTCTGGTAGAGCTGGTACTCGTCTATAATAAAGTCTTTTCTCAATATCGGCACTTTTACCGCCGCTCTTACCGTGCCGATATCCTCTAGCCTCCCCGCAAACGCGCAGTCCGTGAGCACGGAAATGGCGTCTATGCCTGAGCGCGCATAAATTTTTGCTGTTTGTTGTAATTTTAACCCTTTATTTAGATACCCTTTACTGGGGGAAGTTTTTTTTAGTTCTCCGATGATGCAAATCCGGCCTTGTTTACAGATGCAGTTCTTAAAATCGCGCCGGACATAACGCTGTTTTTTGATATATTTCAAAAGCGCATCCCGCGGCTGCTTTTTTTTTGCCAGCTCAATCTCCTGTTTTTTTCTTTTTAGAATCTGTTTAAGTATTGACGGCATTGGTAATTTTTTTTAACGATTCAAGTTTTTCTCTTGCCTTCCCGCTCTCTAAACTTTCTTTGGCGATATCCAGGCCCGCGCCAGGCGAAGCTGCTGCGTCCGCGGCGTAGATTGCGAACGCCGCGTTGAGCAGGGTAAACTCATAAATAGGGCCTTTGTCTTTATTGTCTAATATATCCTGCGCTATCTTTGCCGCCGCCGTACTGTCATCGATTTGCAGAGATTTTATATCCGTTCTTTTCATGCCGAATTGTTCCGGGGCTACGATATATTTCTTCATCTGCCCGTTTACCAGCTCGGCGATGATTGTCTCGGAAGTCGTGCTGATTTCATCCATGCCGTCTTGACCGTGCGCAACGAGTGCGTGTTTTAACCCCAGATTTTTCAAGACGCTGACCAGCGGCTCAACCAGTTTTTCTGAAAATACGCCTAAAAGTTGGTGTGCAGCCGATGCCGGATTTGTTAACGGCCCTAGGATGTTAAAGATCGTGCGAATGCCGATTTCCCGGCGCGGGCCGATAGCGTGTTTCATTGCCGGATGAAATTTAGGCGCGAACATAAAACAGACGCCGATCTCATTTAAGCATTTTTCCACCACCGGAATTTCCGCTTCGATATTGACGCCCAGCTTTTCCAATAAATCTGCGCTGCCGCATTTTCCGGACGAGGCGCGGTTGCCGTGTTTGGCGACATAAACGCCTGCGCCGCTTGCGATAAAGGCGCTAAGCGTCGAAACATTGAACGTGTGCAATTTGGAACCGCCCGTACCGCAGGTGTCCAGCAACGGCCGCTGCTGAGTATTTACCTTGGTTGAAAATTTGCGCATTATCGTTGCCGCCGCCGTGATTTCCTCGATAGTTTCGCCTTTTATGTGCAGAGCGGTGATAAACGCGCCAATTTGCGCCGGGCTGGCCAGCCCCTGCATAATCTCGGAAAAAACTTCTTCCATTTCTTTTTTGACAAGACTTTCTCCGCTCGCAATTTTGCTAATGCCTTCTTTTATCATCTTTGCGCCTCTTTGATAAAATTTTTAAGTATTTTTTTACCCTCGGTGGTCAGAATTGATTCCGGATGGAACTGCACGCCCCAGACAGCATACTTTTTGTGTTTAATGGCCATAATTGTGCCATCATCCGTACGGGCGATTACTTCAAGATAAGCGGGTAATGTTTTTTCTTTTATAATTAAAGAATGATAGCGGGTGGCGATAAAGGGATTAGAGATGTTTTTAAAAATACCTTTGCCCTTATGGTATATCTTGGATGTTTTGCCGTGCATTATTGTTTTGGCTTGGATAATTTTGGCGCCGTATGCGTAGCCGATGCATTGATGCCCCAGGCACACGCCTAATATCGGAATTTTTGCCGCAAATCTTTCAATCACATCACAGGAAATCCCGGATTCCCTCGGCGTGCAAGGGCCGGGAGAAATCACGATATAGGCCGGATTAATTTTGGCGATGCGTTCCAGCGTTATTTTATCATTACGAAAAACGGCAACCTTTTGGTTTAGTCCCTCGAAATATTGAACAAGATTATAAGTGAATGAATCATAATTATCGATTAAAACGATCATATCATTCCCCTTTGCGCGATGATAATCGCCTTAAGAAGCGCCTTAGCCTTATTTAACGTTTCCTGGTATTCTTTTTCCGGTACCGAATCCGCAACAATGCCCGCTCCGGCCTGTACGTATGCGGTTTTGCCCTTCAGCACGATGGTGCGGATAGTGATGCAGGCGTCCAGGTTTCCGGAGAAGCTAAAATATCCTACACACCCAGCGTACGGGCCGCGCCGCGTGTTTTCCAGTTCATCAATAATTTCCATAGCGCGCACCTTAGGCGCACCGGTAACCGTGCCGGCCGGGAAAGTCGCCCGGATGACATCAAAGATATCTTTGTCTTTTTTCAACTGACCCTGCACATCGCTTACGATATGCATAACATGAGAATATCTTTCGACCTGCATAAGTTCTTTAACCTTTACCGAGCCCCAGCGGCATACCCTTCCCAAGTCGTTTCGGCCCAGATCCAGCAACATGATGTGTTCGGCGATTTCTTTTGGGTCATTAAGCAGGCTTTGGCTTAAAATTTTATCATCATTTTCGCATTTGCCCCGGGGCCGGGTGCCGGCAATCGGCCGGACGTTCACGATATTATTTTCACAGCGCACCATGACCTCAGGCGACGCGCCGATTAGTTTGACGTCTCGGCAATTAAGATAGTACATGTAGGGTGAAGGATTGACCGTACGCAAGGCCCGGTATAGGGTAAGCGGGCTAACTCCGACGTTTATCCTCAGGCGCTGCGAGAGAACTACTTGAATAATATCGCCGGCCCGGATGTAATTTTTAGCTTTAAGCACGATTTTTTTAAAAGCCGCTTTTTTCATGTTGAAATGTATCTTTAACGGGCCGGTCTTGACAGATTTTTTTTGTTTTACAAGCGGTTGGTTTAATTTCTTAGTCAATTTTTCTATTTTTTTCACTGCCGCCTCATAAGCTCGGCCGGCTTTTGCTTTGGAACAGCCTATTTTTTCATCCAGATGGACGACGGAGACGACTTTTATCTTATGGGCAATATGGTCAAAAATCAGAATTGTATCCGTAAGCATAAATACGGCGTCGGCGACTTTTAAATCATCGGCGTTTTTGTCCGGTATCTTTTCAAAAAAGCGTACGGTATCGTAGCCGATATATCCGACCAGTCCTCCGCAGAACCGGGGCAGGCCCTCAACGGGCACAAAACGGTATTCGTTTAAGACTTTTTTTATTTCGGCGAGCGGGTCCGATGTGGTTTTAAGAAAAACTCTATCAAAGCGCGAACCGGTGCGGCGGTATATTTCGAACTTCTTTTTTTTGTATTTAATCACTAAAGACGGAGAACTGCCCATAAATGAATAACGGGCGATTTTTTCCTGGCCTTCTACGGACTCCAAAAGATAGCTGTATTTGCCGCAATCAATTTTCATGAATGCCGAAACCGGCGTCTCCAGATCCGCCAACAGTTCCCGGAACACCGGAATCAGATTGCCCTTTTTGGCCAGTTTTATGAACTCTTGTTTTGTTGGATAATACATGCACCTACACCTATATTAACCGGGTAAAAAAACAGCTCTTTTGCTCAGTGTGGCAAGCCGGTCCGATTTGTTTAATCTGGATAAGTAACGTATCTTTATCGCAATCATAATAAATTTTTTTCACGTGCTGGAAATGCCCGGAGGTTTCCCCTTTTACCCAGAAACGCTTCCGGGAGCGTGACCAATATGTGCAAAGTTTGGTTTTTAAGGTAAGGGAAAGCGAGCGCTTATTCATATAGGCAACCATTAAAACCTGTAAAGTGCCCGCGTCTTGGATAACTGCCGGGATAAGGCCGTCGCGATTATACTTTAGCGCGTTAACTTCCCGTAAATTTTTTAAAGTTATTTTTTTTGCTTTTGGTTTTATTTTTCGCATATGGTTATGGCCTCTTCAAGATTGATTTTGTTTTCATACAGGGCTTTGCCGACAATAACTCCGAAAAAGTTGGGGTATGCGTCATCAATTTTTTTTAAACTCAGCAAATCATCGATAGAGCTTATCCCGCCGGCGCAAATAATATTCATTTTTGAGCGGGATAATATCTCTTTTAACAGCTCTTCGTTCGGGCCGCTTAATGTGCCGTCGCACGAGATATCCGTAACCACCGCTGATTTTATTCCCAGCCGCTCGATTTTTTTAAAAGCCGCCTCGACATTAAGCGAGGTTTGTTTTGTCCAGCCCCGCTCGAGCACAACATGGGCTTTGCTGTCAATGCTGGCGATGATTTTTTTAAGCAAATCCTTGTCCATATTTTTAAAGAAATCATCATCCTCTTCAAATAACTTCGTGCTCATTACCACCCGGTCAACGCCCAGGTCCAAAACCAGCTTTATCTGCTCTAAGGTGCGGATTCCCCCGCCCAAATGGATTTTAGTTTTTACACTGCGCAAAATATTCTTAATAACGGAAATATTTTTGAGTTCTCCGTAAAAAGCGCCGTCTAAGTCTACGATGTGCAGAATTTCGGCGCCATTTTTCGCCCATTTTTTAGCGACCGAAACCGGGTCAGTGTCGTAAATAGTCTCTTTATTGTATAGTCCGCGATACAAGCGCACAACTTTACCCTTTCTTATGTCGATCGCGGGTATAACAATCATAGTGCTCCGTCAATTTAATTTTTATGGGTATCACGAAAGTCAACTTCGCACTTCCGCTATGGGGGCACGCCCCCCCCTTCGGCGCTCATTACGTTCGCTGAGCACCCCCCCCAAACGCGGGGGACGATCTCCCCCGCACCCTCTTATTAGTACACTGTCCCGATACCAAATAAAAACTGATTTGACCGTGTACTAGTTTTAGTCTATTATCCCTTTTGTGGACGGTACGCCCTTGCGCCGGATATCAATTTGGGTAGCCTGGTCCAATGCTTTTCCCATCGCTTTAAACAAAGCTTCAAGAACATGGTGCAGGTCTCCTTCCCCCGACTTTATGTTATAAACAAGACTTATACCGGCATGTTGAATAAACGCTTCCAGAAATTCTTTCGCATCTTTAAACTTGAAATTTGTATTGTCAAAACTAGTATGATCCAATATGCTTTTGACTTGAATTTCATTCTTAGCGCTGATATTTTCCAAAAGAGATGGTCTGCCGCTTATATCAATATCGACCTCAACGACTACCTTGTCCATAGTTACCGAAAAGCAGCCGTAACGGTTTATACCCTCTTTCTGGTCCAAAGCCGCTTTAAACGCCTGGCCCAGGGCAATGCCGATATCCTCAATTATATGGTGCGCGAGATCCCCTTGAGCTTGAAGGGTTAAATCAAACAAGCCGTGGAATGCAAATAAAGTCAAAAGATGATTTAACGGCTCAAAGTCGGTTTTTATTTCGGTCCTGCCGCTTCCGTCTATGACTAAGGCCCCTTGGATAGTTACTTCACTTGTTTTTCTCGATATTTTTGCACTTCTTATGTTGGCCATATTTCCCCCTGTTATTCAAATCTTGATTTTAATGATTTTAAATGTTCTTTCATGCCTTCGATTGTCGCGATTTTTTCAATCGCCGGAGCAACTTTCTCTAATGCCTTTTTGGAATAGCTTACCAGATGCGTGCTTTTTATGAAATCACAAACGCCGAGGCCTGAGAAAAAGCGCGCTGTGCCGGACGTAGGCAGTACGTGGCTTGGACCGGCGATATAATCTCCCACGACCACGGGAGAATAAGGCCCGGTAAATACGGCGCCCGCGTTGCGGATTTTTTTAAGGATTTTGTTGGGCTGCTTGACCATAATTTCCAGATGTTCCGGAGCAATCCGGTTGGAAACATCTACCGCCTCTTCCAGATTTTTCACCAGAATAATATAGCCGTTATTGGCTACGTCTTTGCGTACAAGATTCGCTAATTTTTTGGAATTAGTAATTAAAATAGCCATCCCCATCAGATGCTCGCTTTGCGCCCGCAGATCGGCGATTACATGGCTGGGGTTGGCGAACTGGTTAGCGATAATTACCACCTCGCTGGGCCCGGCAAGCATATCAATATCACAATAGCCAAAAACCTGACGTTTGGCTTCGGTAACATAGTCATTGCCCGGACCGACTATTTTGTCCACTTTCGGTACGGTTTTTGTCCCGAAAGCCATGGCCGCGATTGCCTGCGCGCCGCCGAGTTTAAATACCGCGTTTACTTTTAAAAGATTTGCCACCGCTAGAATATACGGATTTACTTCTCCTTGGCTGTTCGGGGGCGTTGCCAGATAAATTTCGCTTACCCCGGCTATTTTTGCCGGCAGAACGCTCATATATACCGAAGATACAAGCGGCGCTGAACCGCTGGGTACATAAACGCCGACTCTTTCTATCGGGTTAAAAATTTCTCCCAGGATTACGCCGTCTTCTCTTTTTATTTTCCTGTTTTTTTTAAGCGGCTGCTTATAAAAACTCGTGATATTATTTATCGCCATTTTTAAACAGGTGACAAACTCGGCGTCGATGTTTTGATAGGCGCCGTTGGTTTCTGATTCCGTTACTTTTAGCTGTTTTATGCTTAATTTTACTTTGTCAAATTTTTTTGTATAACGGATAAGGGCCTCGTCCTTATTTAGATACACATCCTGAATAATTTTCTCAACGGTGCGTTTGACCCGGACCTTACGTTTTGCGAGCCGGCCGTAAATCTTTTCTAATGTCTTGCCCGTAAACTTTACGATCTTCATCGATTACCTCTTCAAAAATTTCGTTTTGATAATGTTGAACGCCTTTGCCAATACTTGCGTTTTCATGTTTATATCGACAAGCCCGGCCTGGGCCAGTTCTTTTTTTCCTCCTCCGCCCTTGCCTCCGCAGGCCTGATTTATCTCTTGGATGATGGCAACGGCGTCTACCCCTTTTTTTGCCAGGGAGCTACTGATGCCGACCAGTAATAGGGGTTTGTCCTTTTGCGCGCCAACGAGGACAGAGATAACGGGATCAGCTTTTTCTTTAATTAAGTCCGTAATTTTGCGTAAAAACTCGACTTCTTCATACTCGCTTTCGCCGATAACAACGTTGATACCCTGAATTTTTTTTGCCGCCTTTATGAATTTTTCGCTATGCTCGCCCAAGGCAGCTAATTTTAAGTTTTTCAATTCCCGTTCTTGAGCCTTTATTTGTTCAGACAGTTTTATGAGCGTCGTCAGGATTTTATCGGGTGAAGCTTTTAGAACAGAACCGACGGTCGAGAGCAGCTCATCATTGTTTTGCAGAAAGGAAAAGGCTGCTTCTGCCGTAACGGCTTCGATTCTTCTTACCCCTTGAGCGATGGAGCTCTCGGATACAATTTTAAACATGCCGATTTGACCGGTCCGGTTTACGTGAGTCCCGCCGCAGAGTTCTTTTGAAGTATTTTTGACGGACACTACCCGCACTTTCTGGCCGTATTTTTCATTAAAAAAGGCCAATGCGCATTCTTCTTTAGCCTCGTCCAAGTTTAGAATTTTTGTTTCCACGGGTAAATCCTGCCAGATGGTTTTGTTAACGCTATGTTCGATATTTTTTAAAATCTCTTTAGGGATTTGGGTAATATGCGTGAAATCAAACCTGAGTTTTTCCGGCGTCACCAAAGAACCGGATTGTTCGATATGAATTCCTAATACGTTCCTTAACGCGTATTGTAAAAGATGCGTTGCCGTATGATTGCGCGCGCAAGCCAGGCGCAGATCCCTACCGACATCAGCTAAAACCGTTTCGTCTTTTTTGAGACTGCCGTGTTTGACAACTACACTATGCAATATGGCCTCATCAACGCGTACCACATCGGTTACTTCCGCCAGAAAATTTTCCTTGCTGATTACACCCCGGTCTGCTGTCTGGCCGCCGGCTTGGGCGTAAAAAGGTGTTTTGTCGAGAATGATTTCAACTTTTTCATTTTCCTTCGCCTCGCTTACTAAACTGCCGTCTTTTACAATCGCAATAACTTTCGCCTGGTATTCGCAATACTCATAACCGACGAATTCGCTGCATACCCCGCTTACGGCTTGAGATACGGTTTTTGCGAAAATCTGGCCGGAAAGCTGGGTCCGACTTCGGGAGCGGTTGCGTTGTTCGTCCATTTCCTTTTCAAAATCGCTATCGGAAATATCCAAGCCGAATTTTTTCGCGTTTTCTTTACTTATCTCCAGCGGCACGCCGTAAGTATCATATTCGGTAAAGGCGATATTCGCCGTAGTAATTGCGGCGGACAAAAATTTTTCTTTGTTTTCCGCGTATTCCTTGAATTTCATTTCGTTTTGTCCGGCCCGTTCTGTAAGAATAAGATAGAACGCTTCTTCCTCTTTTTTTATAATGGCCGCGATCATTTCATGCCTTCGGTCTAGTTCCGGATATGCGGTTTTCATTACCTGCGCGATACTAAAAACAAGTTTATAGCAAAAAGGTTTTTCTACTCCGGTTTGTTTTAAGTTGATTAGGGACCGGCGGATAAGCTTCCTGATTACATAGCCGCGTTCCTCGTTAGAAGGGGTCACGCCGTCGCAAATCGCGAACGCCGCGGCCCGGATATGATCGACTACGGTTTTTGCGTTTGTGTCCAGCCACTCCGGTTTCGGGGTTACGTTGAGCCTGGACAATTCCTGCTTTAACGCTTCAGTAATTGGGGTAAATAAATCGTTTAGATAATTTTCCCGTACGTTTTGCATAACCGTTGCCACGCGTTCCAAGCCCATGCCGGTATCAATATTTTTTGTCGGTAAAGGCGCTAGTCTTCCGTCCGGCTGCCGGTCGTATTGCGTAAAAACTAAGTTCCAGATTTCCGTAAACCGGCCGCAGCTGCATGCCGGGTTGCAATCGCTTCTTTTACAGCCGTATCTTTGCGACCAATCGTAGAAAATCTCCGAACACGGCCCGCACGGTCCGTTCGGTCCGCATAAACGGGCGTTAGCCGGCCAAAAGTTTTCCTTATCCCCCAACTTGACAATCCGAGCCGCATCTATGCCGATTATGTTTGCCCAGATCTCGTAGGCTTCGCTGTCTTCTTCATGCACGGAAATCCAAAGATGGTCTTTGGGCAGCTTTAAAACCTCGGTTACAAACTGCCAGGCCCAGGTAATCGCTTCTTTTTTAAAATAATCGCCGAAGGAAAAATTACCCAGCATCTCAAAAAAGGTATGGTGAGTAGCGCTCTTGCCGACGTTTTCAAGGTCGGCTGTCCTCAGGCATTTTTGACAGCTTGCGGCGCGCCGGAACTCTGAAACCTTGCCCATAAACTGCTCTTTGAACTGGTTCATGCCCGCGGAAGTAAATAGTACGGACGGGTCATTCTTAGGGACTAAAAGATCGCTGGCCACGATTTTATGGCCGTTTTTTTCGAAAAACTCAAGAAATTTTGAACGAATTTGATTGCTATCCATATTTCACTTTCACCAATTCTTTCAGTATTTTTAGCGCGACCGCTGCGTTAAAGCCGCGGCGGACTAAATATGCGTATAATTTCTCCCGGATTTTTTTATCCCCTTTTAATTTTTGCGCCCTTTTTTCGGCGATGTTTCTGGCGATTTCATATTCCTTCTCTTCGCCGATAGCGCAAAGAACGGTATCCACGATATTTTTTTCTACGCCTTTTTTAAGCAACTCGTATTTTAAGAAACGCTTGCTGCGCGGGCGATACTTTAGACGGTTTTCCACCCAGGCTTTTGTGAACGAAAGATCGTTTATTAGCCCGGCACAGCTTAAGCTATCCACAGTTTGCTTTATGATTTGAGGCGTAAAATTCTTTTTTTTTAGCCGG
>JAHJAO010000032.1 GCA_018813905.1 Candidatus Omnitrophota bacterium
AAGAAGCTAAAGCTGAACCTGTTACTAAAACTGATACTGAGATGGCTCGTCTATTGACAGAGGGAAGAATTAAACAGCTTACCTCTTTAATAGAAGAAAAGATAGTTGTTAAAGGGGAACTTCCAGATAAAGTTTATCATAAGATAGGATTTGAAGCTGTAAAGATGGGAGCAACTAAGGAGGATTTAAAAACATTTTTCTCAATTTTCTTGCCTGTCTTTATATAACCATATCCTGTTTCAGGATAGCTCGGAATAATGCCGAATGTAACAATATCCCCTTTTTGCGCAATCTTTATACCGGTATTAACTAACTCTTTAAAGCGCTTTTGTTTTTTAATCACATGATCTGATGCCAAAGTCACAAGGATTACATCTTCCCCAAAACGCTCCCGCGCTGCAAGTATGGCCAGGGCGATTGCCGGAGCGGTATTCCGGCTTAAGGGCTCTAGGATAAGCCAGGGTTTAGCTTTTAATCGCAGGCTCTGCCACTGATCCTTTACCGAAAAATAAAGGTCTTCACTTGTACTGATAAGTATATTCTCAGGCTGAGTAATTTTCGAAACCCTATTTATTGACTGCTGCAGGAATGAACTATCCCCCAGCAATGCGTGTAACTGCTTAGGAAAATGCGCCCGGCTCAGCGGCCAAAGCCGCATCCCTTTGCCTCCGGCCATGATAAAATACACAATTTTTTTCATTATAATTATCTCCAAATTTAAATTATCAAAATAAATTCTTATTCGCTTTTACCCACTTACTCAATCTGTCTAATCCGGCAACTGTATCAATAAAATACTGTTGAAAGTGAATGTTTCGGTTGGAATCTTGTCTTAATCATTTTTTGATTATCAAAAATCAAATCAGACGCCAATTTGTCATAACAAGAGCGAATCCATTCTCGCTTATGAAAAAACAGAATACTTGCTATGCGTGTTAAAATCCAAACAAAAAATACTGGCACTGAAATAATAGGCCGCTTCGGATAAATTCCCGATTTCCTAAAGATTTCAATAATTGCATTAAATTCATAGGCATTTGCGTCGCAAACATTAAGTATCTGTAAATTTTGTCTCTTTTCATCCGCATTAACGCCGGAGGCCTGTGTCTTTTTCCCCATATTTTGGATTATATGACTAATAAAATCAACCAAATTTGGCCTGGCCAAGGCAGAGATTTTTTGCGTGCCTTTGCCAAAACGAAGATAAGTTATCTTCTTAGGTGTAAAAACTCTGCGATCAAGGTTAAAACTCCAATCCCGGTCATACACAGCAGCTAAACGCAAAATGATCAAATTATGCAGTATTCCTTCATATACTAAAGTCACAAGCCTCTTCTCAGCATCAAGTTTACTAACCGCATAATCGCCTGAGGGGCAACATACACTATCCTCAGAAACGGGCATATTTAAATTCTCTTCCCCATATACAGATACAGAAGAAAGAAAAATAAACTGTACCTTAGAATTATATTTCGTCGCAACCTTTGCCAGATTTTCTGTTGCTTCGCTATTAACCCGTTTATAGGTATCAAGGTCAACTGCTCCAAATTTCTGATGTGCAATTCCAGCGCAGTGAATTACTACCTCCGGAGAATACTTCTCACAAATAGCGATTACTAAATTCGAATCAGAGATATCTATCTGTTCGAAAACAATATCCAGCGCTTTATCTTTGGAACCTACAACATCGACCCCAATTATTTTATTATTTAAGGCTAATCGATTACAAAGTGCACTTCCAATAAAACCCGCAGCCCCTGTTACTAGAATCTTTTTCATATTCTTCTTTTTCCCATCCATTAGACACTTCCTCGACTTGAGTTGATATTTATCCTACTACCAACTCTTCTAAGTGTCCACTTTTCGGGGCAAAATCAGGATAAACAATTTCCTATAACAAATTTTTACATCACTCTTTTCCATTTTAATCTGTAGAATTGTAAAGCAGCGCAAAAATTGTTAAATATTATGCTCGGCTCTATTGTGCAATTTGCAAAAACATCCTCTACATCCTTTTCTTATTCTTTTCCTTGCTTCATTCATTTCTTTTGATCTCCAAATCTCAACAAACCTTTTCTTCCTGACATTTCCTACCGGGGGCATCTGATAGCAAGAAATAACATCTCCGTTAGCCCTTATAATACACGTTGAAAAACCAGCATGGCACCATCTTATTTTTTGCGGGTGTAAAATTTGTTTTTTCATGTAAATAAGCTAGGCAGGCAACACAACTATATTATCATATTTTTTGCGAAGTTCTTCAACTTTTTCTATACCTTCCAAAAATTTCTGGAATTTTTTCTTTTCGCTTCAATATCTTCTATGATTAAACCAATCTCAAATCCAGCAAATGAGATTTGAACTCCGAGTTCTTAAACTACCTCAGGCTATTGTAAACGCAAATTAAAAATGTCAGGTTTTAATCTGCAATTGTGCCATTATATATCTAAAATATGCTTCATAAAAAACGGTAAAAATTTAATATTATAAAGAGTATTGCAGGTATACTGGCACTCGTAAGTACAAAAACATTTTCTATTTCTAATCCATTTTCTTGCTTTATCGGCTAAAATATTTTTCCATAACTTGCTTATATCATAATTATAATCACGAAGATTTCCTAATTTATAATCCGGCAGCATCTCGCATGGATAAACATCGCCATTTTCATAGATTACTCCCATAAGGGAGCCGGCATAACAATCATAGGACCTTGAATATTTAATAAAGTTTTCGTAAGCAAGCCTCTGGCCTAAAACTTCCCTTGCTCCAATAAAAATGTGCGGTAAACTTTTTTGTTTGCTATGGATTCTATCATATTCGATTGCATCTATAATCTGTTTATAAATATTAGCATCAACATTCTTTAATTCTGGTGACTTGGGAATTCCTCTTATCATCGTTATGCCAGGGTTAATTTTAAATTTAGCATAAATATCTCTCCTTAATTCTTTCATAATATTCTGATTGCCCTTATGCAATGTAATTCCTATACCTACGTTAAGATTTGAAAAATTATTCTCTAACTTCTTTAACCCCTCCAAAGTACTTATTGCTCTTCCGTAAGCGCCTTTTTTATTCCTATATTTATCATGCTCTTCTTCAAAACCATCAATCGAAATCCCTATAAAAATATTTGTATTTAAACAACTAGATACTATTTTTTTGGTAATTTTTAAGATATCCTCAGTATTAAAACCATTAGAGAATAATACTATATTTTTAGTAACGTTTTTTTTAGATAAAAGTTTAGTAATTTCAAAAAGGTCTTCTCTTAAGAAAGGCTCTCCTCCGGTTAAACTTATTGATAATAAAGACGGCAATTTCAATATTACTTTTTGAGCTTCTTGGAAACTTAATTCATTTGAATTTTCTAGATTTCGCGGGTAGTAAAAGCAATGGGAGCATCCTAAATTACACTTGGCAGTAAGAAACCATACTAAATGGAGTGGCGGACCTGCTTTATTGAATATCCTACTTAAAAAGAATTTCTGCATTATTAAACAATCCCCTCTTTTATGGGGGCAATAAAAAATGAGGCTAAAATTGCAATTTCTACTACTATATATTCAATAAATAAAACACCTATGCTTTTTATGCTAAAGATAATCCCTCTTTTTTTAAATAAAAAGAATAGAAATCTCCAATTATTTATAATAAAAATTAACAGTAAGTACAAATTTAGCCATTTGAATTTAAATTTAATTTCTACTATCGCCGCTAACAAAATTAACCCTGGTAAAAAAAGATTAATTATATAAGGTAGGGGGGCTTGTTCTCCTGCTTTATATTTGCCTTTAGACTTTTTTATAATCTTTATCAGGTTAATAACTCGCTGAAAATCTACCTTGAGCATAGTAAAAAGAGTATATGTTTTTAAATGGTCAACTAAGATATTTTTATTTATAAACATTAAATTTTTCCCTCTTGTTACCCTATAGCTAAATTCAACGTCTTCAACGCTTGATCCGGAAAAATCCGTTGAAAATCCTCCGGCTTTTAAAAAAGTTGATTTTTTTATAGCGAAAAAAAAGCTCCCCAAATATTTTACATACGGGGTGTATATGCTACCCCTATAAGCAAGGTCCATATTTTTAAAATCAGTAATAAAATTAAAGCTCTGGCTATTTTGAGAATATATGCCTCCTACTGCCAAAATTTCTGGTTTTTGTAGAATGACCTTTACTGCGCTAGAAACAGCCATAGTTGGAACTCTAATATCGCTATCAATAAAAATAACAATTTCTGATTCTAAGTCCATATTTTTAACGCCGATATTTCTAGAATAAGCTGCGCCGTAATTTTTAGAATTAGAAACCGATTTTACAGGATACCTAGCAATTTTTATTAAAGTTTCATCCTTAGAAGCATCGTCAACAACAATTAGTTCTAAATTAGGGTAATCCTGATTTAAAATTGAATCCAGGCATTCTTCAACAATAGATTGGGAATTATGCGTTGGAATAATTACAGAAACCTTTGGTTGAGATGTCTTATCCATCTGACATTATTTTATTCTTATTAATGAGAGATTCCTTTTCATCGCAAAAGCGATCATCTTTATTGAATTCAGAGTAGAAATATCCTGCCCATCGCTTACCATAAAAGTTTCACCTGTTGCCAGTCAGTTTGAGGACCAATATCACCAATCTGGACTACTTCATAATCAATCTGTGCGCACTACCACTCGCAGATCAAAACCTGAATTTCGCAAAACTTGGCTCAATGCCTTTCCGATAAAACCTGTCACCCTTGTAACCAATATCGTCATATTCTATATTTAATAATGTCTCTTTAATTCTCTAATTAAGAGCAGTTCGGGGGTGGCGCGCCTGGACCGGTAATTACTCGTTTATCCCGAGAAACCCGGAATTCCAACACCTTAAAAAATTCCCTTATCCGAATACCAATTCGAACAACCAGGCGTAGCGCAAGTAAATGATGCGGAGCATAATAAATATCATAGAATTTCCTTAACGCCTTATGCAAAACACGAATTTGTTTAATCCCGCTCTGGTTAATGGACTGACTACCGTAATGCATAACTACTGCTTCCGACACATAGCATATCTTCTGATTATGCTGACCCAGCATACAGCAGTAGGAAAAATCGCCAAAGAATTGCTCAAACCGTTCATCCAGCAGACCAAATGTTTCCCAGGTCTGGCGGCGGATGATGAATGCTGTAGTACCAATATGAGGAACCACCTGAGTACGATCATAGTCAATATTAGTACAATAGTATCGGTTCGTAATTGGATTATTCGGCCAGAGTTTATGCAGATTGAGCGTCTGACAAATCATTGGAAAAACTCCAGTAAAATTACGGATACATTGTTGAAGCGATCCATCCGGATTGATAAGCTTTGGTCCGGCAGCAGCAATATCCGGATGTTCATCCATAAAATGCACCAGCGTAGTAAAAGCTCCGGACATGACCTTCACATCGCTATTCAATAACAAGCCATAGCGCCCAGCGGCTGCGCGCAACCCCACATTATTGGCTCTGACATATTTCAGATTACGCTCATTGCATATCAAGCGCGCCGCAGGAAAGAACTGGCGTACCATTTCAGGACTTCCATCCTTTGACCCATCATCCACCACAATAACTTCAAAGGTAATCCCCGGCGTATTCCGGTAGATAGATTGCAAACATCCCTGTAAAAGTTGCTTAGTATTATAACTAGCTATAATTATCGATAAATCGCACCGCTCCATTATCCCCCCACTGATGGTTGCCACAATCTAATTCTCTATAAATTTCTAGCCTTTAATTCTCGCTCTGCGCTATGCGTTTTATCCTCAAAGACCGATTGCCCTCTAGCCCAGGTTATAAACTGTGCCAAGCCGGTATCTAGATTCATTATCTTCCAATCCGGCCACAGCTGATACAGCTGAGTTAAATCCGCCCAGTTGTGTCGAATATCTCCGACTCGAAACGCACCTGTCACCGTAACCGGCGAATCGCTCCTCCAGCACTGCTTTAGAATACCAGCCAATTCCAAAATAGAAGTGGGCCGCCCGCTACCGATATTAACCACAATACTACGATCTCTAAATTCTATAGCCCGAGTACATGCCTGTACAACATCTTTTACAAAAACAAAATCCCGGCTTTCAGCGCCGTCTTCATAAATATTTACCGGCAAATTCTGGCGTAATTGATTGGAAAAAATAGATAAAATTCCCGTATAGGGATTTCGCAATGACTGACCCGGCCCATATACATTCTGTAAACGCAAAACAGCAACGGAAATCCCTAGCGCCTTGCCCATAGTCAGTGACATTTGCTCCTGGGCCAATTTCGTACAAGCATACAAAGAAACAGGGATCGGTATTGCCGTTTCCGGAGTTGCCATTGGCTGAGCTGGTCCGCTGCACACCGGACAAATAGGATCCCAGCACCTAGCCTGAAACTCTGTTTTCGTACGCGGTTGTGCCGTAAATAAGCCACAAACGCCCTGGCATTTATACAGTCCTTCTCCATAGATAGCTCTTGAAGAAGCCAGAACTATTTTTTTTATAGTATTTTTTTTATTTACCAGAACATCCCATAGTATAGCGGTACCTTCGACATTTTCTTTAACATATCTACTGATCTCATACATGGACTGCCCGGTCCCTGTTTCTGCTGCTAAATGAACTATTACATCTTGACCATCAATAGCTTCAATCCAATCTTCTTTTACCGTAACATCCCCTAATATAAAATTAACCTTGTTTTTAATATTCTGGTATAAGACAGAATTATCCGGACTATCACCGTGAACCTGTTGTTTTAAATTATCTAAAACAGACACATTGTAATCTAATGACTTTAAATATAGCGCTAAGTTGCTACCAATAAAACCAGCTCCTCCGGAAATTAAGATGTTTTTATTTTTCTTCATAATTAAATTTTTTCCCATTTATTCTTTTCGAAAAGAGTTCGTGCTATCTGTCATGCAGTACAGATAAAAATTGAAGCTCTTTCCATCACGCTACTTGAAGAAAACTTTCAATTTCCTGAATTTCTGCAGAAAAGAATACCGGTAAAATGCTATTCTCGCATAATATTCCGCCATTGCTTTGACGGTTCCTCGGTTTCGAGCCATTCCTTTCATTAGGCGGTTCCTCAGAACCTTTAGTTTCTTGACTGTACGTTCGCCGTTGTAATAAATCACACCCTCATTGTGTAGCCAAAATTCATCGTTGATCACGCCCTGCTGCTTGGCAATCTCATAAATTTCAGTGTCTGGCAAAACCCAAAGGATCCCTCCCGTGTCACAGAAATATGGTTTAATCTCATACATAAGCCGAATTGTCTCATCAATTGTTTGTTCGTCTTCCCCGGGATTACCCACCATCAAATAAGCTTTAGGCTTAATTCCGGAGTTATGAACGAGACGAAAGGCATTCCGAATATGTTCGGGAGTTTGTCCTTTCTTTACACTCTTCAATATTCTCGCACTTCCTGATTCAACACCAAAATCAATCCGAAAGCAACCGGCTTTCTTCATCCAAAAAAGCATTTCCTCCCTTATATGGGTAACATGGGAGGAAGCTGTCCATTTAATCTCCAGCCCTCTGTCCAAAATGCCTTTGCATATTTCAATAACCCGATCATTGCGTACTGTAAAGTTGTCATCATAGAAGACAAAATTTCGCACATTATAGGTATCGTAAAGCCATTGAACCTCACCTAGAACATTATCCGCGCTTCTCGCTCTCCATGTATGTTTCCAAAAACGGGCGCCTGAGCAAAAAGCGCATCTGTAAGGGCACCCTCGTGAAGACATGAGGCACGTCGCTCGCCCCCCGGTCTCTGGAAGTCCAATATAATTATCAAGCTTAAAATCCGAATAACTGGGATAAGGAATCGAATCAAGGTCATCGATTAATTCCCTAGGAGCCGTTTTGATAATGTTATTGCCTTCGCGATATACTATACCATTAACTTGGGACAAATTGCCACCATCAAGAAAAACTCTCGATACATCGACAATAGTACATTCCCCCTCGCCAAGCACAACAACATCGGCATAAGCCTGCACGAATAGGTGTTCTGGAAAAGCTGTGGCATGATGCCCACCAAAGACAATCTTAGCATCAGGTAGAATCTCACGCACAAGTCTTGCACATCTAAGGCTCTGATGACGCTCTACCGTAAAACACGTAATGCCGATAATGAAAGGAGATATCTCTCGGATATTCGCCGCCAGTCGACTCCAGGAAAAGGCCGAAGCATCCAGGACTTTAGCGCTAAGCCCAGCTTTTTTGAGCATTGAACACAGGTAAGCAAGTCCAATGGGAGGAAAATCAGGTCTCTGGGGAACCTCGCGCGGAGGACTAATAAGCAAAACGTCCATAATTATTATCTCCTCATCAGTATTTACTATGCTCCGATCATCGAAATCAAGCCCTGCGCGGATTTTTCCCAGGAAAAATTCCTTGCGGTCATCTTTCCGTTAAGTTTAAGTTCCTGGATTAATAGCGACGAATCAAGCAGTTGAGTCAATTTAGCCATTAGTTGTTCGCGGTTCCGCGGCTCGTACATTAGGCAATTCTCTCCATGGACAGCATATTCGTTGACCCCTCCGGAATCCGCGAGGATTACCGCGCAGCCGCAGGCCATTGCTTCCAATGGCGGCAGGCTAAATCCTTCATTCCACGAAGCTGAAATAAAAATATGGGATTTATTGTAAATATCCACGATCTGACTGTCCCTATCGGGAGCTATAAGCTCAAAATCCGATAAATCAAATTGCGACAGTTCATCGCCGGAAATAATATATACCCGGGATATTTTCTTAGACAGGTTCTCCCTGTTTTTCCGCCAGACGCCGAGAAAGTCATCAAGCCCTTTAAAGGGGTGTTTCCTGCCTATCAAACAAAGGTTAATCAGGTTGGCCGGCCTTATGTTCTTATCATAAAAAACAGCGTGGTTGATCGCCGGATGGATTATCCGGCACTGGATATCGGTCCGCCTTGAGTGTCTCAAGAAAACATCATAGGAAAATCTTGAATTGAATAAATAGGCGGATTTATACCGGAAAGATACCTTCGTTAAAAACTTAAAAATATAAAGGATAAGTTTATTTTTTATCAAAAACCGGTCGTCAAAAAGCCCATAGTCATCCCCCTGGATAAACCGGTAAACCTTCAGCCCTTTCAGAAAAAAAAGGGCAATACACATAATAGGGTCGGAGATAATAACTAAAGCTCCCTTTTTATTTTTTCGGACGAATAAAAACGAACGCAGCAAGTTGAAGAGCTTAAAGATTTTATTATTTTTGTATCTTCCTATTTTATAAACAGTTATTTTCTTATCCAATCTCAGCGAATTGGTTTTATCGGAATTATCGGGGAAGACGATATCGACATCGAATCCTTTAGCGGCTAATTCATTGGATAATTCCACGGTAACCCTGTTGCCTCCGCTCGCCTTGAACTGTGGCGTTAAAAATACTATGCGCCCCATATTAATCCCCGGTTAACATCCTTATCAATACAATAAGAATGCCCTTATAGTAGCGTTAAAAATCTTGATTATCGAAGAGACAAATAACACAACGCTGAAGATAAGGTAATATTTTGGTTTTAAAAATAACTTGGATTTCAAAAGATAGCGGTCAAAGATGACAATTAAAAACGGTATTAAAAAATAGTAATACCTGCCCTGGTCAATCACGGGATAAGTAAGCAATATAATATTATAGGCCGTGAATGACGAAAGCGCGTACAGAAAAAGACTATTCTCCTGCAGGCTTTCCCGCAGAAAGAGCTTTCTCAAGCAATAAACTATTAAAATAAAAAACAGAACGTACTCAGGCAAAAAAGCCAATAGACTTACACTCCCCCCCAGATAATAAAGGCCTAAAAAAGTGGTTCCGAATGATTTAAGGGGTTCATATTTAAAAAGGTAGCACCAGTCAATAATATTAGCCTTAAAAAATGGAAATAACTTAGGGATAACGCCTATATGTATCAACAAACCATAAATAAGAATCAAAATAAACGCCATGAATACAAAAAGTATTTTTTTCTTTAAGCTAAAGACTTTTCTTTTAGCCTGTAATAAATAAGAATAAAATACGTAGAAAAATATTACAGCAATCAACATCATTGCGTTATTATCAAAAAATTTGTACATAATAATACTGCCAAATAGCAGCAAAAAAAAACGGTTATAATAGACTAATAAAATAAAAAATAAGGCTTCAAAAAAATAGATAAAAAAATCGAGATTAAAAGAAACCAGCGATAAGGAAACCGAGGGCCAGGAAAAAAACAGTAGATTCAGGCGAAAAATAAATGTTTTCTCATTATTACTTATCTTTATTCGTTTTAGAACAAAATATACCGCAAAAATAAAAAGTATAATAATAAAAATTTGGGCGAATTTAAGCATAACAGGAAGCATACAATTAAAATCTTTATGAATATATGCCATGGAATTGGAAGCAAAAGTAAAATTTGCGTTTGCTTCAAGATTCCTCCAATCGTTATATTGAAAATTGCAGAATAGATTATAAAATTGATGCATCAAAGAATAATAAATGTTTCTGAATGAATTTGTCGCCATGCGAGTAAAATGCAAAGCTTCATCCGGCATTTCCCATTCCGGAAAAAATACGGCTGTCAGCGCAAGTTTTATTCCTAAAAGGAAGAGAACTACCTTATCGGCATTACCAAGAGTAAAGTTTTTATTACGGTCTCTTTCGTCTATGCTCATTTGGAAATTCTTATCCCTGTTCATTGTTCAATTAATTTGCTGTAAATTTTATTCAATTGATTGATTGCTACGTCCCAACTAAAACTTTTTGGCTCACTATATTCCGCCTGCCCTCTAAAAATACGTAGGCACCCATCTGCCAATGCTTCCGCAGATGCCGGTCTAACAAAAATATGTTCTCCGGATACTACTTCCGGTAAAGATCCGGCATCGGTTGCAACAATTTTTTTTGCGAATGTAGCTGCTTCTAAAGCCACAAATCCGAATCCCTCTGACACAGATGGGATCACTACGCAATCAGCAGCGGAAACATATTCAAAAAGTTTTTCTCTGGACACACCGGGAAAAAATCTATAAATTTCATCCGGCAGCCTTTTAAGCTTCATGATAATATCATCCCAAATCTCTTCGTCACTTTTAGTAAATACAAATATAAATTTAGCCTGTGGCACTTTTTTAAAAATTTCAGGGACCGCATCAACAAAGTATTCCATTCCCTTGGTAATCCCTATTCTTCCGTATGCCATATAAACAAAATCATTTTTGTCGACCTCTAATTCCAAACGAACAGCTTCGGGTTCACGTTTCAACTTCACTGATTCAACAGTCCTAGCACCGTAAACAAATTCGATCTTTCTATCCGGGATTCCCATGAACCTAAGACAATTACGCGTATAGCGAGAATTGGCTAAAAACTTGTCGAAAGGTAAATGTGCAATTATATTTTCACAGAATCGATAAAAACTAGCTTTAACCCAATTAGATTCTAAGCTATTCCATAATCCTCCCATGAATTCAAATACCATAAAAATTGATTTTTTACGCAAAATCTTTGCCGATAAAAAAGCAGGCATCGCTCCTCCATATGATGCGCCCTGAATGACATCACAACTTTTTGCGAAATAAATAATATAAGGAGTTGCCATGACGCTAAACCAAAGACGATGTATAAACTGGGGTGTTTGGATTCTCACAATTTTAATATTATCCCTCTGCTCAATACAATTTGAGTTTTTATCTGTCTTTGAGGTAATAACAATACACTGATTACCTCTTAGAGCAAACCCTTCGACAAGTTTTTGGATGTGCAATTCCGCTCCTCCAATATGCGGAGGATAATAATCCACAACAAAACAAATTTTCATATTTTTCTTTTCCTCCAAACTATTTAAAGATACCTATCAGTTTTTTGTGCGCAAAAAATTACGAGCCCGGTTTTAATATAAATCGCATTTAATAAAAATACCGGAATAAAAAATACTGCCGTTAATATGCCTACAATTATACGATCCGCAATCCCCAAAAAAACGTTTCTGTTTATGCTCTTGAATAAAAGGCCGCGTGGCCACAGACTTAAAGCAATATCGACTGCTGACTCTATAGGCAATGCCGGAATGATGCGAACTTTTTCAAACCCGAGGCTATTTAATAAAAGCACCATTCCTTTCTGCGTAGGAATATTGGTATGCCGAGGCGCTTCTTTAATCTGTGTCCAACTTTTACCCAATAGCGCAGAAGATAAACTATCCGCCAACGGAACAGCAAAAATTCCCCAACCTCCAGGAAGAAGCGCTGTATATACTTTTTTAATAAGCTCTTTGGGTTTAACTAAATGTTCTAATACCCAAAAAACCATAATTACCGAGTATATCTTACTCAAGATGCCCTCAGCTTCTATATCTGCTTGCCGCACATTAAGTTTGAGTTTGTTTTTAGCATAATAGACGTTTTCCTCAACAAAATCAATACCTTCAACTACATACCCATAACTAGAGATTTTAGAAATACGCGAACCATTACCACAGCCAATATCAAGCACGGTACCTTTTTCAGGCTTAACATCAATAATTGACTTTAATATTCGTAAAGAATATTCTAACACAGGCTGATAAAAAATTTTACATTCTAAAATATTCCATAATGTTCGTAATTTAGACTTTGAATTAATAGAAAAATGGTATTGTTTTGGATAGTACAAGACTGATTCCGAAAAGGTGGCTAAAGAATCGCATTGTAATGACCCACAGTTTACACACCTCATCCAAGTCCACAATCGTTTAGAGATCCCTAAGCGATCCTCGACATTACTAAAACACAATTTAAACTTATCTGAATCGCAATATACGCACTGATTATTCATCTTTTTTAAAAGCTTTTAGTAAAATATCGGGATTCTTGCATGCCACAAAATTATAACTGGACACATCATTAAAATCCGTAACTTTTTTTAAAATTAACTCATTTAAAAAGCGTATTTCAAAAATTAAATATCCAAATTTATTTAAAAACTGCATCAAATCAATCGGTAAATAATTAAAATACTTGGTATGCGCCTCTTGTAACTCAAACATAATTATGGGAGAAAAACTAGAAAGGGTATGTGTAGCCCCTTTTAATACCGGTAACTCTGCCCCCTCAATATCAATTTTCATAAAATTAATCTTTGTAATTTCCTTTGCCTTTACATAAGTATCGATTTTAATAGCAGGTACATTTATTTTTTCATGCGGTAAGCGATAAGACGTATGTTGTCTTAAAGAAGCGAAAGGCGTCCCTAGCTTATGCGGGACAAAAAGACTTTCATCACAGTCCTTGTCAGAGAGAGCAATATTGTTTAATATGCCTATATCCTGGAATCTGTTTAATTGTATATTTTCCTCTAACCGGATCATGATATCCGTGGGTTCAAAGATGTGAACTCTACCCGATCCCCCCACAAATTTTGAAAAATGACAGCTATACCATCCAAAATTAGCTCCGATATCAAAAACAATATCCCCCTCCTTAATTAACTCTTTTGCTATAATCACACATTCCGGCTCATAATCCCCTCGCAAAGGCATCCCTATCAAATCTGTATGATCAAAAGGATTCCAATAGAATCTAATACCATTGTCTAAAATAATAATGAATTTATTGTTCCTTAATATTTCTAAATTATAACCTTTATTTGATATAAACAGCTGAATTTTTTTTAGAAAAAATGAGATTACTAAAGAATTAAACTCATATTTCCAATACTCCCCACCAGGACGAAAAGCGCAAAATAGCCGGCGTAATAAAGAAAGTAAAAAATAGACAGGAGGCAGTTTTCTAACAATTAGTTTAATTTTTTTAGGAATCATTACTTTTGGTATAACTATAATTTTGTTATAAAAATTTTGAACAAAAATTCAAGACTTTACACCGGGATTTTTTATTTTTTCATCTAACAAAGCTAATTTTTGGGCAATTTTTTTATTCTGTTCAGTTAAATTTGAAATAATAACACTAAAATGAAGATTTATCAAAATAATAAAAATTATCCCTAAAAAGAACAGTGTATTAATCGGGGTCTGTATCCCTAATAATCGGGTTAACCATATCAACGCCTTTTCAAAAAAGGCGAAAATTAATATTGTTATGCCAGTCGCAAGCCATAAAATCGCATATTTTTGTTTTAATTTTTTCCCTCTGACCAGTCCAAATATAATCAGGACTAAGCTCAGGCTTATGATAATCGATAAAATTCTTGCCATCATAGTCATTTTCTTCTCCTTTTAGAATATTTTTACAACTAAAGAAATAAAAACCTTTATCATATAATAAATAGACCGTAGCGGCGTTATGGAAGAAATCCCTCCATATCTTCTTGTTATGGAAATTGGTATTTCTTTAATCCGGAATTCTTTATGATATACTAAAATTTCTGGTTCCGGATAATCCTCTGCGCAATTTTCCGAAAAAAATTGAAAAGCTCGTTTATTCATCGCACAAAATCCCGAAGTAGGATCGGTAATTTTTCTTTTTGTCAATAAGGTTAAAAAAAATGCAATAATATAAATTCCAATTAATCGAGTTGCTGACGTTTTAAATTCTGAATTTCCTAAAAACCGTGAACCCATTGTAATATCCGCTTTGTCTTCTTGAACAGGCTTCAAGATATCATCAATAAAATTAAAACTATGCTGTCCATCCCCATCCATTCTTACGATATATTTATAACCGTGTGTCAATGCATATTGGCATCCGGTTTCGAAACTTGCCCCGATACCCATGTTAAAAATATGCATAACAAAATTTACTCTTTTAGACTGTAAGATTTCCTGCGTTTTATCTGTGGAGCCGTCATTAACGACTAAAATGTCCGCCTTTTTATAATTTTCAATTAAATCATCGATAACCCTTCCAATGCTTTTTTCTTCATTAAAAACCGGGATAATTATTAACGTTTGATTTTGCACTAAAAGCCTCGTGAACTAAAGGTTTTATTTGATCAATCTATTTAACCTATTACAAAACCGCGTAAGGCGGCTTCAGCAAGCTTAATCATTGAAGAAATAAAAAATAAAATGCCTATCGCCAAATAATATTTATTGCTAACGAACAACTTTGACTTCAAAAAATAACGATCAAACATAACTATTAAAGCGGGAATCAAAAAATAATAATACCTTCCCTGATCAATCGCGTGTAAAGTTAATATTGCTACATTAAAGGTTAAAAAAGAAGAAAGAATATAAAGAAAAAGCCTGTTTTCTAATAGGCCATCACGTGTAAAAAGTTTCCATAAACAAAGCAATGAAAAAACTAAAAACAGAACATACTCGGGCCAAAAAGCCAGTAAGCTCATACTGCCTCCTAAGTAATACAAACCCAAGAATAGGCATCCTAAAGACTTCAAAAGCCTGTAATTAGTAGTCGTGGATAGGTCACTAATCACCCATTCCAAATAGGGACAGAGCCTGCTTATAATTCCCACGCGGACTAAAACAGCATAAATTAGAATCAATACAACCGATATGCCAACTAAGCCTAATTTATTTTTTAAAACTAAGACTCTTTCACCGGCCCTTGTTAGAAAAAAGAAAATTGAATAACAAATGGTCATCGCAATCATAATGATCGGATTATTATCAACAAAGATACACATAAGTAAGTTAAAAAGCAACAGTGGGAGAACTTGATTATAATAAATCAGGATAATAAAAAATAACGCTTCGTAGAGGTAAATAAAAAAATCTGGAGATATCCCCGCCAACGAAGAAGATACCGCAGGCCAAGACAAAAAAAGCAAACTTAACCGAAAAGTAAATATTTTTTCAAACCCACTAATTTTCTTGATTCGTTTAAGGATAAAATAAAACCCAAAAATAAAAAATAAGGCGCAAAATACATGAACAAATCTAAGCAAAATAACGAAAAGAGAATTAAAGCTGTTATGAATAAAAATAAACGAGTTCGAGGCAAAGCTAAAGTGTGAATTTAACTCTAATGAGGGGCCGGTAAGATGGAAAAAATTTTTAAATAAAATATAAAACTGATGCATCCATGAAAAATACAGATTCCCGTGATAATCATAGTTTATATTGAAATTTGTATGGTAGTCTTCATCCGGCATCTCCAACTCAGGGAAAAAAATAGCCGATAAAAACAATTTTAATACCAGCAAGAATATAACTAGAATATCGAACCTATTTAGTCTAAATTTTACATCTTTTGCCTTTTCTCTTACGTCTCTGGAAAATACAGGAAAAACATTAATAAGGTTCATAGCTGTCCTTTTATGCCGGAACTGAGAGTTTATATTTATTGATTACCCGGAATAATCCAACCCCTAATCCAGGTAAACCAAAATTTATTGAAATTAACAAAATAAGAAAAATAATGATTATACAGAAATTCCTTTTATTCTTAAACCCGAACAAAAATCTTTTCCAAGAAAACAACCTTAAAAGAACACTTTTAGCTTCATTTAACCGGTTGAGTTTTAAAAAATTCTTGGCTATCATCATATCATCAAAAAACTTGTTGAATTCATATTGGGCTAACAAAGTTCTATCTACCTCTCTTACCAGGCCGGAGCAAGCCAGGTAATCATCAATTACGGTAAAATGATTTGCCCGTGTGATACGCTTTAACTCATACGTAGATGAATCCTGGGTCGTGCTTATTCTCCTTTTTATCAAACGTTCATTAATTATGCCTATTTTAAAACTCTGAGCGATTTTTAACCACATATCGGCATCACCTGCTCCGCCAAAAACCCCGTATTTACAATCCGGATCAAACAAGCCTACCTTAGCTAAAACATCACTTCTGGTCATAAAAGTAGGGCATACCAAAAAACTACCATTTTTCTTAATCATCGCCTGCAATATATCATGGAAATTATATATATTTTTCTCCATCACCGGCGGAAATTGCCTTACTCCAGTCCCTATAATTTTGTCATTTCGGTCTATTAAAGTATCTAAGGCAAAAACCGCGCCGGCTTCAGGATAATTTAGTAGAAACTGCAATTCCTTTTGAACTATAGTCGGTTCATATATATCATCCGAATGGTATACTGCAATAAAGTTTCCTTTAGCCAATTGAATGGCCTTATTAAAATTAAATAAGCCATTAATATGTTTATCGATTCGGCAATATCGCAGACGATTGTCGCTAAACGTCTTAACTATCGCGTAAGTTTGGTCAGTAGAAGCATTATCGGAAATCACGATCTCAAGATTTTTATACGATTGGTTTATTACGGATGTTAATGTCTTCGCAATATACTGGCCGTTATTATAAGTTGGAATACAAATACTGACTAAAGGCTCATTTGGCATGTTCGACTCTTTTCTTAAAAAATATATTTGTTTCAGTCAAAAACCACCTTAACATCCACTTCGGTTTTTAGAGATCTGTTTCTAACTTTTTGATATAGTTCTCGTAGGGCATGTTTATTCTCCGGGGTTAACCTTAGATAAGAAAACAACAGATACAGGAATATAACAATCGTACTAAGCGTTAGTCTAAAAATTTGGCTATTTATAAAATAGTGTATAAAAAGAATACAGACTAGTGTCGGTAAAATTATTATAAAAAAGTATTTTTTAGTCTCTAAAAAGTTAAATCTAATCTTTCCATGCGTCCTGCAATATATTTCCCGAGGAATCAACCAAAATACGGTTGACAATGCCGCCAGGAATGTCCCAAGCGCTACGCCTCCAATCCCCAGAAATCTTATTAATATCAATGAAAAAATTAGATTTGCTGCTGCTTCGCTCCAGCCGATATAAACAGCGTTTTTTATTTCATTAATGCTTGAAAGTAATCCACTATGGGCATGAACGAGTGATAGGCTATATCCGTATCCCCCCAATGCAAAAACCACAAGCATGCCTGCGTATCCGGAAGGCCCTGTCAAAAGATTTATTATGTCTTTTGTAAAAGCAACAGCAACTATCCAAACCAAACCGCCCAATATTTGTTCAATGGCCGTAATTCTGTTATAATTATTTTCAATCCATTTGTAATCCTTTGCAGCAAAAGCCTTCCCATACATCGGGTTGAGCGCCATATTAAGAGTGGTAAAAATAACAAACATGCCCGCAATTAATCGAAAGGTAATATTATAAGGGGTGACGGCCTTTAATCCAATGATATTACTTATAACCAAATTATCCGTGTGCCAAACAACCAAAGCCGCTATACCGCACGCAAAAATCCTAAAACCGGTCACAAGAATAGATTTTGTCGAAAACTCATACGTCGAAGCGGGTTGAAATAACTTATTAAAAGAATATTTTAATGTGCGTAAGTTGTCTTTTTCAAAAAAGTTAAAATGTATAACACTAATAATGCTAATGATTAAGGTAAAAACACCTTTTAATACAAAGTAATAAACAATACTTCTTTGTGAAAATACCGTTATTATAAGCGCCAGAAATGAAAAAATGATTGCGCTAATGTCATATAATCTAGCGATATACACTTTTTGTATAGCAACAAATCCTTGCAAAAATAATGCAAAAGGAAGATTGAATAAAAATAAGGCTGCCGCAAAAAATGCAGCCTTTGCCACTTCATCATGGATATGCGCAGGAATTTTTCCGATTATTTTTATCCAAAACGGATAGCGCGTAAAAAATGCAAGAATACCAAAAAAAACAATAGCTATAAGAGTTACTAAAACAAAGGCTTTGGCAATAATTTTTAGTTGTTCTAATTTATCTAATGCTTTCGCAGTAAGAATTCCCGCAGCCGTCGAAATTCCCAAATTTGTAATTGATAAGTAAATTAATAAAGTGGTGATGATGGCAAATGCACCGTATCTTTCGACACCAAAATAGGTAAGGCTCATCGGTATAGAGATAAGACTAATACTTACGGAGATAAAATTATACAAATAACCAGCGCCAGCCCCTAAGAAAAAAACTTTTTTTCGCTGTCGAAACATTTAATATCTTTCGGTTTAATGAATATTTTTATCGTGTATTTACATTTGCGATAATATTGACTTCCAGAACGCATACAATTTCCACAAAAATCTGAAAATTATATTGGGGATAAAAAAAAGTGGTAAGTCTATAAGCCAAAAGCTTGGAAAACCTTTATATAAATCAATACATTCTTTAATCAAATTTTTGTCTACTTTTAATCCTTTTGCTTTTGCACTCGGAATCATTCGCCAGTAACTTCCTTTAATTGATAGAAATGCTTTCCTTATTATCTCCTTACTATAATTATATTGATTCATTGTCCGGTAAACCTTTACAGTTTTAATCCCCACCATCAAGAATGAACCATTCTTCCCCCATCTTTTAGTTACATTCTTCAGCTCTGACTTAAAACTATCTCTACAAATTAAACTCGGATATTTTGAAAGAGCGACAATTAAAAACCCTAAATGAATCCAGCCCGATCCAATATAGTTGGTTAAATCGGTTTCTTCCCAAACAAATTTATTTACAACATTTCCAGATAAACCTCCGGCCCGAAATTTGGTAATCGCAAAAAAGTCATCTCCATTGTGGCATAAATAATCTTCTTTGAGGTTCGCGCAGCGTTTGTAACTATCGACAAATATTTCGGCAACACCAGGATATTTTTTAATAACACCTAAAACATGACTAATTGCGCCTTCATTCATGAAATCGTCATCAGCAAATAACCAAACAAAACTCCCATTCGCCCTTCTTACTACAGCATCGACATTTTTGTCAAATTCAAGGTTGCTATTGTTACTAAAATATCTAATTATCGGAAACCTACTCTGATATTCTCGAATAATTTTCGCAGTATCATCTATTGAGCCATTATCGGAAATAACAATTTCCACTCCGGGTTCAAGCTGTTTTACAATGCTATCCAAAGTAATTCTAATTGATTGAGAACCATTAAATGTCGGAATGCCAATTGTAAGTTTAATATTTTTGCTATTATCTACCATTAGTTTCTCTATTCATAAAAGTTTGTTATTGTTAAATCTTTGAGGGTCTTCCAGTTAAACCTAATATTTTTTTAAATCTTCTGCTTAATTTTCGCAAAATCATAACAATCTGCTTAATAATAACTACGGGTATCAAAAAAATACTACGTGATTTAATGCTCGCTGATATTTCCTCCCAGACAAGATGGAATTTAAAACATCGCATAAAATATAGAATATATCTAATCCTGCTTAAACAAATCGCCTCGAGAAAATAATTGTCAATAATCACATTCGAGTTGCGGTATTTTTTATTTTTTGCCCTATAATAAATCAATTGCAGAAGCCTTTTCCAAAGCCGGCGAGAATCATAATCTTTTAATGCCCTTTCATAAGCATTTTGCGCCATTTGTTTCCTTTTTTCTTCATTCTTTAAATATAAATTTACCTTCTCCAGTAAATCATTCTTATCATAAAAAACATCTATTTCAGAGCCTATTTCGAAAATCCGGTTAATTATCAAAGAGTATTCCGTCAACACAAACGACTTGGTTAAAGCAATCTCCTGACAGTGGCCCTTAAGCTGCTTTATCCTGGATTCTATTTTATTCTTAAAAACCTCAGAAATCCCCGAAAAATTTAGGTTAATTTTACTGTTATTGAATATCTCTATCATTTCTTTTTTATCGACGACCCCGTTTTTTGAACCCCACCCAAAAACTTCAACCTTAATCCCATTTTGCTTCAGGAAAGCAATGAATTCTTTTCTTCCTACCCTATCCAATCTCCCGACAAAAGACACATCGTATTTCTTGTTTCCTATTCCAAGCGGAACATATACTTGTGCGTCCATTGCCGCCGGCAGCAATAAACTCTCAATGCCGTATATCATAAATTCAAATTTGTCATAATAATCGTCGACCAAAATCAAATCCAATGCCTGTGACAAGTAGCGGTAACTATTGTGAAAATGTTCCGGGACGTCTCCGAAATAATTAAAAATAAAGTAATCTTTTCTTAACCGTTCTATAAAATTTAAATCCATCTCAGAGACAGGCATATTCCTGAAATATATGATGCGGATATTGTTTTTTTCAAGATACTCGTAAAGGTATTTTTTAAATCCTCGGCAACCCAATTGTTTGTAAATGGTTCGGTAATCCAGGTTAAATGTAGGGCCGTGTATTTGCTGAATAATACTTGCATAATCCTTATCTATCGTGCAATAACAATCGACATTGGAATCTTCCAAAATCAATATCGGCAAAGTGCCGAATTCTTGTTCTTCAATTTTACTAAAATCAACGTCAATCATTTTTATTGTCCCTATTCTGTAAAATTTATTTTATTTGTGAATGAGAATTTAATACACTTATAAGAGTATCGGCGAATGCCGGAGATAAAAAAGACGCAAAAAGTGGGCTTGCTAAATATCTACTTATTGCTGTCTGATATTGTTGATATTCTTTTTCAGTTACACTAATTAAATAATCAGCTAAAGCTTTATTTGATTTGAATTTTCTTTTATCGATAAACGCCGAAGGATCAACATAATCAGTAATATTCGAAGCTCCTAGGTAAATTGGGACACAGCCGCTACGCATACAATCAAACATCTTTTCAGTAATCCAACCTGGAACACAGGCATTTTCGTAACATAAGGCAAAACGATATCTTGGAAATACAGTTGATTTGTTATTAACGACACCTCGATAAGAGTTATAAAATGGGGTAGTAAATTTTAATAAATGCTGGCTTAGGGCAACCGGATGATTCCAGCCAATACCATACAGATCAAAATCATGAGGCAAGTATTTTTCGAAATATTTTATAGCAACGCGTCTTTCATAATATAATTCTAACGGGTGTTTACTATATTTATTAGCAGAAATATTAACCAAAAGTTTTCGATTCTTAAATGGCATTGTTATAATATCTGGCCATTGAACAGGTTGAGGCATTTTAAACTTAAAATAATGTTTACCGTCTACCAAAGTATCATTCCAAGTAAATACAACTGGGAACATTGCATGAAGTTTGGGGTTATAGTTTTCAGGCAAACCCACTAATCCTTCCATAAGTAAAAGTGCAATTCTATTTTGCAGGCCACGCTCCTGTACTTCTTTATAAACATTCCTTCTTGATATACTGTGAGGTTTGACTATTTGTCTTAAAATATTTATTATCTTTCTTCTAATACTAACCATCCCAATTGAACTAGCTTCGAAAAATAATACCATATCGCCTCTATCTATTGGCGCTTTGTCTGACAACGCAAAATTGTAGCCCAAAGATTGAAGCCTGGTTAAAAAATATGGGTCAGCACTAACATTATAATGTGCCCAAAATGACTTAAATGAGCTTGCATGAAATACTAGTGTCTTCATAATCTGCCTCTATCAAATGTCTTCGTATTTAACTTAACTTTAGTGTCCGTTCTTTCCATCTTCAGAATAATTAAAACTTATCTCTTCCAACCTGGCCTTGTAATTTGATTTACGCCGGCCATACCAAATTGCTTTTGTGTTCCAATCAAAATCATCCTTGTATTGAGTAATCTTATTTTTATAAGTATACTTACAAGGTTGCGGAGACATCTCTCCAGTGGAGAAATATTTTATCCAATCTATGTTGAATTGTCCCTTTATAAGTTTTGACAGGTTATTTTTATTTACAAGTGTAAACAGTTGAAATTCTATGAGATCTTCCGTTTCATTGTTAAACTGAAGACTAAACTGTTCAGCTATAAACATGCATATCTCTTTTCTGAGTTCATCCTTGTCGTTGGTAACTCTCAACCATGTGGCTTCGTCAACCGGCCAAACTATATGACCAAGTTCAGGGTCGATGTGATTCCAGCCTTTACCGTCATATCCATTTTTAATGTAGGATTTCATGTACCAATACTCTTTGCCAAATAAAGAGTTGGGATTGCATTCACAGTACGTCTCAAACCTGGAAAAGAATTCTGAGTAAGTTATGTTTGCTTTCTTAACAATATATTTGGTTATGTAGTTTATGACGCCCAGATGTTGAAAAGCCAATATATACCACGAATACAAATACATATTCTCCATATCATCTCGTGTAAATGTGGTGGAAGAAATGAGCAAATCCTCGTATTCCACAATATCCTTTGTATTTATGGATACGTGTCCAAAATAGAGAGGAACCCTGACCGTCTTCACTTTATACTTCCTTCTAAACGCTTTATTTTTAATCTCAGTATTTTCCAATACTGTGAAGTTGTAAATATAAACCGTATCTACACAACTTTCAAATATAACTTTGTTTAATCCCTCTTTGAAACTTTCCAAGGTTTCCCCTGGTAATCCACGAATAAGTTCTGTAAAACATTGAGTTCCTTTTCGCTTGAAATTATTCGTGATGACCACAAATTCTTCAAAGTCCACACTCTTTCTATTTACAGCAGTTAATGCCTTTTTGTCTAGTGATTGTAGAGAACACCCAACAGAAGCAAGAAGGTCTGCACTTTTAAGCTCTTCGGCAATACCCAGTAGCCTATCAGTTACTTTCTTGTCCCAACTTGGTTTAAAAATCATCGGATATCCTGTGGCCACCTTTATCTTCTTTATATACTGAGCAATCTCAACGTCTCTAGAAAACATGCCAAAGTTGGCGTCGGCACAATCAATGTATACGATCTTATTTTTGGAGAACCAATCTACCTCTTTATACAATCGGTTGACATTAAACTTTCGAACGGTATTATAGGCAGATTTACCCCAAGCACAATAAAAACACCCATAGGGACACCCACGCATGGTTTCCCACGTAGCAATCCAACTAGCTGCTTTGGGGTCAACCAATTTATGCATAGTTCCGTCAAGATATGGGCTAGAAATTTCATCCGAGTTTTTTATGAAAGTCTCCGGAAACCACGAAGGGCTTGTGCGTGTGCTAAGACCTTTTATGCTATCAAAAGATTTGTTGTCAAGATATGCCGTGAATATGTTTTTGAGGATAACCTCTCCTTCATTATGAACTATGAGATCTATGTATTCGTGGGTCTTCAGTAGTTCTTCACATTTACCAGGAAGTTGTGGGCCACCAAATATAGTAAGACATTTAGAATTCCTTTTCTTAACTTCTTGCGCCAATACTTTTGTTATTTCCCAGTTCCAAGAATAACACGAACACAGCAGTATGTCAGATTCGCTGTATTTTTCTGCGTATTCGTATATCTTTGGCCTATCAACAGCCGTAGGAAAAAATTCAAAGTTATTTCTGATTTCTTCAAACTGGTTAAGGTAAGAAACTAATATAGCTATAGCATATGGCATATGGAGCTGATCTCCGAATCTATATCCAAACTGACAGGATGCTACTCTATATTTCACGCTATTTGTCTCCGTTTTTAATGTAAGCCATGCATACTGAAGATAATCGCGAGCCGACCAATCTCTCCACTATTTCTAACAAGAACTACTTTTATCATATGTATCGACGAATAAACTGCTCAAAAATTTCTGCAAGCCGATCTAAGTTTTTTTTAGCTTCAAAAGGATGCAAACCGAGATAGAACCCTCGCTCATGTACAGCATCAGCACCGGGCAGATCTCCTTCCTGTAGTTCAGGATATAGTCTACATACCGGCTGCCGCGCCAAATTACCAGCCACAATTGGACGTGTTTCAATGCCATGTCCTTCCAAGTACGCCAGAAAATCCGCCTTTTTAAAGGGACATTCGGGCGTAAGCATTATTGGCAGAGCAAACCAAGAACATTCTACGTCTGGTAAAACTTCCATTAATCGCATCATGTTCGAATGACGACTAAGGTATTTCTGAAAGTAAACAGCGTTTTGGAGACGTTGAGCGCTAAAAGCAGGTAATCTTCTAAGCTGTTCAAGCCCAAAACCAGCCTGAAGTTCAGTAGGTCTCACATTAAATCCCCAATTTAAGAACATATACCTAGGATCAAGGCCTTCTTCGGGTTCAAGCTTGGCATACTTTGCGTTACGCGCCCAACCATGAGCACGCAGCAAACGAAAAAGATCAGATAAAGGTTGATCCTGACAAATAATCATTCCCCCTTCCATCGTGGTAATATGATGGGAAAAGAAAAAGGAAAAACTACTTGCGACGCCAAATGTCCCCACTGATTTTCCTTTGTATTTCGCTCCCAATGCCTCACAGCAATCTTCGATCAAAATCAAGTTGTGTTTCCGACAAATAGCCAAAACGCGATCCATATTGCAAGGATTACCCATCAGATGTACAAGCGATATTGCGCGCGTCTTTGGCCCGATTTTAGCTTCAAGATCATTTAAATCTATGTTGAGAGTATTGGGATCCGTATCTATAAATCGAACTTTCAATCCTGCCATCATTGAGGACCAAAGCTGTGTAGGCCAAGTAACTGATGGCACCAAAATTTCATCCTGCTGATTAAGAAGTTTAAACTGCGGGTTTATTAATGCAAAAGCAATTAATAGATCAGCAGAAGACCCACTGTTAACCATAATTGCCTCTGGACAACCTACAACATACGCAAACTGTCGCTCAAATTCGCTCGTTTTCTCCCACATCGTCGTCCGAAAAGAGCATAAAGAATCTACCGCAGCTAAAATTTCTTCTATATCATAAGTAGCCATACTAAGAGGATACCAGTATTTCTGAGTTTTATAGCTATTAATACGCGATGCTTCATGTAACAAAGCCTGAACGGGCCCACGTAATTGATAAGTGTATTTTAAATTCATAGATATGCTCATCCTTCTATTTGGGATAACGTACTTCAAAATCTGCAACAACTGACTGGATACCTGCTATTAAATCAATCTTATGTCTCCAGCCGAGTGCATGTAATCGACTAACATCCAGTAATTTAATTGGCATTCCGTCGGGCTTGGTTAAATCCCATTCTAATTTACCGGCATATCCTGTAATTGTTGCTATGGTTTCAGCCAATTCACGTATGGTTAGATCTTGACCGAATCCAACATTAATGATCTCATGCGAATCGTAATGTTTTATTAGAAACAAACATGCATCCGCTAAATCATCTACATGCAATAGTTCTCTACGAGCATTGCCTGTGCCCCACAGAGTCACTCCTGGCGTATTATTCCTCTTGGCTTCAATAAAACGCCTAACCAAGGCAGATACGACATGCGAACGCTCAAATTCAAAATGATCACCCGGACCATATACATTGGCAGGCATCGGACAAATAACATCCATGCTAAATTGCTGCCGAAGCGCCTGTGCCAAACGAATACCAGCAATTTTAGCAACTGCATAGGATTCGTTTGTTGGTTCTAACGGGCCGCTCATGAAGTAATCTTCCCGCATAGGTTGTGGTGACTCACGCGGATAAATACATGAACTCCCCAGAAAAACAGTTTTCGTCACCTGAAAATACTGACACGTCAGTAAAATATTGTTTTGAATTTCCAGATTTTCCACTAAAAAATCTACAGGCGCGGCCATATTAGCGAAAATTCCACCCACTTTTGCCGCAGCAATAATGACATACTCTGGTTTTGTTGTCTCAAAAAAACGCCAAACTAATTCGCGAGACATTAAATCCAGCTCAGAACGCGTCCGTAGAAGGAGATTGCTAAATCCATTTCGTTGGAAACACCGCACCAACGCTGCCCCAACGAGCCCTTCATGACCCGCAATATAAATCTTTGACTTAGACGTCAAATTACCCACTTTCATTTTATTTTATCGGTTCCCGCCACCATGCGTTTCGGCGCGCGCCCAGAATATATACTACCTCCTGTACGCCCCAAAGACCATATTTATAGATTGAGTTTTTTAAAATAAGCATCGAAGACTTTAAAAATATAATTTATTTTTTCTTTGTTTATCCCGGGATAAACCCCTATCCAAAATAAGTTATTCATCACTAAATCTGTATTATTTAAATTATCTACAAGCCTGTATTTCATATTCATATAAGCCGGCTGTTTAGTTAAATTGCCGCCAAAAAGCATACGTGTGGCAATTTTATTTTCTTCAAGATACCATACTATTTCGGCTCTTGTAAAAGGAGCTCCATCTTTTACCAATAAAGGAAAACCAAACCAAGCAGGAATGGCCTTTTTGTCCCATTGTGGTAAGATAAAGTATTTTTCATATTTTTTAAAATAATTAAATAAACAATTAAAATTATCCCTTCGTATTTTTATAAATCCGGCTAATTTATCCAATTGGGCTACTCCAATTGCGGCTTGCATATCAGTTATTTTTAAATTGTAACCAATATGCGAATAGACATATTTATGGTCATAGCCAAAAGGAAGCTTTCCAAACTTTTGAGTAAAACGCCGGTAGCAGGTATTATCATATCCCGGCTCACACCAGCAATCTCTGCCCCAATCCCGAAAAGATAAGATTATGCGCTTTAACAAGGGATCATTAGTTAAAATCGCACCCCCTTCACCCATAGTTATATGATGCGCTGGATAAAAGCTGCATGTAGAGATATGCCCAAACGTGCCTGTGAATTTATTCTTAAATTTTGAACCCAGAGCATCACAGTTATCTTCAATTAAGAATAAATTGTTTTTTTCAGCAATCTTTATAACCGCATCCAGATTAAACGGGTTACCCAAGGTATGGGCGAGAAAAATTGCTTTCGTCTTTTTTGTGATCGCTTTTTCCATTCTTCGTACATCAACATTATATGTACCCAGTTCAACATCAATAATTACCGGCTTTAAGTGATTTTGCAGGATCGGATTAAGTGTGGTAGGAAAGCCACAAGCCATGGTAATTACTTCATCTTGCGGCTTTAATCTCCGATGCTTGAGTAAGGGCGAAGTCAAAGCTGAAATTGCCAAAAGATTAGCTGATGAGCCAGAATTGGTCAGTAAACAAAATTTGATTTTGAGAAATTCAGCTAACTTTTTTTCAAACTTCTGAGCGTACCTTCCGGCCGTAAGCCAGAAATCAAGTGAAGCATCAACCAAATTTATCAACTCCGCATGATCATAAATTCTACCGGCATAATTTATTTTTGATTTTGAAGGCACAAAGCTGCTTTTTTCCTGTCTCAGCTTATATAACTTTTTAATCTTGGAAAATATTTCTTTTCTAATTATTTTTTCTGTCTTCATAACTCTGCTTTATAATAACTCAACTATCATATTTGATTTAAGTTCCTTGTAAGAAAGCAATGGATCCTGCTCTTCCAAGGGCCTGTTCACCGACAACTTAGGCAATACCTTAGAGCATGGTTCAATTCCAATTTCAAGAAACTCAGGAGTTTTGGTTTTAAAAAGTTTATTTAGGGCTTTTGTTATTTGATTTTTTTTGGTTATTTTGGCCGTTTTAATCTTATATGCAGAAACAACTTTTTGAAAGTCCGGCTCGCTATAACCAATCACTGTTGACTGCAACCTGGATTTAAAATATTGTTCCTGAAACTGCCTGACCATGCCATAACAACGATTGTTTAACAATATTATCTTTATCGGTAACTTGTGATGATATACTGTTTGAAGTTCCTGGCTATTTAACTGAAATCCCCCATCTCCAGTTATAACAACAATTGTTTTGCGCGGCTGAGTGCAAGCTGCACCAATAGCCATTGACAAAGCAGAACCCATCGCTCCCATTCCTCCTTGCGTAAGAAATCTTTGGGATTTAGCAAGCTTAAGTGATTGAGCAGCCCACATCTGGTTCTGCCCCACATCCACGCATACAACCGCTCCCTGAGGGATAAACTCCGAAAGTTTATGTATAAAAAAATTAGGCTCAATAACTTTACCCCTGTAATTCTGAAAAGACGGATACTTTTTTTTGTAAGCACTTATTCTTTTTAACCAAGGCGTTATCCGCTGTTTATCAAAACTGGTAAGTTTACTATTCAATGTTTTTAGAAACACTTTCAAATCAGAGTTTATGGCAATATCTACCTTGACCTTGTTATTTAACTCATATCTATCAATATCTACATGGATAATTTTTGCGAATCTGGCAAATGTTTTTGGATTTGTTCCTGTCTGTCTTGTATCCAGTCTTATACCCAGAGCCAAAATTAGGTCTGAGTTTGCAACTGCCAGATTAGCATAGCGGTTACCATAACTGCCAAACATGCCCACAAATGAGGGATGATCATGAGGAAAAGCATCTAAACCCATTAGAGAAGAAACAACAGGTACTTCTGTTTTTTTAATTAACCGGAAAAGCTCATCCCCGGCTTTTGCTAATCTTACTCCGCCTCCGATTAAAACAATTGGCCGCGAAGAAGCATTTAGAAATTCTCTGATCCTTTTAATCAGTTTTTGATTCAATACATTAGATGATTTGCGCTGATAAGGAATATTGAAGGATTTAAGCAGCTTTGGATTAATATCGGCACGTTGGATATTCATGGGAATATCCAATAATACCGGACCAGGCCGCCCGGTTTTTGCAATATAAACTGCTTTTTCAAGACAATATCTTATTTTTTTTGCATCTTTAATCAGAACAACATCCTTTACTATCGGCCTTACTATACTAACAATATCAGTTTCCTGGAATCCTATTTGCCTTACCGGCTGATTAAATTTAAATTCATAAGTATTTACCTGACCGGTTATAAAAAGCGCTGGGATTGAATCAAAAAAACAACTCCCGATCCCGGTAATTAAATTTGTCGCTCCTGGACCGCTTGTCGCCATGGCCACGCCGATATTGCCGTTTGTCCTTGAGTATCCCTCTGCAGCAAAAGCAGCTGCTTGTTCATGATGCATGGACAAAGTTAGAATTTTTTTTCGCCCATACAAAGAATCCAGCAAATGCGTAACCGCACCACCGCAGATTTCAAAAACATGCGTAATATTTTCCTTAATTAAAAATTTAACAACATAATCAGATAATTTCATATTCGGGTTTTATCTCCCCATAGTATCTTTTTCAAACAAAAAGTTATTTTTTTTAAGCCATTCAATGCTCATCTTAAGCCCCTTTTCTAAATCATATTTGGGCTTCCAGCCTAATAACTTCTGGGCCTTAGAAATATCTGCCTGCCAAATTTTAGGTTCAAGACGAGAATTAGGACTCTGCCCCCATTCCGGTTTAACAGAGCTACCGGTAAGCTTAATAATCTTATCGACAACGTCACCTATAGAATACTGCATCCCTGAGCCGATATTTATAATTTGGCCTTTAACTTTTTCCTTGTTTTCTATTACCTGGGTATAGGCATCTATTACATCTTTGATATATATGAAATCTCTTACGCAACTCGCAGCTGAAACTTTAGGATTTTCATCTTTTAAGCAAGAAATGCTTGTATAAGGAATTAAACGCGTCGGTTCATCATAATCGCCGTAAGGAGAAAATAAACGCAAGGTTACGATTGGTTTGTTTTCACGCTTGGCGAGTAACTGAGCATATAATGTTGCTGCCAACTTTGATAGGCCATAGTCAGTTACAGGCTCCGGCAAATCATCTTCTTTTAAAGGGTGCGACTTTATCCCGTATTCTGATGAAGAGCCGGTATTTATAAAGAGTTCATATTCTATATTATTACAAGCAGTTAGTAAATTCACTGTACCTTGAAAATTAGTGTTCATAATCCGTTGTGTTTCTTTTTGAAATATATGTCCACCGTAAATAGCAGTATGAAAAATCAATTGTGGTTTAAAAGATAAAACCGCATTTTTTGTTTTTTCCTCATTTCGCAGATCAACCGAGTATTCGCAAACATCATTTAAGATATCTTTGATTCTCCATGTATCCTCACCTTCCAAAGCAAATACGGCAATATCTGCCCCCTGTTTTAGAAAATAGCGGGTGATATTTGATCCCACAAAACCTGTAGCGCCTGTGATCAAAATTTTCTTGTTCTTCATAATATTGTTAAAAAATGCTGCTATACCAATCTAAAGCATTCTTTAGCCCCATTGTTAAAGAATATTTAGGCTTCCAGCCAAGAACTTTTCTTGCTTTTCTAGATGAAAGATACTGATGTTTGATCTCGTATTTTGCACGGCTTTGTATTTGATAACTGGGTATTTTATTTGCCTGTTTATAAATTTTTCCGACTAACTCCAAAACAGATATAGGATGCTCATCACTGAAATTAAACGCCTCGCCAGATAGATTAAGCTTCTTTAGTTTTTCTGCCAGTAATATGTATCCGTTAACAATGTCTTCAACATAAACATAATCTCTTGTAAACTTACCATCACTACGGATAAGCAGTTTTTCCCCCTTGAGCACACAACGTATAGCATCGGGGACAATCCTGGAAAAATTATAATCCCCAGGGCCATATATATTCCCGCAACGGGTTGTCGCCACGGGAACTCCATATGTATAAGCATATGTACATCCAATAAGATCTGCACAGCTTTTTGAAACATCATAAGGATGTTTTCCTTTTAATGCCGCTTCTTCAGTGTATGGTAAGATTTTGTGGCTACCATAGGCCTTATCGCTTGAAGCCATTACAATCGCTTGAATTGATTTATTGCTACGCGCTATTTCCAAGATGTTCCAAGTGCCTTGAATGTTTGACTTAAAGGTTCTTAAAGGGCTTTTATTAGCCCTGGCCACAATTGCCTCAGCTGCTAAATGAAAAATTATTTGCGGTTTATGTTTATCTATTATTTTTTTCATTGATTTAAAATCAGCAATGTCCCCTTTTACCCCTTTGATCTTTTCTCTTTCACAAAACGAAAGAATAGAACCTCTACGATTTTTTACAATATCAACACCAGTGATAATCGCACCTGAGCCATTCAATGTTTTTACCATCCAAGAGCCTAAAAATCCTTCGTGCCCCGTAATTAAGACTCTTTTATCTTTCCAAAATTTTCGGTTCATATAAACCTTATCTCCACTTTTTCCAAGGAACCTCATTTTTTTCAATCATTTCCTCAAGTTCAACTTTATCCCGTAAAGTATCCATACACTTCCAAAAACCATTATGTTTATAAACGACCAGATTACCATCCGCAGCTAATTTACGCAACGGGTCTCTCTCCCATATTGTCGCATCGCCTTTTTTAATATAATTAAATATTTCAGGTTCCAACACAAAAAATCCGCCATTAATGCGATTGCCTTCACCCTTTGGTTTTTCCATAAAAGACTTAACTGAATCTTTTTGAATATCTAAAACCCCAAATCTTCCAGCAGTCAGAACGCCTGTTAACGTCGCTAACTTCTTATTCCTCTTATGTGTCTTAACCAATTTATTAATATCGATATCCGCTACTCCATCCCCATATGTCAACATAAATGTTTCTTTTCCTATATATTTCTGAATTCTTTTTATTCTTCCTCCGGTCATCGTGCCGATACCTGTATCAACCAAGGTAACTTTCCATGGCTCAGAAGTACTACTATGTATATCCATCTTATTATTCACCATATCAATAGTCACATCACTCATGTGAAGCAAATAATGTGAAAAATATTCTTTGATCAAGTAACCTCGATACCCTAAGCAAATAACAAAATCATTAAATCCATAATGGGAAAAAATTTTCATAATATGCCAAAGTATCGGTTTGCCTCCAATTTCAATCATCGGCTTTGGAATTGTATTTGTTTCCTCACTTAGACGCGTCCCCAGACCTCCGCATAAAATAACAACTTTAATGTTATCTTTAACCATTTTTTTTCTCCTTATGATAAACTTGGTTTAGCTATTTTGCTAGCGTTCTTTCTATTTCATAACCTTCCATTAATAATGACAGAGGATATCGATAGCATAAGAAACGGAATTATTTGTATTTCCGAGTAATATCGCCTGCAGTATCAAATGCCCTCTTCATACAAACATCCATATTGTAATATTTCCATTCCGCGAATCTGCCCGTGCGCAATATCCCGTAATTATCAAGACACTTATTTATAGAGTCTAAATTATGCTTATAACCCTTATCAAAAATGATATACGCATATTTAACAAATGCCGAATCAATGATATTCCGGACTTTTAAGTTATCTATTTTGCGGTATCGATTAAACTCCTTTGCATCCTGCTCCGGATCAGTCATCCCTATCATTTCTAAAGTCGCAGATGAGCCATTACCGGATGGACAATTAAAAGAAGAAAGATTTCCCTGATACGACACACGATGCGCTCTTATTTTTTTATCCGGGATATAAAACCAGGAAATATCATTCTTCGCGCATTTACAAAAAGCCGTAGTTAGTGAATTATATTTTAAATCAGCCGCCTTTTTACGCACGCTTACCGATAAACCCCTGACAGCTTCAATTAAATCCCTCAAACAAATAGTTGAGATAATTAAATCGAATTTATCTTGGCCATTGATAATAAATTTTCGTTTTATTTTATCTATATCAACCACCGTACATTCAGTTACGATTTCAGCTTTAATATTTTTTGCCATAATATTAATCAAGGACTGGATACCCCCTTTATTGGGATAATAAAAAGTAGCATGTGGTATTTCTGCCTTGGAGGAATTCCTTTTTAGCAGCGAAGCAATAATCTGCTTCACATTGCTAATTGGCATTTTACCGTCAATCCAATCAATACTCATTTTCTTCAAATTATAGGCCCATATTTTCTCATTATAGGGAATCATGTATTTATGCGCAATTGCGTCTCCGAACGCATAAATCAACCAATTATAATAATTATCGGGCTTGGGTTTATTTTTGGCGGTTATAAAATCAACAACACACTCGATAGCTTCATCTTCGGATAATTCCAATAAAGCATATTCAAATGGATAATTAATTAAACGGTTGCCATATAAAATCTTGGTATTCCTAGTCTGAAATTTCCAGTCTTTCTGTTTAAGCATGTTAAAAACCCATGTTTTCACATCTGGGAAGTTTGAATTAAAAACATGTCCTCCGTGTAGATCAAAAACATATCCGTTCTTAATTCTTGACTTGGCTAAACCGCCTATCTGTGAATCTTGTTCGAATATTGTTATATCTTCGAAACCAAACTCATTTAGCTTTAAGCCGCAAGAAAGACCTGAGATACCTGCCCCTAAAATTGCGATTTTCATTTTACGCTGTATGCCCCAAATAGTAATTATAGGTTAAACGGATGCCGGATTTCAACTCGGTCCTGGCTACCCATCCTAAAGAAGACATCCTGTCTACATTCAGGAGTTTTCGTGGAGTCCCATCTGGCTTGGTTAAATCGAATCTGATTTCTCCCTTGAAACCCACTATATCTTTTATAATTTTGCCCATATCTTTAATTTTCATATCCTTTCCAAGACCAATATTTACAAATTCTCCAATATCACTGGAATCGTATTTATTCATCAAAAATATACAAGCGTCTGCAAGGTCATCCGAATATAGGAACTCCCGATAAGGCTCTCCTGTGCCCCAAATAACCACGGCATCTTTGTAAATACCAAAACTAGCCAGATGCGCGTTTAAAAGCTTAACCGCAACCTTAACATTATTTTTTTTGACTGCCGGATAATTACCAAATTTATTTAAATCATTTAAAATTGCATGGTATTTCTTTTCTAAAAGAAGTTTGGCTAAATGGAATTTACGAATCAACGCGGGAAGCGCATGGCCGGTCTTTAAATCAAAATTATCGCCTTTACCGTATAGATTTGTCGGCATAACCGATATAAAGTTAGTCTTGTATTGAAAATTATAATACCGGCATAATTTTATTGCCGCAATTTTTGCTATAGCATAAGACTCATTAGTTGGCTCTAATGGACCGGAAAGCAGATACTCTTCTTTTAACGGCTGCGGCGCTAATTTAGGGTAAATACAGGATGATCCCAAGTTTAAAAGCTTTTTTACCCCAAATTTATAAGCCAAATTTATTACATTAGCGACTATCATAATATTATCATAAATAAATTCGGCTTTATAAGTATCATTAGCATATATCCCCCCAACTTTACCAGCAGCTAAAAATACATACTGGGGACGCTCTTTAGCAAAGAACTTCTCAACATCAAGCTGCCGCCTTAAATCTAAAACGCCGCTGGGTCTTACTATTATATTTTTATACCTTTTTGCCTGTAACTGCCTTATTAAAGCAGAACCTACCAACCCCGCATGCCCAGCAACATATATCTTGGAATCTCTATCCATATCTCTTTTCATCTGTAGCTCTCAACAATTCTTTCATATAGAAAGAAATCATGATCTGTTAAGTTAAAATCTTTCCGGGTCGTAGCTGCCACTTTTACTCTTCTTTTTATGTTTTATATAATCCTGCATAAAAGCAATAAAAATTACCAATATTAATCCTATATTAACGGCAATAACAATTATTAATTTTTTATTTGGTCTAATAGGAGCGGCGGGGAGTATCGCTGGCTTAATAATTTCATAATTCTTAGAATTTGACATTTTATCTTTTAAGAAAAATATTTTGTCTATTAATAGATCGTAAATATACACATGAATCGCTAGTATATCCTTTGTTGATTTAGGATTAACTCTCTCTTGGCTACTAAACTTTCGTATCAACTCATCAACCTCGATTTTTTCTTTGACAAGCTCTTTAATCTGCTTTTTTAGCAATTCAATTCTTGCATTATATATATCTCCATAATTCTTAGCTAGTATGTCCTTGGTTAATTTAGGATTAACTCTCTCTTGGCTACTAAACTTTCGTATCAACTCATCAACCTCGATTTTTTCTTTGACAAGCTCTTTAATCTGCTTTTTTATCAATTCAATTCTTGCATTATATATATCTCCCCCTTCAATAACAAAACTATTAGCAACAGCATTAGCAATTTCAAGAATTTTATGAGGATCAACACCAGTCACCTTAACTTTCAAAAAATCTGGTTGTCCATTTATTTACGCTGCCTTAATCTTGATATCAAGAGAATTAGGGTTAATATTAAGATTATCTAAAACAGTATTTAATTTCTTATTGTTTTATATATTCGCTATCGCTTCGTTTTTATTTACCAAATATTCTGAAACGTAGCCTATTCTAACTATAGCTGTCGTTTCATAAATTTTAGGCAAAAAGAAAGCCAAACAAGATGCAACAGCTAGAGTTATGATAAT
>JAHJAO010000033.1 GCA_018813905.1 Candidatus Omnitrophota bacterium
AATCGTCAGGTCGTTTTGCGCGTTCGGTAGAAACAATCACCCAACGGCCGATAATGGGATCTTTTCTTAATTCCGGCATATATTTTTTTAGAGATCCTTATTTATTGTGCTTTAAAGAAGAAGCCTTTGGGATATGTCTAAAATTATTCCCGAAGGCCTAAATTAATTTTTTAATTATAACACAACGCCATCCTTAATCAAGATTTTTCTGCGCTAAATTTATCCTTTATTTTTAAATGCTGTCCTAAAGCAAAATCATACGCGGACATCGCCCGTTTTCCTTCCGGCTGCAAACTTTCAATCAGTATTAAACCGGAGCCGGCCGCCACTAAAATGCCTTTTTGTTTCTCGATAGCCGCCACCTGTCCGAAGATAACTTCCGTATTTTGCGCGTCAATAATTTTTGTTTTGAGGACTTTCACTAATTTTCCTTTATAAAAAGTGTACGCGCATGGCCACGGCACAAACGCGCGGACTTTATTGTGGACGCTTTGCGCGCTATCGTCCCAAGAGATTAGGCCATCTTCCTTTTTTAATTTCGGGGCTAAAGTCGCGCGGGCTTCATCCTGAATTTTAAATTCTACTTTGTTCTTTTCAATCAAATCCAGGGCTTCAAGAAGCGCTTGCGCGCCGAGGGCGGAAAGCTTCCGGCCCAAACTAACCGCGTCATCCTGCACCTTGATATCTAAATTTCCGGTGGTAATTACATCCCCCCGGTCCATAAATTCATTCATCCGGATAACCGTCACCCCGGTATTTTTATCCGCGTGCAGAAGGGCATAATTTACCGGAGCAGCCCCGCGCCAGCGCGGCAGTAACGAAAAGTGGACGTTTACCGCGTAAAGCTCCGGAACCGCCAAAAGCTGTTTGCTTAATATCTGTCCAAAACTAACCACGATAAATAAATCCGCCCCAAATCCAGCCAGCTCGCTAATCACCCGGCGGTCATTAACATTTGCGGGGGTCAATACCGGCAAATTATTCTGCAGCGCAAAAGCCTTTACCGGAGTCTGCGCTAGTTTTAAATTCCTTCCCTTGCGCCGGTCCGGTTGCGTAATCACAGCGACAAAAGAATATTTTTTATTTAGCAGGGCGGACAGGCTATCTACGGCAAATTCCGATGAACCGAAAAAAACGATTTTCATTTATCCCTTTAAGTTTCGTTGACAAGATTTCCTATTTATCTTACAATACTTACGTATGAATAACAACAATTACCCTCTCGCAGCCGATATAGAAGAATTGTATCAAAAAGGCCTGTCCGCTTTAAAGAAAAATAATTTCGACTACGCCGTTGAATTGTTTGGGCAAACCTTAGAGCACCGTCCGGGCTTCACTCCGGCTTTGAATAATCTCTGGAAAGCCCTGCGTGAAAAACGAAAAATTTCTCCCGCTTCAAAAATTCAGGCTTTTCTTGCCGCGGCCAAAACTTTATTTTTAAGTGTTAACTTTAAGTGCCTACTGCTGCTGGATAAAACCGATAAAGCGATAGCCGTACAACAACAAATCATCTGTTTATCCCCCGAGTCCGCCGCCGGGTATTATAATCTAGCCGTTGTCTATATCCGCCAGGAAAAAAGCGAAAAAGCCAAAGACGTTTTGGAACAAATTCTGTTTTTGGAAAAAAAGAACGCAAACGCCCTTAGGCGCCTCGCCCATATTTATTTTGAACAGAAAGATTACCGCAAATCACAAGCTATGGCAAAAAGCCTGCTTTCTATCAAGCCGGGCGATTTGGAAGCGGAAAATATTCTCAAAGACATCGCCGCTTTAGGCGCCATCGAAAAAGGGTTCGACAATATCCGCCCGGCCACTTAACGCTGCTTAGCCGATTGCTCTGGGGTCCACGTCCACGGTAACTTTGACGTTCGAATGCGCCTTCCATTGCTCGAAACATCTGCCAAGCAGCTTATTTGCCTGCAAAATATCGCTGCATTTGGCGATTATCAACCAGCGGAAATTGCCGCGCAGTTTTGAAACCGGCGCCGGTACAGGCCCCATCAATATAACCTGCTTCTTATTATGCCGGGATAAAATATCAAATAATTTATGCGAATTATTTATCAACATTTCTTTATTTTTCGATCTAAGTATTATATTGATAAGGTGGGTATAGGGCGGCAGCTTCAGCTGTTTTCTAAACACTATCTCCTGCTTATAAAAATCATTATAGTCGTGATTGAGCGCGCACTTTATCGCGTAATGTTCGGGTGTATAAGTCTGGATGATGACTCGGCCCGGCGTTTTGCCGCGTCCGGCGCGGCCCGCTACCTGAGTAAGTAACGAAAACGTGCGTTCTGAGGCGCGGAAATCCGGTAAATTCAAGGTTACATCCGCGGAAATTACTCCCACTAAAGTGACATTGGGAATATCCAGCCCTTTCGCCAGCATCTGGGTGCCAACCAAGATATCTATTTTGCCTGACTTAAAGTCGTCAAATATTTCAAAGTGAGCGTTTTTCTCCTTCAGCGCGTCCGAATCCATGCGGCCGATACACGCCTGGGGAAATAAGCGGTATAATTCACTTTCCACTTTCTGTGTACCGGTACCCAGATACCGAATATAACCGGCGCTGCACTCAGGGCAAACCTGTCCGGCCTGGGTATGGTAACTGCAATGGTGGCAAACCAGCTGCTGCCGGTCAAAATGGTACACAACCGCCACGTTACACTTCGGGCATTTCTCTACATAGCCGCATTTAGGGCATTGAACAAATGTGGAGAACCCGCGGCGGTTAAGGAACAGAATAACCTGCTCCTTATTTTTCAGGCACTGGGCAATATTGTCCTCGAGTACTTTCGATAATATCAGCGGCCGTTTTGCGCTGCGCCTTTGATACCGCATATCCACAACCTGCACTTGGGGTAAATCGCGGCCTTCGATACGTTCCGGAAGCTCGATAAAAACAAAATCCTTTTGTTTTGCCGAATACATAGATTCTAAGGAAGGCGTAGCGCTGCCCAGAATAACCACCGCGTTTGAAATCTCGGCGCGCTTTATCGCGGTATTAACCAGATGATAACGGGGCGCGTCTTCCTGTTTATACGTATTCTCGTGCTCTTCATCCACAACAATAAGGCCCAGATGTTTCACCGGGGCAAATATCGCCGAACGCGGGCCAATGACAATCTTTGCCTGTTCACTTTTAATCCTTTGCCATTCTACAAATTTTTCGCTTTTACTCAAACGGCTATGGATTAACGCGATCAAATCCTTTCCAAATTTTTCCGTAAATCTTTCCAGGGTCTGCGGCGTAAGCGCGATTTCCGGAACAAACACGATCGCCTGCCGGTTTTTAGCTAAAGTCTGTTCAATCGCGCCAAAATACACTTCCGTCTTGCCGCTGGCGGTTATGCCATGCAGAAGAAAAACTCCGAATTCTTCCCTGTTTAAATGCTCGGATATTTCGTTCAACGCTTTATCCTGATGCGCAGTCAGGATGTTATCTTTGGTTTTTCCGCTCAAATTTTCTAAAACCGGATACGGTGAACCGCCCGCTCTTACCCGCACTTGTGTTTTCCCTTTTTTAAAAGGAGAAGCTAACGCAGCCTCAATCGCCTCTCCCCGGGAGCAAAAATAATATTCCGATATCCAGCGCGTAAGCTCTAAAATCTCAGGCGATATTATCGGCGTATCGTCAATTACGGATTTTATTTCTTTAATTTTTTTTATCCGGCTTTTTTCCGTTATCCCGACGATATAACCGACAATCGTACGATTTCTAAACGGCACCCACACCCGCTTGCCTAAATCCACTTTACTGTGTAAACTTCGCGGGACGAAATAGTCAAATTCGCTCTTAAGTGGTAAGTTTACGACGACCTGAACATATTTATCAGCGGACATTATGAAAATAACCCTTTGCGCTCAAAACAAACACAGAGACAATAATCGCGGCAATGACTACGCCGGCGCACACCGCGAAAAACGATGATTTTTTATTCAAACCAAACAAAGACGCCGCGATACATCCCGTCCACGCGCCGGTCATCGGCAGCGGGATCGCAACAAAAAGCATCAATCCCAAGAGCTCATATCTTTCGATAAGTTCTGCCCTGCGGCGCGTGCGTTCAAACAGCCAGTCAAAAAATCTTTTTAAGAATCCCACCCGGCGCAGTCTTGCGGACACCGGCTCCAAAAGATAAAGCAGCGGCAAAACCGGGAGAATATTGCCCAGGACAGATAACAGAAATACTTTTTCAAACGGCATATGCATCATCACCCCCAGCGGTATCGAACCCCGCAACTCCGATACCGGCAGCGCCGCGACAATAACTACCAGCCATTCGCAAGACACTCCGCTGAATAAATTTAATATCTGTCCGTTCATTTTTATATCGGCCAGCCTTCCTTGCCTAAAAGCGGCACAAACATGCAGCCGCATATCTGCTTTTGTATAATTTCTTCTTTACTCTTTTTTTCGCAAAGCGTTAATACCTGGCTAAACCTATCTCCCACGGGAATGGCCAAACGGCCGCCGTCTTCCAGTTGCGCCAATAACGCCCCGGGTATCTGCGGTGAAGCCGCCGTAACAATAATCGCATCATAAGGCGCGAACTGTTCAAGGCCCATCGTCCCGTCTGCGACAACGATATGAACATTGCCAAATCCAAGTTTTTTCAGCCTATTCTGCGCGCCTTGGGCTAGGTTATCGATACGTTCCACTGAATACACTTCTTTACACAGGCGGGCCAAAATCGCGCTTTGATATCCGCTGCCGGTACCGATTTCCAAAACCCGTTCCTGAGTTTGGAGTTTTAAAATCTGCGTCATCAACGCAACCATATACGGCTGAGAAATTGTCTGCCCCTGCCCGATGGGAAGCGGGCAGTCATCATAGGCGGAAGACTTGAGCTCTTCCTGAACAAATTCATGACGGGAAACTTCCAAAAATACCGTCAACACACGTTCGTCCGTGATGTCCCGCCCTTTTAGCTGCCTATCCACCATCAATTTTCTTAAAGCACCGAAATCCACAATTATTTTTTTCTTCTTTTAAAACTCCGGCCGATTAAAATCCAGAATCTTATCGTATCAATCAAAGGTTGAATCTGGCTTTTTTGATTGGCATATACGCTTTTTACCGGGACAGATTCTATTTTAAAATTATTCCACGCCGCTTCCAAAAGAATTTCCGATTCGGTATCATATTTCATTGTGGAAAGATTAATATTTCTTAACACGTTGCTTCTGATGAGGCGAAATCCGCATTGGCTGTCCGGAATGTTAAAACCGGTAATTTTTGAAATAAAATAACTGGTAAACATGTTCGTAAGCTTTCGGATAAACGGCATACCGCGCGGTTCATGCATGCGGTTTCCGATAATAATACCGGCATCGGAGTTTTTAGCGTGTTCAAGGAAGTTCTTGATTTCGGCCGGCAGATGCTGGCCATCGGCGTCCATGATCATTACCGCATCAAACTTTTTATCCAGCGCGTATTTAAAACCGGTCCGCAGCGCCTGCCCTTTGCCCAAATTACGGGGGTGACGCAGAAGTACGGCTCCGGATTGTCCGGCTTTTTCCGCCGTGCCGTCGATAGAACCGTCATCCACAACCACAATTTCCAAGCCGTAAGCTTTTATCTCTTCGATAAGACTATTTAAAGCCGCGGCTTCGTTATATGCGGGAAGTAACACGCAAATTCTCAAATTATTATCACCTTTTCCGCCCTCCAGAACTCGCGGAACAAGTACCATTGGTCCGGATATCGTTTAACATAACTTTCTATGATCTTAACATAATGCTGCGTCAACTGCCGGATATTATCTTCCGCGTCTGAACTGCTTTGCGGATAAATCGGCTTGTTCAGAAAATATTTAAAATAATGTTCATTTTTTTCATCCCGGATTACAAAAACAGGAACTATGGGCGCCCCGGTCCTTATGCTCAAAATCACCGGGCCCCGCGGTGCCAACATCTGTTTGCCCAGAAAATCCACAAGAATTCCGTTCTTACCGGAAAAATCGCGATCTCCCAGAATTCCAACAATCTCATTATTCTTTAACGCCTTAAAACACTGCTTAACGCTAACGCCGACCGGAATAACTTTCACTCCGGTAATCCGGCGCTGGTTATTAAAAAAATTGTCAATACGGGGATTGCTATGCACCAAAGCCACAACGCTGATTTTATATCCTAAAACGCCCAGGATCTGGGCCGACAGCTCCCAATTGCCGATATGCGCGCTTAGGCCGATCGCTCCTTTACCTTGAGCGAGGGCCGCGTCCATATTTTCGCGGCCTTCTATCCTTACAAATTTATCGACAAACTTTCTATCAATCTGATGCGCCCGGAAAAAATCCACTAAATACCGGCCGAAATTTCCGTACAGGTTCCGCGCGTATTTGTAAGTATTTTTCCCATCCTGAGCTAAAATTATCCGGAAATTATTAATAACAAAAACACGTTCTTTTCTCCCCAGTGTAAACTTTAACCGGCAAATAAGCGCGGCAAAACAGTAAGCTAAAGAGCGCGGCAGAATCCACGCTAAAAACTGCCCCAATCTGAACAAGAAATAAAAAAACATTACTAACTGTTATCCCTTTTTTTTATCGTTAATAAGCTTAAGCGCCAGTTTTGAAATATTGGCCGCGGAATCGGGCCGAGCGTGTTTAAAAGACGCTTCTCTCATCTGCCGCAGCTTTTCAGGAGCACTTAGAAGTTCTCCGATCAAAGCGGCGGCATCCAACGCGTCTTTGGCTTTAACGGCTACGCCTTCGGAAAGTAAAAATTCCGTGTTTTTCGTTTCCTGTCCCGGTATGGGATTGACAATAACCACCGGCAGGCCTTTGGTCAAGGCCTCAGCCGTGGTCAAGCCTCCCGGCTTAGTCACAAGGAGTGAAGCGATATCCATAAGCGCGTTGGTATTTTTGCTGTAACCGAGTATGGCCATGCGTTTGCGAAATAGTTTTTGTCTTCTTTCAAGCCATTTTCTTAATTTATTGTTTATGCCGCAGACAACGACAACCTGAAAATCGACATCCAGCGTATTTACGGCGAATATTATCTCTTCTATCGGCCCCAGCCCCTGGCCCCCGCCCATAATTAAGAGCACGGGAATATTTTTATCCAGTTTTAAACTGGAAAACGTCGCTTCTTTATCCGTCGGCGCGCCGAAGCGGGCGCTTATCGGAATACCGTAAATAAATATTTTATCTTTGGCAATGAAACTATCTACAAATCTCTGCCGGGTCTGTAAACTTGGAACGATATAAGTATCAATATTATCGTAAATCCAGTAAGAATGCGGCGAATAGTCGGTGAGCACGCCGATTAAAGGGAAATTCAAATTATAAGTCTTTTTGAAATCCGCGATCATTCCCGCCGGGAATGCTTGCGTGCAAATTACCGCGTCCGGGCGGAAATGGTCGATTAATTTCTTTAGTTTTTTAGAATTGAATTCGTGGATCAGTTTGCGGAATTTGCGTGTGCGGCGCACAATTACCGGATTATCGTACAAATATTCCCAGACCTCGGGCTTATTCTTAATAACCTTATTATAAACGTTGTTTATAACTTTCTCTAATATCGGATTTGTATAATTAAAACAGTTCAGATTTAAAGTTTTAATCCCCGGCTCTAAGCTATGCAGGCTCTCTTCAATCGCTTTAGCGGCGTGATGATGGCCGGAATTAGTAGATATATAAAGCAATAAAATCCGGTGCATTAGTATGACGCTCCCCTTTTTTAGAGATAACATTTTAGCATAAACTAACTTTTTAATCAAGAATGCGCAAATAGCACGAAAGATAGGTATGCGTTAGGCGGAAATTAGGCGAAAAAACAATAGCAGCCGGCCGCGAGGCCGCGACGAAATTTCAGAAATATTTTCCGACAATCGGCTTTAACTTTTCCAGCGTTTTTTTCGGTATGGCGTCTTTCGCGGTAACTACGGCTGTCGCAAGTGCCTGCGCACAGGCGCAGGAACGGGCAGCGCTTAGCTTCGGCAAAAGGTTTTTTATGAACTTTTTGGCATTATCGGTATTTGCCGCCAGATTAGCCATTATTTTATCCACATTCACTTCCTCATCTTCCTTCCATACGTCATAATCCGTAACTAAAGCCACGGTCACGTAACACATTTCCGCTTCCCGGGCTAACTTGGCTTCGGGTACATTAGTCATGCCAATTATGGAAAATCCAAGCTGGCGATAGACTTTGGATTCGGCGCGGGTGGAAAACTGGGGGCCCTCGATACAAATGTATGTCCCCCCTTTATGCGCGGGAATACCCACCTGCCTGGCCGTATCATAAGCCATTTGGCTAAGGCGCGGGCAGAACGGGTCGGCAAACCCGACATGGGCGACAATGCCTTCCTCAAAAAAAGTAGACGCCCTCATCTTTGTCCGGTCAAACAGCTGATCCGGGACAACAAAATCCCGGGGTTTAAGCTCTTCTTTCAAGCTTCCTACCGCGGATATAGAAATAATCTCCTCCACTCCGAGCTTTTTAAAAGCGAAAATATTCGCCCGAAAATTCAGGTTGGTCGGCGAAATCTTATGCCCGCGGGCGTGCCGCGGCAGAAAAGCAAATCTTACCCCGCTCAACGTCCCTAAAAGTATTTTATCCGAAGGCGCGCCAAAAGGAGTATCCACCTCTATCAGTTCCACATCCGTTACTCCTTCGATATCATATATACCGCTTCCGCCGATAATACCGATTTTAACTTCCGCCATTTTTCCCTCCTCAATAAGCTCACATTTTACGAGCGCTTTGCTCCGTAAAATGTGAGCTCATTTAGGAGGGTGAGAAGATGGAAAAATATGTAAGTAGTTATAAAAATAAAACCGTGCTGATAACCGGCG
>JAHJAO010000034.1 GCA_018813905.1 Candidatus Omnitrophota bacterium
ACTCCTGGGGGTACAAGCAATATAAAGAAGGCAAGACGTTAAAAGCGAGGATGTATAACTTTTTATACAGAATACGCCTTTTTAAACTGGCAAAATTAATCTGGATTAAAATTAAAGAACTGGCAAAAAGAACGCAAACGGCATTTGGCACCAACATAAGTGATTTTGTGTTAGCACAGGATATTCGCGGATCGGGAAAGAAAAATGATACGGTTGTGGATTTAATCGAACAAGAAATAAACATTGAATGTCTGCAAGCGCAAAAATATAACATGATCGGCAAAGATTTAGTTCGGCAAAATAAACCCCGGGAAGCTTTGGGATGGTTCGAAAAGGCATTACTTAAAAATAAAGAATATAAAGATGTTTATTGGGGGTTTGTGGAAGCATACAAGCAGTTAGGGGAATATGAAAAAGCTTTTAAATATCTCACAGCGTTTATAGAGGTAGCTTATCCTGCAGATAAATTAACCTGGGCGGTTATTATAGAAGAGTATATGGAGCTTAAACAGGCAGGTTTTGACGAAGCAATAGATTGGGTTTATGAGCAAGGAGGTTTTAGAGAAAAAAAGAAAGGATTTTATATAAGTGCCGGAGAATATTATCAAGGGTGCAGAGATTTCGCCCGCGCCCGGAGATGTTATGCAAAAGCAATAGAAAAAACAGGGGCGCTTGAAGCATATTTATTGATGGGGAAATCTTTTATGGAGGAGGGGGATTATCCTTCAGCGATACAATGGTTTGACAAGGCCACAAAAGTTTATCCCGAAGATGGTCAGGCATATTCTTTTATGGGCTCCTGTTATGGACATAAAGGGGGTCTTAAAGAAGCCATGGCGTATTTTGAGAAAAGCATAGTAGTTGACCCCGGCTATTATGAAAGTTATTTAAAATTAGGCATTATTTGTAATGGGCGCGTGGATTCTAAGAAAGCGATAGAATATCTTGAAAAAGCGATACAATTAAACCCGCATAGCAGCCAGGCTTATTGTGAATTAGCCATTGCTTATTTTGGCCTGGAACGTTTTAGCGAAGGGCTGCAATACAGCCAACAAAGCCTTTCGTTGAATCCGATGAATTCAGACGCTTATTATTGGACAGCGGTGATGTGTTCCCGGCAAGGGCATTTGGAAAAAGCGCTGGAGTTATTGTCTAAAGGGATGGAGCTTGCCCCCCACGATTCCAAATTTTATGAGGAAATAGGCCTAATTTATAGAGAACAGGAACGTCACGCTGCCGCAGTACAATATTTTATGGCTGCCCTGCGCTTAAATCCAAATAATGAGCACACCTATGACCATATGAAGCCATCGGTTATAAAATCCGAAAAAATTGACGAGGTAGTTGCTTTTTTAAAGACAGAACTATCTAACAATGCGTTGGCGAGTAGTTTTAGCGTAGCGTTGCAAGACCACTGTTTATATGAGACTAGTGTGGTTGATTGGATTATGCATGATGTAGAACAAATCCAGGATTTAGCCAACAAAAATGGTATTAAAATAATTTTATTAAACTATCCTAATGCCTGGGAATCGTGCTGGACAAATATCGTAGAAAGAATGGCCAATAAATACAAACTGCCCTTAGTGAATCTCCATCAGATTTTTCAGGCGTTTGGCGAAGATAGAAAGAAATATTTCATACCGGACGGTCACCCCAACGCTTTAGGCTACGGGTTAATTGCTAAAAATATTTTTGATAAGATTATAGAATTGGATTTGGTGTCATGCGCCCGGGGAGATTAGCATAAAAACTAATAGATGCTACGGCAAGTTTAAAACGGATTTTTACAGGCAAAGATGGCCTTTTACCGGTCCTTAACGCAAAGGCTCCTCAGCTACGTCCAAAAAAGAATCAGCTGTATTATAAAATTCCCGCTTACCCGCATCAATCATAATGATATTATTAGGCAAAAACAATTCATTCTCGAAACTTATTTTATAAGTTGTGACCCCGTTTTTGTCTATTAAATCGATACTAACTGGCGTTCGATAGTGTTTAGAAGAAACCATTTCGAGTGCTTCCGCGGCCGATTGCTTGACTCGAGCACACAACGTATCCTCGTATGAGAATTGAACGATGCTTCCGTCTATTGCGCTAATCCGGATGACTTTTAATACGAAAGGGGAGCTTTGGAGTACGGTTACAACATAAACCGGAATCGTATTTGTTCCCCGCAGGTCCGCAAACCAAGTATCTACGCGGGCGTCTAGAACCTTTCCCGCTCCGAGCTTTTCTCCAAGCAGGATGGCTTCGGCTAAGTTGATTTTGCAATGCTGAGAAGTTATCTGAGTTAAGGGCTGCGCAATGTTTCCTGTCTTTGCGTCGATAGTTAAATAAATATCAGAGGGGTCATTTTCGGAGAAACCTCGAACCACATAAAAAAAGCCGCCCATCGGATCGTAGGTTAACCCGGCATTTACAATTCGGGTGATTTTATTATCCCGGGCAATTCGCATCGCTTCTTTTAAAGAAATAATATTTTTTGGTATTAGATATTTTTGGATTTCTTCCGAAGGGATGCCTCTCGGATCCAAATTTTGAGCATATAGTAAAGGCATTGAGATGATAAAAAACATAGAAAATAAGAAAATGTGGATAATAATGTTTTTCATTTTTTCCTCCTCGGGTCGGGAGCAGGTTGAATTATGCGCTTGCAAGACTTTTCCTTTACTATATAATCAATATCGGACATTTGTCAACACAATTTAAAACTTATCCACAGCGGTTTTTCGACTATTTTGGAGCAAATTTTTGGTATATAATAAAATAGTTGAATAAGCTTTTGACAAAGGCAAATTTAAACGCTTACTTCGAATTCCGAGATAAGGCATTATAAAAGTTTGCTGGGGAAATAATCCGTATGTTGGAAAATAAATTCAAAGCGGGCCGAGGCAGGATGAAACCGGTAACGAAAATTTGTATCTTGACGCTTATCGTGCTTGCCATTAGCAGCTTTGTCTTTGAGGCGGCAATGCGTCTTCATTACGGCTTTCTACCGGAGCCCCCGGAGGATATTGCGATTCGCGAAGGATATATAGATATTTACAAGAATCATTTTTCGCAAATTCAAGAAGGGGGGCGTACGTATATATATAATAAACTAATTGGCCCCATGGTTAAAATTCCTTTGCTGCGCGGGAAAAACTCCCTGCGCATATTTATTTTGGGGGGTTCGGTTGCGGTAGGATTTGACAACATATATTTCCAGCAAATACTGGATAATCTCTGCCCGGAAATAAAATTTGAAGTGGCGAATGCCGGGATTATTGGATATGATGCTTATCGGGTATCATTGGTGGCGAAAGAAATACTGACGTATGATCCGGATCTGCTGATTGTTCTTTCCGGGAATAATGAATTTTATGAAAAAGTTAGAATCAATATTTGGGCATACCGTATCAACAATGTATTGCGGCAATTGTGGTCTTGCCGCAAGCTTCAGGACTTTATTACAGCAGAGCTTAAGGCGCGAGGCTTATTGGACAGGAGGCGGAGTGCGGAAGAAAGATTCGATAATTATGAACGGACATTGCGACATATCGTACGAATGGCCAAGAGGAAAAATGTCCCGGTGTTCATGTGTACCTTGCCGTTTAACTTTAAAGATATGCCGCCGCAGTATGTCGGTCAGGAGTTTATTAATAAATCATATTTGTCCGCATGCTATCGGCTGCATGAGGGGCATTATGCCAAGGCCATTAGAGAGTTTAAAAAATTCCTGGAGGCAAATCCGGAAAGCGCCTTAGGGCATTATTTTTTGGGACGGGCCTTCCAAGGGATAAGGGATTACGCTCAGGCAAAAAAGCATTACTTGATTGCGGCAGAGGCAAACGCAGTTTGCTGGCCAAACTCAAACCCCCGTAGCAATAGAATAGTCCGCAAAATATGCGCCGAAGAAGGAGAAGTGCTGGTGGATTTAGAACAGGCTTTCATGGATGTCGAGAAGAATGGATTTATCGGGATAGAACAGCTTCCCGATAATTGCCATTGGTGGCATGAAGGTAATTTTATAACAACGGAAGCGTTAATAAACTCTTTTTGTCAAAACAAAGATAGATTTCCCGCCGACTTTAGGCCGGGCATAGATAAACTGAAATCATTCCGCTGTTTTGATAAATTGCCCTCGCTAAGGGAGCGGGCAACATGCGAAGAGGATATAAGGCGGATAACCTGTCAAATTGTTTGGGAATCGATAGTCTGGCCGGATGGTTTTAGCGAGATTGCTATATGCCGCTGCCACACCTTATACTTGATGAACCCGGATTTTCTCTGGGGCTTACAGTTCCAGGCCAACCTTATTGAGGTCACACTAGATATTTTAAATCGTAAAGATATCTATCAGATTGCTCCGCGGCAGGACGTCAATGCCTACTGGCCGCAGATATTAAATAATATCGGGGAAACCTATCGCCGCTTACAACTCTATGAACAGGCACTTAGTTGTTTTGACAAGTCAATAGCGTTGAACGCAGAAAATTATTTGCCCTATTTAGGCAAGGCACTGGTTTATAATGCCTTGCAGGATAAGAGAAAATCGTCCGAATACCTAACTATAGCGGAGATGCTTTCGGATAATTTGGGCATAAAATATTATAGGGAACTGATGAATATTTAGAAAGGGCAGATATAACATTAGGGGAAGGAAGATGTTTGGGTATTGTTCGGGTTTGGGCAATAAGTTGTTGGCAGAAAACATCGTTTTGGCCAGATGTAAAGAATATTTTTAAGGCGTAACAAACTTTATTGAAGAAAAACTTAATATGGATGGTTTACGACAGAAAATTGCGGCGTTTATTCTGGGAGTTCTAATAGTTTTATTGGTCGGGGAAGGGATGTTGCGGGTTGTGGGATTGTTTTATTCGGGGGGGCACCCGGATGCACAATGCCGCCGCCGGGGCAGTGATAATAGTGAATTTGTTATAGTCTGTTTGGGCGATTCTAATACATATGGGTTTGGGGCCGCTTACGAACAGACTTACCCCCGGCAATTAGAAAAATTGCTGGAGGCAACTTTTAGCCGCAAGATCCGCGTTATTAATGAGGGAGTGCCCAGTTATAACACCACAAATATATTGGAAAGCCTACCGGATGTCCTGAAAAAAACCAAACCGGATTTAATAATTCTTTGGGCGGGCGGGGCTAATTTTTGGAATTATTGGGGGTATGAAAATTATAAAAGCAACAAAACTGCCAAAGCGCGATTTTTTAAATTTTTATACAGGATTCGCCTGGTTAAGCTGTTTAAAGCGATTTGTAGCCGGATAGAAGAGAATGCGGCAGAAGACGCGGCTTCGGCTATTCCCGGGCAATTATCTGAAGGCGATGAGGCGAGAAAGGTGGCAGAATTCGATTTTGAACGGATGTTTAATGTTGCCGAGCCGAATTATATTTCCAAAGAATTGATAGAGCAGGAAATCAACATGCAGGGCCTGGAGGGGGAGAAATATAAATTGATAGCGCAGGCATCTCTCCGGCAGGGGAAATTTGCTGAAGCTTTGCAGTGGTTTGGGCGCGATATCCAGGACGCCGCCACCAACAAAGAGGATAGTTATTTTAGCATGGCTGAAGCCTATAAAAATTTAAACAAGAATGAATTAGCAAAAGAATATCTGAAACGATTAATCTGTTCTGGTCCGCTTAGCAATGAAGCATACCAGCGGATTATAGACATGTATATGGAAATTTCCGGAAAAACCTTTGAAGGTGCGGGGGAATGGGTCTATGGCAACTTAAACGCTGCCGAAAAAGATACCGATTGGTTTTTAAAAATTGGCAGGCATTATGATTTGCTGGGGGCTTTTGACTGGGCGCGTAGATGTTATTTAGAAGCATTCAATCGGGGCAAATCCGCCGGCGGCAAGACCTGCATATTGATAGGAAAAACTTTTTTTAAAGAAAACAATTTTATGAACGCCTTGGGATGGTTTGAAAAGGCAGTTATTGAAAACCCCGAAGATGGAGAAGGGTATTATTTATCCGGCCTATGCTACCTGAATGGCATGCATAACTCGGCGAAGGCTAAAGAATATTTCGCGCGCGGGATTATGGCTGATCCCGGCTTTGATGCGAATTATTTAAATCTGGCCTATATCTATAACGGGCGGGAAGATTATTATAATGCGATAGAATATGCGTTTAAGGCGATACAAATTAATCCCAAGAATAGTGATGCCTGCCGCGAGCTGGGAATTGCGCTAAGCCATCTTCAATTTTATGATGAAAGCGTAAAATATTTTCACAGATGTATAGCGTTAAATCCAATAGACTATGATGCCTACTATCGTTTGGGGGTAGTTTACTACGAGATGGGGGCAGACGATCTGGCTTTAAGCTGGCTTAAAAAAGGGATTTGCCGGAATCCCTATTATGACGGGAACTATATAGTAATGGCCGGTATTTATGCCGATCATAAGCACGAATATGCGACAGCAGTGGAATATTTCAAGAAGGCGTTACAGTGCAACCCGCTTAATGAGCACACCTATGACCAGATTAAAAGGGTGGCTGTTCTTGCGGATAAAGTTGATGAGGTCCGGGAATTTTTAAGCCGAGATATCCCAGAGAATAGATGGCGGAACAGTACGATATTAGCGCTTCAAGATAAAGACGCATACATCGATAGAGCGGTAGAATGGATAAGCCATGACATAAAAAAAATAAAGGAAATTGCTGACAGGGAGAAAATCCCCATGATAATGTTAAATTATCATAATCGCTGGGAAACCCGGTATACCGACTGCCTCTACAAGATCGCCGCGGAATACGATACCCCCCTCGTTGATTTACTGCCGAAATTTGATGCCTTAGGCGAAAGACAAGATCAGTATTTAATCCCGGACAATCATCCCAATGCCCGGGGTTATGCGATCGTCGCTAACGCGGTGTTGGATAAGATTATCCAATTAAAAATAATTACCGATAAAAAGGCCAAAACCAGCCAAGGCGATAGTATTTAAAAAACAGCTGAACCAATAAAAGTTATTGTTATTGTTGGCGCTGGGATAACTGGATGCTTAAACGAATCCTTCATATATGAGTGATGCAAAAGGCGGATAAGTTAAAATTCCTAATTTTCCGGCGCTTGAAAAATCTTGCCTCTTTTAGCGTCTACCAAGACTTCATTGCTGGGCAAGAAAAGTTCATTTTCGAAGATTATTTTATAATTGGGTACGCCGTTATTGTCGATCAAGGATATGGCAACAGGGGTCCTTTTGTTTTTAGGGTCGAGCAGCTTTAGAGCATCCAATGCGGATTTTTGATTTTCCTGTAAAAACTGCGGCGTATATCCGGCGACATACGGAATTAATGCGCCTTTTTCCGCATCGAGGCACACAAGTTTAATTGCCGGAGGGGATTTTTGCGTTACTGTCAGGTAATAGACGATTTTAAAATCTACCGGGGAAAACATAATTGTGTCAATTCTGGCATCAAGAACTTTCCCGTCGCTAAGTTTTTCAGCTAATAGCACGGCTTCGGCAAAACTGATGCTGGGAGTGCAACTTGATACAAAAGACAACGGGGGAATAAGCTCTTTTGTGTCAGCGTTTATTAATAGGCCGATATGCGAAGTTTTGTTTTCCGCAAGGCCCTGGATGCTATAAAAAAAGCCGTTTTCCGGGGTATATCCTAAGCGGGCATCAAAGACATAAGGGACCCCATTGGCAGTAGCTATTTCTATAGCCTCCATTAACGAAATAATGTCTGCTGGTAAAAGATAATTTTGGATATCGGGAAATTCCGCGCGCGGATCAAGCATAGTTTGTGATTCCGCCGGTTGGCCATAAGCCACGGGCATAATCAAGCAGAGCGACAACAGCATTAATGCAAACCGAAAAAAAACTCTTCTTACGACAACGCCTCCTTTTTAGAGAAAAATACTGAATTTGAATTGTCCGATAACTTACTATATACTATATAACTATGCTAGGCCATTGTCAATAGAATTTACAGCTTACCCAAGGGCTTTTGCGGCTATTTCGAAACAGACTTTTAGTGTATAATAACATTGTTTAAAAAAGCGCATATAATGTGTTCCAACCTCAATGTAAGTAGCTGTTTAAAATCCAATAACTATGCTAGGTCACAGCTGTTAAACGCTATTTTTTTAACAGCGCTGACGTTTATAGTATATTGGCCGGTTTTAAAATATTTTTTTGTCGGAGATGATTGGATTATTTTAAACATATTTAAACATGAAATCGTTGATAATTGGCTTAAGCTATTTATATATGTAGTTCCGGATCCTTCGTCTTGCCGTCCGATAGCGCTTCTTTTTGACTTGTTGCGGTATAAAGTATTCGGATTAAATCCGTTTTTTTTCAACATATCCGGATTATTTATCCACGCGGTCAACTCTGTATTGGTTGTTCATATTGCCAAAAAAATTACTCGAAATAATATAATAGGCTGGTCCGCAGGATATTTATATGCTTTTTCGGTTTATATCCACATTACTCCGTTGACATGGTCTGTGGCGGGAATCTACGAAGTTTTAGGGGCATTTTTTCTTTACACCACGCTAATTTTATTTCTTAACGGGCGATTTCGCGTATCGGCGGTTGTTTATCTATTAGCCGTATTTTCGAAACCATCGACGCTGTTTGCCCCATTTATTTTATTAATTTTTTTAAAATTTAATAATAACGGTAAAAATGAAACCTGGATAGCTTCATTTAAAAAACTAATATGGCATTTTATTATACTCTTTACATTTTTTATACATATTCTAAATTTTATTTTTTTTATTCATTCTTCCCACGGCGGCATTGCGCTTTCCCTGTGGGGGCCGCATCTTTTTGACAAATTTCTCTGGTACATCAGCTTAATCCCGCGGGCAATACTGCCGTCAGGATCCGCGCAGGTTATTTTTGTTGTTTATGCATTGCTGGCCATGTTAT